>PBTA01000053.1 GCA_002726395.1 Methanobacteriota archaeon | reverse complement strand
CAGTCCCTTAGTGTAGCGGTCCATCATGGAGGATTCTGGTTCCTCCGACCTCGGTTCAAATCCGAGAGGGACTACCACCGCTTTTTGAATGAAAGAGTTTGAAGCATGGCAGTGTGACCGCTCCTCATGGCAAAGGTCGAGCTTTACACCAATCGAGGGTGTGGAGCGTGTGTTAATGCAAAACGATTACTGGATTCTAAGAATGTCAGTTATCAAGAGATAAAATTAGGTTCTTCTCGGAGAGTTGATATGGAATTTCGAAGACGAACCAACGGCAGTAAAACTATTCCTCAAATTTTCATCAATAATGAATGGATTGGTGGGTTTGAAGAATTACTCAAATACGAGCAAGCCGACGAATTAGACTGGAGGTTAGGTCTCAGTGAACGTCCACATGTTTCGTTGTTCACACGGCTTTTCCGCCGACTAACGGGGAAAATTTACTGATCTAGCAATCGTTTAATTTATTCTAACTGTGCAATATTGCATTGATTTTATCCAGCGTATCTTTACTGGGCCTCAATACGGCATCAGGGACATCAACAAGTGGAGTATCGACCAGTTCCATATCCTCTGCTAAAGAGGGTTTTGAACTGTCAAAATACAAAAGTCCGGTTACGTGTTTCTTATCCGCCTCAGCCTGGTGTAGTGCCGTTAATGCTGCGACTGCATTGCCAGGATCGTGTTCTGCAGAGATTGTTTCCAAACGAATTGTTGAACCGTCGTGAAGTGTAATATCTGTGTAGTGACCTTCTGGAACTTCAACTTCTTCAACCGGGTTGAAATGAGGGATATAATCGGTCATGTGAAGCGTNATTTCATTTTCTTTGACATATCCATACGACCGCATAGATTCATCGTTATTGTTGAACGTAACACATGGACTGATAACATCGATGAAGGCAAACCCTTTGTGGGACATTGCAGCCTTGAGCAGTGCAGTCAGTTGCTTCTTTGAACCTGAGAACGAGCGAGCCACAAACGAGCAGCCCAAATTAATGGCAAGAGCACACAAGTCGATTGGCTGCGTTTCATTCGGTGCGCCTTTCTTCTTCTTGGAACCGATATCTGCTGTTGCAGAATATTGNCCNTTCGTCAATCCGTAAACNCCNTTGTTTTCNACNATGTANACCATGTCCATGTTTCGCCGAATGGCGTGAATAAGTTGTCCAATTCCAATTGAAGCAGAATCACCGTCACCNGAAACGCCAATGTAGAGTAAATCTTTGTTGATCGCATAAGCACCGGTTGTTACCGAAGGCATTCGGCCGTGAACGGTATTGAAACCGTGGGATTTACCGAGGTAGTATGCTGGAGTTTTCGAGGAACATCCAATACCTGACATTTTCGCGACTCGATGCGGNTNNATNCCNTTNTCCCANGCNGCAGTAACGATGACNTTNGAGATTTGATCGTGACCNCAACCAGGACAAAGCGAGGATTTTCCTCCAGTGTAACTGTCCTTCGGTTCATCAAGCATATTGAGTTTAATCGCTCGTGCAGGCCGCTTCGGTTTTTCGCTCATTGTCCTTCCTCCTTCAGAGTTTCAAGAATTCGTTCTGCGTAAATGCCTGCTCGAGGAGGCACTCCGTCACTGTAAGCAACAGAACGAACTTTGGNNATCAAATCGTTCGGCAATTCCTTTCGCAGAATGCCATACAACTGTCCGTCCCGATTAATTTCGAGAACAATGGTCATTTCATGTCGGCGAATGAAATTTTCAANNTCNCTGTGCATTGGTAAAGCACGAACTCTGCATTGACTGACTTTAATACCAGTATTTTCAAGGATATCATCAATTTCTTGAATTGTATTTTCCATACTNCCNAGGTAAATAATNCCGATTTCGCACTCTTCTTCTTCTCGNAGAATTGGNGCTGGNANCTCGTCTCGAGCACCATCGATTTTCNTTCTNAANCGCTGCATAAGNTCGTANTAATCATGCGGNTTTTCAGAGTANACNCCTTTCGTNTTGTGTCCAGTTCCNCGGTAAAGGATGGGGTCCATGCCGGAGCCAGGNAGAGTACGATANGGGATTCCNTCACCATCGACATCCAGNTANCGTCCAAATTCTTCGAATGCCTCAAANANGTCTCGGTCACGAACAACTTTTCCTCGATCCATGTCTTGGTCAGGATATTCAAATCCATCACATGCCCATCGGTTCATTCCTAAATCAAGNTCGCTCATGACGAANATTGGNGTTTGNAATCNNTCAGCNTAGTCNAANGNTCGCCANCCAAATTCAAAGCATTCTTCAACGGTNCCGGGGATNATTACGATGTGTTGCGTATCNCCNTGNCTTCCNTCATACANCATGGTNATNTCNGATTGCTGGGTTCGNGTAGGCAAACCNGTAGAAGGTCCNACACGAACAACNTCCCAAAAGACGGATGGTATTTCAGCAAAATAACCGAGTCCGATAAATTCCTGCATGAGAGAAATACCNGGTCCNGAGGTTGCCGTCATACCGCGTCCGCCTGCCCAGCCAGCGCCCAAGACCATGCCTGCTGCTGCGAGTTCATCTTCTGCTTGTATGACTGCACAGTTTACCTTACCATCATCATCAGTACGGAGTTGCGGGATGTAATTGATGATACCTTCTGCCAGAGATGAAGAAGGTGTGATTGGATACCATGCAAGCATTTGTACACCACCATAAAGGCAACCAAGAGCGGCCGCTTCATTTCCTTCAATGAAAAATTGTGGCTTTTCGATGGTTCGCTTTTCAACAACATAAGGGTCGCTTTTTGTGAGGTTTTCTTTGAAGTAGTCACGCCCAAGTCCAAGAGCAGTAATGTTGAGTTCAACTGCAGTTGCTTTTCCTTTGAATTGCTTTGCAACTGCTGCTTCAAGTTCATCTTGGTCGATTCCAAGAAGTTCAGCAAGTACGCCGACATAGATGATATTGGTCACCAATTTGGCGATTTTCGGATTGATTTTTCGCGCTAATGCTGACATTGGAATTGGGTAGGATACGACATCATCTCGCGTCATTTCCATCTTCGCGTTCTCGTTCCAAATGACAACTGAACCGGGTTCAAGACTTTCTAAGTCCTCATGCCAAGTGGCTGGATTTACGAGGACCTGGATGTGAGTGCGATTACCAGGCGCTTGATAGCCGTGGTCGGAGAGTCGAACAATATACCATGTTGGGAGCCCTGAAATGTTTGACGGAAACATGTTTTTTCCGCTGACTGGAACTCCCATCTCAAACAGAGACTGGAGGAGAATAAGGTTCGCAGATTGCGAACCTGTTCCGTTTGCGGTAGCGATATTGATGGTGAAGTCGTTGGCAATGGTTTCCATTGTGTTTTGTCCCCCGAGTGCATAATCTGTCATTCGACTCTGCGTCTCTTAGCGTCGGGTTTCACATACACTCTTTGAACATGTTGATGCAACGGTTGGCAAATTCACCGCGTTTTTTCGTTCAATCTACTTCAAATGAGTGTTTCTTTTTTGCCGTGATACTCAAAACCTCACCCCCTTTGGGATGGATATGGCGGATACTGCTGACAAGCCTTCCAAAATCGTTTTAGATACCGAGAAAGTTCAGAAAAAAAGCCCTTTTGACACAGAAGAGGTCCGAAAGAGCGCTTGGAATAAAGCGGAGAAATCGATCGCAAAAGGAAAGCCGGAAGGCGCCTTACTGGTTCTTCGCGAGGTTGATGCAGACGGCACCCATCCAACGACCTTGCGTCTTGCTGGTGAAGCAACCCATAAAATTGCCCAACGCACGAATTCAAAATCCGAATATCGTAAAGCAGCAGGTTTACTTCGAGATTCAGTGAAAATGAATCCGAAAGATAAGAAATCGAACAACGCTTACAACGAGATTCTCAATGAAATGCAAGACAAGCGAATCAGCGAGAGCGTCATTCCTCGTCTGATGAACGACGGTACGCCAACTGTCGCTGGAATGTTTGCCTTTGTAGCCAGCCTTATTCTTATTTTGGCAGGTTTAGGAATACTAGCTCAACCAAAATCATATGGTAATGAAGTAATTTTTGAGATGAGTTGGACCAATCCAAATGGAGTTCAAGAGACGGGTACTATTACCATTGAATTGTATCCTGATGATGCGCCTCTTCATGTTGAAAATTTCAAAGCACTTGTCAATGAGGGTTATTTTGACAACACGATTTATCATCGGATTATTCAAGGATTTATGCTTCAAGGAGGAGATTTCACAAATTTTGACGGAACCGGCGGGCATGCTGTTGTTTGGTCAGGGTATTGTAACGGACAAGCTATGTCTTCTTCAGCGGACTGTGCAACAGCGGACTGGACTTTACCAGATGAGGCCGACAACGGTCTTGTCCATCAGCCCTATGCGCTCTCTATGGCGAAAACCAGTGCTGCACATACAGGAGGTTCACAGTTTTTCATTGTCTCACCTGATTCAACACCGAGTCACCTTGATGGAGTACATACGGTCTTCGGGCAAGTTATCAGCGGACAAGACGTTGTCGATAAAATCGATGCAGTCGAAACCTCCGGCAGCGATCCTGTCGATGAGGTAAGACTTTCCAGTGCTACATTCAACGGTGATGCCTCCGAACCATGGTATCAATTCTGGTGAGTTAGGCCATATTCCCGGTACAATCTCAGCAGTTGTCAAGGGTTTTGTTCATAGATGATGGCCGAATGGCTTGAAACATGACGCCACTCGACCCATACAATGCGCGGCGCAGTCTCTCAGTAGGTGGCGACTATTTTGCTCTTGATGGACTAGATGAAAACGGGATTGACACGTCTTCATTGCCTTATTCTATTCGTATTCTCCTCGAGGGCGCATTACGGGGTCACGACGGTTTCTTAATTCGTGACGAAGATATTCGAAACATCGCTGGATGGACGCCAAGCGGTGAGCGTGGTGAAATTCCATTCCGTCCTTCACGTGTAATTTTACAAGATTTCACCGGTGTACCTGCGGTTGTCGATTTAGCCGCCCTTCGTGATGCGATGGTCGAAATGGGCGGAGACCCTGAAAAAGTCAATCCTCAGGTTCCTGTAGATTTGGTCATCGACCATTCGGTCCAAGTTGACATTGATGGTGCGAACAGCGATGCACTTCAACTCAATCTCGATATAGAATATCACCGAAATATGGAACGCTACACATTCCTCAAGTGGGGTCAACAATCGCTTGATAACTTCCAAGCAGTCCCACCTTCTCGAGGAATTGTACATCAAGTGAATTTGGAATATCTTGCGAGTGTTGCTCGTCAAGAAAATGGCATTTGGCTTGCAGATACGTTGGTCGGAACAGATTCTCACACCACCATGATCAACGGTCTTGGAGTTCTTGGCTGGGGAGTAGGTGGTATAGAGGCTGAAGCAGTTATGCTCGGACAACCGATTTACATGCTTGCGCCAGATGTGGTTGGAATGCGACTTATTGGCGCACTCAATCCTGGCGTCACTGCTACAGATATGACGTTAAGAATTGTCGAAATCCTTCGAGAGCACGGTGTTGTGGGCAAGTTTGTCGAGTTCTTCGGGCCAGGAATGGTTGCCCTTTCATTGGCAGACCGAGCAACTATTGCCAATATGGCTCCTGAATACGGTGCTACATGTGGATTCTTCCCCGTAGATGAGCGCACGCTTGAGTATATGCGATTAACCGGTCGAGATGATGATGCTATTGCCGGAGTTGAAGCCTATTCTCGTGCTCAAGGCCTTTGGTATTCCTCAGAGGATGCAGAGAAATCTTACACCGACATCTTAGAACTTGACCTCTCAACTGTTCAACCCGCTCTTGCAGGTCCAAAACGTCCTCAAGACCGGGTCGATTTGTCGAATATGAAACACCATTTTGAGCAATCACTTACTCACGAACTTGGACATCATGGGCACGGTCTCTCGACTGAACAACTTTCCAACAGCGCACTAGCTGAGAGAAATGGGCATAAATTTGACCTCAACCACGGCGATGTTGTCATCGCTGCGATTACATCGTGTACAAATACTTCGAATCCAGATGTCATGCTTGCAGCAGGACTTCTTGCACGTAATGCGCGAGCCCATGGATTGGAAGTCAAACCTTGGGTCAAAACCTCGCTTGCCCCGGGCAGTCGAGTTGTAACCGAATATTACGAAGCATCTGGTCTGCAAGAAGATTTGAATGCACTCGGCTTCAATGTTGTTGGTTATGGATGCACGACGTGTATCGGGAACTCCGGCCCTATCCCTGAAGAAATCGAGGCTGCAATTGATGAGGAAGGACTCATCGTAGGTTCGGTAATTTCTGGTAATCGTAATTTTGAAGGTCGAGTTCACGGTAAGGTGAAAGCGTCTTATCTTGCCAGTCCGCCACTCGTTGTCGCCTATGCCTTAGCCGGTTCATTGGAAGTGGATTTAACCACTGAACCACTCGGTATTTCTCACGATGGTACTCCCGTCATGCTGAGTGATATTTGGCCGAGTGATGAGCAATTGGCTGAGGCTCTGACTGTGATTACTCCGGATATGTTCAGGCAACGCTATGCAGATGCAATGAATGAACCTCGCTGGGACAGCATCCCCTCTGAGCCAAGCCCCCTTTACCCGTGGCACAGTGATTCTACTTACATTCGATTACCGACATTCTTCTCGGGTCTATCGCCAGAACCTCAACCAATCTCAAGTATTGATAACGCTCGTGTGTTGTTGAAGTTAGGTGATTCAATTACAACCGATCACATCTCTCCAGCGGGAGCTTTCCCTGCAGATGGGCCCGCCGGTAAATGGCTTACTGAGCGCAACATTGACCGGAACGATTTCAATTCATTCGGGAGCAGAAGAGGTAATCATGAAATTATGATGCGAGGTACTTTTGCCAATGTCCGTATTCGTAATCAAATGGCACCAGGCACTGAGGGAGGATTCGCTTTAGATTTCAAGACCGGTGAAGTTGTTTCTGTTTACGATGCTGCTCAATCCTACGAGGGTGCTAAAGTCGTTCTTGCCGGAAGCCAGTATGGGACCGGTTCATCACGAGATTGGGCTGCGAAAGGCACCTATCTTCTCGGTGTGGAGGCAGTTATTGCGACTTCATTTGAACGTATTCATCGTTCAAATCTTGTAGGGATGGGTGTTTTACCTCTTACTTTTGTCGAAGGTGAGTCACACGAATCTCTTGGCCTTGATGGTACTGAATCGTTTTCGATACCAGTGACTGATGAAGTTCAACCTCTCGAGATCTTAGATGTAACTGCAACACATTCGAACGGCACAACTTCTTCGTTCAAAACTCAAGTCCGCCTCGATACTCCGGTTGAAGTTGATTATTATCGCAACGGAGGTATTCTTCATACTGTTTTGCGACAACTTGCAAAATCAGAATAACAGAGAATTTCCCTATCACTAAGTTGATTACACACTGCACAATGGACTGAGACTGATGGCTGAACTACGTGGGCAAGTTCGTTACCGATTTCGTTCGGACGAACATGATGTTCAAGTTCTTCTGGAAGGTGAAGCTTCTTGGGTCAAACAACACATCGCCGAACTTGGATTAGAAGGTGTAGGTTGGACAATGCCCATCGCCGTCGAAGTAAGGGCAACAAATACTTCAGGAATCCACATACCGGATGAAGACGAGGAATTCGACGAAAACAGCGATGTGCCTCTGAGTCAAAAACCACTTGACATGGGTCCAACACCTGACCCTTCACGAATCCCAGTTGTTCGACGCCCTATCGGTCAACTGAACCTTGCTGAAGAGCTTGAATTACTCGGCTTAGAAGATCCGATTCGCCCAGACCCGATTGAACTGATGGCAACATTAGAGGAAATGGACCCTCCGCAGCCAGTTCAAGGTGCAATGAGTGTTGACCCAATGGCAGAAGCATGGCTGAGGGAATTATTGCATTTGGTTGTTCGTGAATACGGCATTACTGCTCTCAAGACAGAAGATATTGAAGAAATTGCAAGTAAGCGATTAGGTGGTAGAGAAGGAACCAAACTTTTGGTCTGGCTTGAATCTCTTTTCTCTGCTGGTAAACTCGTCAAAGTACACGGTGGAGATGCTACTGGATGGGGTCCTTCTCCACGATGGTTAGCCGGAAAATTCTAAGCAAAAAATTTCCTTTTTTGTGCAGCAAGAAGCGAAATGCTTCCATTCTTAAAAATTGACTTGTAATCGGGCCACTGCATGGCTTTTTGCAGCAACGGTTAGAGAACCTGAAAGCAAAGCAATTAAAGTGCAACAGAGATTGGGGAAGATTAGTGATGTTGATGATTCCCAAGAACCACCACCTCAAGAGCCGCGCCCTAAGCATGTTCCTTGTCATGCTGATGTTACTTTCGACCACCGCTGCAATTGCTGCCACAGCAAGTGCTTCTATGGCTCGTTCGTATACCACGAACCGTGACCCGCATGATGTTGCTATCGGCGATTTCAATTGTGATGGTCACAATGATTTAGCTATGGCTACTGACGGCACCCACACCATTTCGATTCTTTGGAACGATGGTAACGGCGACTTCAGCGAGCGACAAGATGTTTGGGTTTCGAAGAACACAAGCCGAAACGCCGAATGGGATGAATTTTCAAATGTTCAATTTATTGAAGTCGGAGAATTCACCGGCGACTCTGCTATTGACATCGTGATTTTCCAAAGAAACAATCCATTCAAGACTGACGATAACGGAGCACCAGCAGGTGAACCTGGTAACGTCACCATCATTGAAAACGGTGGATGTAATGAACAAACGTGGAGCATTGGTGCTCGATTCACTCACTTCTGGGCTTGGGACCTTGCAGTGGGCGACGCGAACCAAGACGGAAACGACGATGTTTACATTCTTGATTTGATGGCTGACATCACAACACAGCGTGTTGTTACTTACCGTGGACCGATTAACAGCGGAACTCAAGGAATCATTACCTCTCTCGGTTCTTCTCAACAAAACTCCTACACCAATATGGAAGTCGGAGATTGGGGAGAGACTGAAACCGGTGGGCTTTCAGGAACCTGTACCGATGACGACATATGGCTACAACGCAACGAAGGTGTAGATTACAGCACGGGCCAAGTTACCAACCCAGGTAACGATGACAACATGACGATTATCGAATTCAGTTGTTTGACGAACACTTACCCTGCAACATACACGTTCAGCGCAACCAGCCCTCCACCAAACTCTCATGTCATTAACATGAACACTGTCACTTCACAGAATTTCGATATCGGAGACATGGACGAAGATGGCGTAATCGATGTTATGGTGCTGAATGATGCAAACCTCGAAAACGTCACTTACGTTACGTCTTCTGCAGTTGGAACTTGGAGTTCACCTACACTTGCTTACTTTGGGCCATACATCTCTTGGCAAGTCGCAGTTACCGATTTGAACGGTGACCAAGAACCGGATTTCATAAATCCGACCATTGCTTACCAACAAAACACAACAGACTCAGCAGGTGGTTCAACTTCTTCTTTCTACCTTAATTTCCCAACAACCGTTCAGGTAACCCTCTCAGACGGAAACGGTGGCCATTTGGGTCCACTTTCCTATGCAGCAGGTCGACGACCGAATGTTGTCGCAGTTGGACAACTTGCAGGTGCAAGTAACTCTGCTGATGATTTGGTTGTCGGTCATGCAAATTGGCGTTTCACTTCATGGAGAGACAACTTCGGTTGGGAAGGTCAATACGACACGGTTTCGGTCATCGAAATGGACAGTAAAGATTTGTCTGTCTCTTCGATAGAAATATCTCCAGTCGACAAATTCTACGGAATTGTCGGTGAAGGAACTCGTGACATCAATGTCACCGTCACAAATACTGGTATGGACATTCTCAATGGCCAACAGGCAACACTCGATGTTGAATTGAAGGTCGTCGATCAATTAAACTCTTCCAATACAACTGTCTACGAGATGGATTGGGATGCTCCAGAGAACAAGGCCGCATGCAGCGGATGTACTTGGGCGTTTGAAGAATACGTTGACCAATCCACATATTGGCACGAAGAAACCAATCACTCCGTCGGTGCAACTGATGGAAACAATGGTCCAAATGTTTCAGCGAATTATATCAATCCGACCGATTTCATGTGGGCTGGAGAATACAAAACCAACTCTTCTGGAGATACATGGTCTGGATACGGACGTAACTGGGACGATGCTATGGTTTTGGAAGATGTTGACTTGACAGGTTCCGATCGAGCTTTCATGAGCCTCGAATTATTCCAACACCTCGGACATGGTGTATTGGGAAGCCTCGACACATCCGGTAACTACCTCGCTGGAGACGTTTGGGACGACATTGCAATGATTGAAATCGGCAGTGTTGAGAATGGATGGTCAACTATCTCGTGTCCTCAAAGCGCTCAAATCGCAGGTGCATGCGCATCTGGTGAATCGATGTGGGGCGGATTTGACATGGACCGTATGTATAAGCAAGCCATTGGCGGTTCACCTGAAGGAATCTACTACTACGGTGTTTACTCATTCGGAACCAACTACGGTTGGAATAACTTCACTGAAGAGGGCATAGGCGCGTTTGACCTCAGTCCATGGGCTGGAGAAACAATCGATATCCGATTCCGTCTACGAACTGGATTCGAAGGTTCCATTTCCGATGATAACGAAAGTCGATGGTCAGGCCGAGACGGATATGCAGTTGACAATTTGACTATTTGGAAGCAAACCACGGCTTTCGAGCCAAACCCGCAAGTTCAACAAGCAAATGTCCCGCTCAACAACCTTGGTCCTGGTGAAGAATATACTTCTTCAATTACAGCAGACCTGTTGAACGACACGACATACAGAATTTCTGCTACACTGAGCGGTAATTCGTGGGACGAGCAATCTCAAAATGACGAGATTGTTGGTTACATCACTCCACTGAATCTTTACGACCCAATGGTTGAGAGTCTTGAGTATTTCAATCCTGGAGGATTGTATGCTGAAGGTGTCTTTGACATTGAAGTTGCAACCAATAACTGGGGCAATACTGCGGTCGACTTTGATATCAAAGCCTCTGTTTTCTCAGCAACGCCATCCGACATCTATTGCGGAACTCCAAGTGCATTGTGTGAAGAAACGTTTGAAGGAGGTACGGACGGTTACCGATACGAGGAAAGCCAAAACCCACAAGGGGCTCTCTACAACGAAGCTTCGTGCCAAGACAAGATTTTCAACAACTATGCGTATTGGTTCGGCCATCCGTGTGACACCGGTTCAAACGGCTACGGCGATGCTTGGGCAAACGAGACACTTACCATACCAGATGTGGATTTGACTTCGATGAGCGGTGACTTCGTTTCACTCAACTTCGAATACTATGCTGACACTTTCTACGGAATTGACTCTGACGGAACCAGCATTGTTGACGTCAATGATTACGCTGCAATGACCCTTGATATCCTTCGTGACGGTGCAACTTACAGCAGCGTTGTTATGGGACAATGGAACGATTACAACGAAGACGGTACTTGCCAAGAAGATGAAAACGGCGACAACATCGTCAATGCTTCTGAACCAATCGACTTTGCTGAAATCTCCTATATTGGCGATGATGCATCCACCGATGGTTCTGCTGGAAACTACAATGTCTTCTTCAATACTAACGATCTTGTTGCAACAACAAGCATTGACTTGACTCATTTGTATGTGCTTAACACCTCTGATGCGAACTCTGCAAACTGGGACTTTGAATGCACATCGCTTTCAGGATCAACTGTTGACATTAACTTTGAATTCCAATCCGATGACGACGGAAGAAACGGTGTTAATGACGGTTTCAAGGGTGTTGCGTTCAACAACATCACGCTGCAAGAATTTACCTTCGTTGAAGACAATGCATACACCATTTCTCGAACCAATGTCGATGCTGAACAATCATCATCCGACTTTGTCGCAAGTCACGAGTTCTTTGCGGGAGTTTACAAAATTGAAGTTGAAACAATCTTCGACAACACTACGGTTGGAAAGCCGTGGTTTAACGACAATGAACTATCGGTTTCCAACAACAGAGAGACCGTTATCTTCAACGTCGAATCAGTTGATATTACTCTTGGTAAGCCAAACACTCTCAATTGTTTGAACGACCAAACATTGGAGTGTGTCATGCCTATTGACAGCGCACTCACTCATGATTGGACTGTTAAGGCTACCAATGGAGTTCTTGCTGGTGATTATGTGTTTAACATGAACATCTACGATATGACGACTGGTTCAGTTGCTCACTCAACTACTGCAGGCCCTGCTCAATCTTTGGAATCGCACCAACTCATTGACATCACCTTCACGCCATGGAACGGCTGGATGGATGGCCATGAATACAATATTAGTTTTGATTCAGAACTTGCAAACGGAAACCCGTCTGGAAACGTTCGATACTTCCATGCAACCTTTGCAGACCATGTTGATGTAGCGATTCTTTCAGACACATCTCCTCGAACCACTGCAATTAAGCAAGACCTCGATCTCTTGGGAATGTCATACACACAGTTTGATATCAACGACTGGGATACTTACTTCCTCAGCGGTTGGTTTACCCATTACGACAAGATTGTCTTGCCTTGGCAAACCGATATTGCTGCTAAGGATATCGAAAACGGTGGCCGTGGATATTACCAAAAATTAGGTTCAACCGCCAATAAGAATACTCTGGAAGGATTCATGTTCGCCGGTGGAACAGTGCAAGCCCACCTTGGTCCTCAAGGTAGCCAAATCTACGGACTTGGTCAAGGCCTCTCTGGACGTCTACCATTTGGATTGAACATTGCAAGCAGAAACTTGGATGACGCACCGATTACCTATGCTGAGACCAATTTTGCAGACCCATATCATCCATTGATGGACAATGTGGATTTGGCTGCTTTCCAAGGCTTTGACGCATCTTCGACTGTGGCGACTGCGATTTTGGATACCAACTCACAAAGCGCCAACAATGTTCCAGAACGTTGTGGTGGATACAGTGAATCAAAGAAAGATGGAACTTTCCAACGAATCATTCGTCAAGACGGAACTGCTGCAGAACAGAAAGACACGATTCTTGGTGTTTGCAGTTACCAATCCGGTGGAATGATTATTTCGACGATTGACGTTTCGACCCACTCAGAACGTGCTGACAGCACCACATTGCCTCTGCTTGGAAACATGCTCAGTTACCAAGTGACACCTTATCCATCTGGATTTGGTATTCTCGGCAACGGCTTGGATTTGCAAATCAACGGCGTTATCCCAGATAACGACCCGAGCACAGGCGGTTACGTCGACCATTACATCAAGAGCGACGCTGAATTGACCTTCTCCTTCGTGACCGATACAACTGAGACGCTTGACACCGACTGGATTATCGATGGACCAACTTCCTGGACTGGAGCAACCATGGCCAGCGGAACTGACCATACTGATACAACCAATCCGGTGATGACTTTCTGTAAGGTTGATCTTTCATCAGCTACTGGCTGTGCTCAAGGTGAGCAATGGCACGTGACGCTCTTGCTTCACGATGCTGCAGGCCACTCTCGAGTCATTACAGTCACCGTTGAGACCAACGATGTCTATGCTGACGCATTCCGCCCAACGGCCGATGCTGAAATTGACATGCGTGATGAGTATGCTGACCAAGTTGAATTCATTGGAACCAACACTATCCAATCGAAAGAATGGGACGTTCACCGAATTATTCTCGATGCAGATGGTGAAGTGACAATTTTCCTCGATGCTGGTAATTCTTCTGATGAAGATGCCCTTGAAGGAAATGGTATTGAGCGCTATGAATGGAAGGTTCTGTTCGATGCGCCATACGGCGATGATGACTTCGATATCGAAGGTCATTCGTTTACCCAAACTGCTGCCAGTGATGGCTTGTTTGCTTACACATTCCGTAACCAGACCGTTGATGACAGTGGTTCTTCAACCACACAAATTCGTGTCGAACTGGTCGTGTTTGATGGAGCTGACAAATTCTCGGAAAAGCATCGAATGTATTTCGATGTCGTTCCGGATGGATTTGGCGATCAAGAGCCAGATATTTCGATTGACTACACCTTAGGAGGTCAGTGTCCTACTGCTTCAGACTGTAAGATAGACACCGATACTATCACCATCAGTGGAAGTGTTCTCTCAGGTGCAGAACAAGGCCAAAAGGACGTCTTTGTGGAAGTCTCTTTGATGCCTGACAGTTTCAATGCAAGTGCAATTGACAAGTTCAATATGGAACAAGATGGTGAATGGACCAAGTCCAACGCTCTTGGAGACCTCGACACCTTTGCTCTCAGCTTGACCCTTGAAGGCATGTATACCAACAAGTCAGTTACACAGATCCTCTACATCAAGTGGTATGAAGGTGAAGCACCGAATGAGCGTTTCATTACTTACAAAGAAATCTTGATCTCATTGCCTGCATGTCAAGGCCTTGAAGCAGATCTTGAAGCAGAAGCTGCTGGTGGAGAATTTGTTCTTGATGCAGATGGTGAATGCCAATGGTCCGGAGCCTGGACCTTTGTCGACGGAGAATGGCAAGCCCCTCAATCCGATATTGGAGATGACGGGACACAAGGTTCCCTTGATGGAATGCTTGTTCCAGCGCTTGCTGTAGTCGGTCTTGTCGTTATTCTCATACTGACTCTCGTGTTCATCCGCCGAGGTTCAGAAGACGATACACAAGACTTCTCTGTAGGCGCATCCGGATTCGGTGGAGTCATTGACCAAACTGAACAATATGTCCAGCAATTGATTGCTCAAGGCTACCCAGAAGAGACTGCACGAGCATACGCTCAGCAATATGCCTCTCAAGCCGCTGCCGCAGCTCCAGCCGCCGCAGCTCCAGCCGCCGCAGCTCCAGCGATGGACGATGCGGTTTACCAGCAATATTACCAGCAATTCACAGCACAAGGATACGATCCGCAAACTGCAGCGGCCTACGCCCAGCAGTATGCGTTACAGTATGCTCAGAGCCAACAGTGAACTTCCCAACTTTGGTTGTGAAGACAGATAATTGAGCGAAAGCAAGATTGAATCGTTGTTCATTTAGCGAGCGTATCTATGATAGTCTGTAGTAAACTTAGATATTCAGCCGAATTCATCACATGCTGGCGATGAAATGATAAAGCGTGCCTATTGACGGAAATTCGTGAGTGAAGTAGGGCCATTGTTCTCGTATTATTGGCGAATATTCACCAATATCGATATTATGGCAGGTCAGCCATTTGGTTTTTGGACCCTGATGTCCTTTTTCACAATACTCAGTGGATTTGCCCTTCTCTTCCTAACATTCTTGATTTACCGTGCTGACTCTAAGAATCCCAAAAATCGATTTATTGGCATGATGCTTTTTACCGAATCAATCCGTTGTATTGCAGTTTCGATTTTTTACGCCTATCCATATACACTTGAACAAATACAGTCACTTTATGTCATAAGAATAATATTTTACACTACAGGAATTATGCTGTTTTTCCTGTATCTAAGTGCTCCCTTTTTCTATATCGAAAGTCGTTTCTCTAAGTGGGTCGTCAAATCTTACAACTATCGTGCTCAAATCTTCATTCCATTAATCTCCTTCTCGATACTTTTCATTGGTTCCATGTCGTACGGAGGATTTCATGAGGCTCTGGGTGAAAGTCTTTGGATATATTGCGAAGGAGTTGGAGATGGCGTTGGAGGTACATCTTCAGGAGAATCTCTCACATACACTCCCCATTGTGACGAAAGCTTATCCGCTCAATTTCCCTTAATGTGGACAACAACCCTAATTGGACCATATGCGACAATTATCTTCTTTATTCCATTGATTGCTGCAATCATTACAACTCTGGCAATCACGTTCACAACCAAAGAAATTTCCAAAAACGGTTCGACATCACAGAAAAATGAAATCTGGGCGATTCGTTTAGGTTTCATCGGGAAAACTGTATTTCAATTTTTATCACTCTTCGCGTTAGTCATTTTCTTATCATTACTACCAATGGAATCAGGCCCGGAATTATCTTGGTTCAATGATACTGCTTTCAATTATGACAACATTCCGACATGGGGGATACTAATCGGTGTCGTTACTCCACTTATCTCAGTGAGCTTAGTCCTTGCAGCTCTGTTTGAAGGATTCGTGTTTTCATATGCAGTCATGAAGCACGAGGTACTTGGGATTGATGAGCGGTTGCGAAAGACATTCACGACCGCACTGTTTGCAGGTTTAGGTGGAGTATTGTTTCTATTAGCGACCGAATTGATGGAGAATGCTGCTGGCGTTGGATGGCTTGGTGGAGTCTTGATCGGTATTCCCTTTATCATACTCCGAAAGCCGATTTTCGCTGCTTTCTCCAGGATATCGATTTCCGTTATGCCAGAAGCACATACTGGAATCGAAGAGGCTTATCTCGAAGCCTTTTCTATAGCCATGGATGATGGAATAGTTACCACTGATGAACGAAAAATGCTGAACCTTCAAGCCAAAACGTTGGGCCTAGATGAGAAGCGAGTACAACATCTTGAATCCCATTTCTTGGCCAACCTAGAACAAAAAATTCCCGATGAATAACGATGATGGGTATTCATGTAGATTCTCAACACTCAATGCTTGAACAATACAAAATTAGATTCCATTAACCCCCCCAGTATCGTGGAATGAATGAGTTAATTGAGCGAAAGCAAGATCGATTGTAAGAGAGAAGTCAAATATTTTGGAAAGAATTATGTGATGAACTCCCGTAATTCAATCATGAATCTTGATACCCTCGCACGCCCAACAATGCAGGTGAATCTTTGGGCTTCTCTTGGATATGGTGTATTCCTTCTTGCAGCCCCTGACTTATTTTGTGATCTACTCAAAGCCGAAGCAGTCAACACTGCTTGGTTACGAACAATAGGTGCTGCTCTGCTTGGAACAAATGTCGTTGGAAGCTGGTTATGGCTGAAGAGTCCATCATTGGACATGGGACGGGTTCAAACGATTACTGCAGGACTTGAGGCATTTGCAATGGCACTCTCACTCCTCTTAGGGGAGTTCACTGCGGAGAATATTTGGATGGTTCAAGCATCGGTTGCTTTGGCATTCGTTGTAACCATAGGGCTTTCATCATCATCATTAAGCACGTATTACGAGTCCGAAGATTGAGAGGATCACTCTTCTTCAAACGGCTCAAAGCCCTCTTCATTTTCTTCTTCAATGAATCCAATTTCGTCTAAGTGGGCATCAAAGTCAGGGAAACTTGGTTTCCAATTCTTTGGAAGAGATGTATTCGATTCAATGATCTTGAGCATTCTTTCTTGCCATGCTTCTGGCTTCCTTTGCATGATGAACATATAGAGCGGTGAGGTTCGAATATCGGTGTGAATCACACAATAACCCGTATTTGCCTCGAAATTCATAGCTCGAAGTAAATTGAATGCTGGTCGATTGATGTTATGGAACATTTTCTTTGCAAATCGCATTCCAACCAATACGGTTCCGAAAATCACAATACTGGTCAGGCAGAAAGCGCCCCATCCTTCCCCCGAAAATTGATTTGAGAAATAAACCACAAACATGAGTACGGGTACGGTGGTAATGAGGAAAAGGAAACTCTCCGATACGGGCCCTTTACCCATCTTGAGTTCGATAGCACCCCAACCATTGTGGTGTTTCTCCCAAGGCTTGAAGTGCTCAGAAGGCTGAAGGTTTGCCGCAGCAATAACTTGATTGCGTAACTGATGAATTTTTGCGATTTGACTTGGACCACCATCTAAATTGTCTTCAATAATGGCGTCCAGTCGGTATTTTGCTTCCAGATAGTGCCCCATGTCGGCAAGCAAGGATGCTTGTTCAACCAATGGCGTAACTTCGTCTGGCAGGTGGTTTCGCAGGTCTTGCCACCATTGCAAACCTTCACTGAGTAATCCTAATTCGTCGGTCAAAAGTCGTCCACCAAGCATCCACATGGCAGTTCGATTTGGGTCAATCGTGATGACTTTTCGAACGGCAGCCAAAGATTTAGCTGCTTGCATCATTGTTGGTTTTTCACCTTTCTGTGGAAGCGAGGTTTCTGCACATAATTGCCAAGCATCGACGTGTTCTGGATCGATTTGGACTGCTTTGTAAGCCTCTTCATATGCCTTCTCAGCATCACCTTCATCGTATGCTTCAACGGCGTTCAAGTAGTGATGTTCGGCACCCATTGTTGTCCCTCAAGAATCGTCTTCTCGACGCCTGCCAATAGGTTTTGGTGGTCGGTTGTGTGCATGACCTGGACCATTACCACGAGATTTTCTAAAAGTTCGAGGCTCCCTTGGTCTGCGTTCCGGTCTCTCTTGACTGTATGAACCTCTATTCCCATTGCCGCCTTCGTTTCTTCTATCGCGACCATCACGGCGAGGTGGTCTTCCACCATCATCACGGCGAGGCGGTCTGTCGCCGCTCTCTGGTCGAGGTGTTCGTGAACGGTCATCGCGTCGAGGAGGTCTTCCTCCGCCGTCTCTGCGAGGGCCACGTCCACCGCCACCTGATCGGGGTTCTCCACAGCGATTGCATTCGGTTCGGAATGCGAAGTTTGAGTTGTTGCACTTTGGACAGTCCCAATCATTGTCATTGAATGTTTCACCACTGCCTCGACGATTGTTTCCACCCCGTCCACGGTCGTTTCTCTCGAAGCGCCCACCTTGACGGTCTCGACTTTGGTAGCCTCGGTCGTTGCCTCTTCGGTCATCGCGGTGTCGATGGT
>PBTA01000052.1 GCA_002726395.1 Methanobacteriota archaeon | reverse complement strand
GACCGAATTTCGATTCGCATCAGGTCACCAACTTTTTCTATTTTCTCAGAATAACTGACCCAGACACGCCTCTGTCTGATAAGATGTCGTTGAAATTACGGCAGTGGGAATGATTTAATGGAAAATACGTTGCGTTGGGGTATTTTGGGAGCCTCAAAATTTGCACTTGAGCATATGCTTCCCGCTATGCAGCTTGCCAAAAGAACAAAGTGTGTGGCTTTAGCAACGTCAAAATATAAAAATGCCAAAGCCTTTTTAAGTATCAATCCAGAAATAACTTTACATGAAAGCTATGACCTTCTTCTTGAGGATGTAAATGTAGATGCGATCTACATACCCTTGCCGAACCATATACATGTACGGTGGGCAAGGAAAGCTATTGAAGCTGGAAAACACGTGCTGTGTGAAAAGCCTATTGCGCTTCAAGCTGATGAAATAGATGAACTCATTCGCATGCGAGATACTTCGGGTCTACTGTTGGCGGAAGCCTACATGATTGTACATCACCCACAATGGCAACATGCTAAAGAGCTGCTGCAGTCAGGCGTCATTGGAGAGTTGATACAAGTAGATGGTGTTTTCTCGTACAATAATAGAAGCGATCCAAAAAACATACGTAACAACTCCGCAACGGGTGGAGGTAGTCTGCCTGATATAGGTGTTTATACCTTTGGTTCCACACGATTTATGACTGAGGAAGAACCTGAAGAAATTCTTCATTCTTCAATTTCTTGGGAGAATGGCGTGGACGTTTGGGCCAATGTGTCAGCAAGGTTTCCATCCTTTCGTTTCCTAGGTGTAACTTCAATGAGGATGCAAGCGAGACAGGAAATGAACTTTCAGGGAACGGATGGTTTAATTCGCCTGACTGCTCCTTTTAATCCGCAAGTTTTTGGTCAGGCTGAAGTGCATTTATTCAAGGAAGAGGGCAATCTTCAGACCTTTAGTTTTCCAGGAGAGAACCACTACGTAAACCAGTTAGAAGCTTTTTCTTCATCAGTTAAAGATGGAACTGACTATCCTTGTTCATTAGAGTTTTCAAAAGGAACTCAGCGCATGATTGACATGGTTTTCGCAAAAGAATTATTAAAAAACCCATAGAAACCTCAACATTATTTTTAATCGATCACTACCTGCATCCNATAAATAAAATTTTCTNAAGTATGAAATATAAAATGCGANTAGCCCTNTGCGGATCATCCATTNACTTATAGCTACTCTTGGCACAAAGGTGGGGCCTTACCGTAGTAAACAATTCTAGTCAGAAGGNATCTTTACGGCCGCAGTCCTGTTCAGATAGTGTTTGGTATAAATTATCTGAGTGAAGCATGGAAAATGCAGATTGGTCAGTCATAAAAAATATGCCTAAAGATGGCTGCGCAGATGAATTTAAANAGGCTGTTANGNNGTTATTAGAGATCGTGAATNAGCTTGATATTACCAAGAGTTTGATGGGGTTAGATANAGGTGAGACCGTTCAGATTAGTAGGATACCCAGCATCGATGCTATAGTTGAAGGCCAAATTGAGGGGCTNGGTTGGCTCGATAGTGTGGAACATCTNTTGGAAAAAGACGCAGAAGGCAGTCGCACGCGAGCCTACTCTGGTTTAGAGATAGATATGCCTCATTCTTTTCAAGTCGGTNAGATGCTAAGGAGCACCATCGTGGTAGAACTAGCCTTTGCGGTAACACTATGCGCATAGGCTAGAATTTATACGAGTAGATTTGGGAGATTAATTAAATTCGGAAGCCCTTAAAATACTCCTCCATGTCAGANCCTTTGATGTTAGTGTCTGAGAGTTTCCAAGGCAAAGTTTTGGAATTGTAATCCTCAANGTTAATTTCTTGCTGATTTTGAAAATGTACTTTATTTGCNAGGCTNCTAAAAAACTTTGATTCTTCAATCTTAGTCGCAGTAACNTCCCNGTTAGGNTCGTTATCATGAACAAAGCCATATTTTTCTGCTAGTTCCCCAGTAAACACTATTTTCCCATTCATGTTATTTAGTTCACTCACCGATGCTTGATCGAATAGAGATAGTACAGCGCGCCCAACAAAAACCGTGTTTTCAGCNCCTGGCCANTTCATAAATTCAGTATTGCAGCCNCCTTGAGGGTGCAGTGTAACGGTTTGTACGCCATGTTCTCGCAATTCAATGGCCATATCAGNGGTGAGTTTATCCATACCCGCGTGAGCTACTCCGTAGGCAACATCAAACGCGTAAATAAAGCTTCCTAAACTAGAAGTTTGAACGATAATGCCTGCCTTTCTTTCTACCATTATCGGCGCAACAAATTTGCTCATCACGTAGGAGCTTCTAACGCCAATATTCATGGCTTCATCAAACACAGCCGTAGGACGTTCCCAAAATGGTTTTCCAAAATGAGGCGCGATGGCTACGAGACCGCCATATGAACTATTAACCAAAGCATCGACTTTACCCTCATTAGCATAGACAATAGACACGAACTGCTCGACTGCAGCATCGTCGTTTTGGTCTAAGACGTAGGGCACAACAAATCCGCCTGTATCATTTTCAGACGCTTCATGAGACAGTTCATGAAGAGCTCTACCATTTCGCGCTGTCGAATATACTTTGTAGCCGCCTTCTCTGGCTAAGGTAAGTGCAATCCCACGTCCCAATCCTCGAGATGCACCTGTAACAATAGCAACCTTTCGCATTATAATACCTTTCAGAAGATTATGTCTTAAAGATAATATCATGTATATATAACATGGTTCAAATATTCTTTAAAAAAGTTGACTTAATCGCGGTAAAGGTGGAGTGGCAAATGTCCGAAGTAATATGGTCGATAATAAAATATAAACCCAAGGAAGGTTGCGAGGATGAATTTGTTGAAGCTTTAAGGTATTTGGGAAATATGATGAGTGAAAATAAGCCTTATGAGTTTCTGAATGAGTTCATAAGGCTTGATACTGGAGAGTTTGCCCAAATTGCACGTATGCCAAACTTGGATGCCTTGATTGATGGTCAGGTTAGAGGTTTGACTTGGCTGGATAGTGTAGATCATCTTTTAGAGAAGTATGAGGATGATAGTAGGACTGACGCATTTTCTGGGTTTATTATAGAGTAAATCCACTTTCATGTAGTAATCTAATATTTTAAAGGCCAACTTTAATATTTTGGCTGAACCTCTTTAATTTTCAGATTTACAGTTTCACTCGCGTATTTTTAATCGTACGGTGATTGCCGTAACTTTTCTACTTTAGCAAAAAATACTAATCAACATTTAACTTCATGGATGTGGCTCAGATTGGCCAGTGTGTCAGGGATCCAAATCTTAATTTACAGGAACAAGCTTAAGGGGACCATACCGATAACAATAATCCTCACCAATCGGATTGGGACAATGCCGTTAGCAGACTTTTTACCCCAGATTGTTTGAGGATTAAGTGAGATGGGAAGATTGAGAGATGACTTTTGAACTTAACACTATTCCAATTATCGACGTTGCGTCGATTAATCAGGAAATTCTGCCATCTGGTTTGGTTGGCGCTTTTTCCCAAGCGTATAATAACTTAGGCTTTAGCTATATCGTCAATCATGGCATCGACCCTATTTTAATAGAGAGCATTTTTAAAGCGTCACACAGGTTTCATGCTCTCCCTCTTAAGGAAAAAATAAAGTTAAATCTTGATCACAAACATCGCGGATATATTGCGATCAATACCTCCACGGATGTGAATTCGAAACTTGCCGAGGTAAATAAGCCTAATCAATCAGCAAGCTTTATGATGATGCGTGAAGACAAAGTAGAAAGTGATGATGTTTACCTTTCCGGGCCTAATCAGTGGCCAGAACTTGATGGCTTTCGTACGACTTTGGAGAAATATAATTCTAAACTAGAGTTACTAGCTTATCAACTATTGCGACTTGCACTTCTGTCAGCAGGTGCACAAGACTTATCTGTAATGGAAAGATTTGCGCCGGCAACTACTTGGCTTCGTTTGTTACATTATCCATCCTTGGCGAAAAGCAGTTCGCAAGATCTCTATAGTTCAGCGCCACATACAGATTTTGGATGCCTCACAATTTTAGCACAAGATGATGTTGGGGGCTTACAAGTTCAGTCACCTGAAGGCCTTTGGCTAGATGTCCCAAAACTGGAAAATAGTTTTGTAGTTAATGTTGGGGATATGCTTCATAGAATGACGAACGGTCGGTTACGCTCCACGCCGCATCGCGTAATCAATAAATCAGGTCAAGAGAGGTATTCATGCCCATTTTTTTATGATCCTAATGTTAGCCTAAATGTACGACCATTGAGAGGAACAGGAGAGCCTATATTTAAAACTATAAACTTTGGTGAATTTTTAAAAAAAGAGCTTGGTGCTTCGTACGAGAAACACAAAAATAATTAACATACTATTATGCCCTCTAGATTGGCATTCTACCATTTCATCATAATGTTTTATGGGCACATTTTTAGCTAAAACCTTTGTCATTTTTCCAATGCATTAATAGGTTCTTTCATATAATTCACACCGATCTCCATCATCCATATTTGCGAGATGAGAAATTTCCGAAGTCTTGTGAGACAGATAGACAGGTAAAAAATTGTCTGGAAACCATTTTGACAGTATTGGGTTGGTACGCATTCGCTCAAGAGCGTCTTCAAGTGTCTCTGGAAGGCGTATAAATCCGCGATTTCCAAGTTCATCTGCAGATAACAACGACAAATCTTCTTCCGATGGCTTAGGCGCTGTGAGTCCATCTTCAATTCCCTGAACACCAGCATGGACAATTGCAGCCAACGCAAGGTGGGGACAGGCTGAGGCATCTGCTGCGCGATACTCTATATTAAACTGGCGTTCTTTTTCTAATGGATCTTTTACAGTTGTTGGGCATATTCGAAGCGATGCTTCGCGGTCTAGAAAACCCAAATTGTTGTAGGCAGCTGACCAGCGGTGAGGGGTTAACCGAAGATAGGAAATTACGGACGGAGCCGTAAATGCAATGATACTATCCAGATATTTCAAAATACCTGCTGAAAATGCGCTCGTAATTTCAGACATACCACAGTCGCCTGCTGCATCATAGGTTTTTGGGTTACCCTCCAGATCAAGAAAGCTCATATGAATGTGAACCCCGTTCCCAACGCTGTTTGGATCACGGAGTGGGGTAAAAGTTGCCTCTTCATTCAGAAAACGTGCTGTGGATCGCGTAATTTCACGTACCATAACTGCGGCATCTGCTGCGCGAATACCTAGCTCCGGGCCGATAACAACTTCATATTGTTCAGGTCCATATTCTTTCATAATACTATCAGGCTTTAAACCTGCAGCACTTATCTGAGCTATAATTGACTCGCAAAGATCGCGCTGGTGTTCAAAGCCTGAACGCCCAAATCCCTCTCCCGCAAGGCCACTTTTTGATTTAATTTGGAATTCGTGTTCAAAAGCGGCCAAGAGCTTTACACCCGCAACTTCTTTTAGCCGATTGAGGGCTGAGCGAAGTAGGGAGCGCGTGCAAAAGTCCCAGGGTTGACCGTCTAAAGTGACAATATCTCCAAGTATAAACCGCTCTGTCCTAGTTGCGAATTCTAGGTCAACTTTTGTGCCTTCATCTGGGACTAAAAGTAGATCACCCAGAGCCCCAAAAGGGCTATCTGCGATACCGTCAAAACAATTGATCTGAACGTTTGTAGGTGTCCAACCCACCCCTCTTTCAAGTCGTCGGCTCAAATCTGAAACTGGGAAAGCCTTACCGCGCACTTTGCCAGCCAAATCACAGGTAGCTGCGAATATTAAGGGCGTCATTTATCGTCCTCCAATTGCTTCTTGCGGGCTCTATCCCAGGCTTCGATACGTTGTCTGGTGCTATCCCAATTTTCTTCTGCAACACGCGCAACTAGCGCTTCAGTGACCGCGAGCGCTGCACTGTAGCTATCCCAGATCGTTCCAGTATCGATAGGAATCGCTAAAACTTCTGATGAATAGCGGTTCGCTGGTGACAGCCATTTATCTGTCATTAAAATGACTTGAGCTTTATAGTCAATTGACGCTTGTTTTGCCAAGTGCGTCAGGTTTGGCTGGTATCTGCGAAAGTCTGCCAAAAAGAAAATATCTCCTGGTTTCATCCGCAAAAGATATTCTGGCCAACTCTCTGGATCGCGTGGAATATGATATACTCCTTTACGTGCTTGGCGCAGGTGAAATGACAAATGTGTTGCCAAGGTATCGCTGATTCGTCCACCAAGAGCATAAATATCTCGTTTTGGATCACTCATTAGGTCAGCAATGCGTTCAAATTGCCCTTCTGTGACCGCTTTTGCTGAAACTTGCATCTGCTCTGCTGCACGAAGCGTAAATTCTGCAAGATATCCACCCTCTATCCGCCGACCTGTTTCATGAAGCTCTAATGGTGAATTATCGCCTCCTTTTAATTCTCTAATCAGTCGGCGTTGCATCTCTTGATAGCCCGATAAACCTATTTTGGTAACAAAACGGGAAATCGACGGAGGCGAAACTTCGGCTCTTTCTGCTAACTCCTGTATTGTGATTAAACCAGCGAAGGGGTAATCAGATAATAAAGCAGACGCAAGTTTACGCTCGGATTGCGTCAGTGTCCCGGAGTTCTTTTCGATTTGGTCACGGATCAACATAGAAGAACAAATGATAGTAAATAAAATTTCAGTCAATAAAATTTTATTTGACAGTGGAAATTTATTTTCATTAGCTATTGAGATGACCTTGACCTCTCAATTCACATTGTTGACCGAAATAGACCCTGATCCTGTCGAGCTGGTTAATGCCTCCAGTCAGGTGCCATTATTGTTACTCTGCGAACATGCTGGACATGCCATTCCAAAATCTCTTAAAAACCTAGGACTTGATAAATCGACGCTTTCAAGTCACCGCGCTTGGGACATCGGTGCGGAAACCCTTGCGCGTAAACTCGCTCAGAGAATAAATGCGCCTTTAATACTGCAGCGCTACAGTCGACTGGTTATAGATCCTAACCGACCGCCAGGAAGCAGTGAATCAATTCCGGAAATTAGTGATAGAATTGAAATTTCTGCAAATAAAAATCTGGACTTCAATGAAAGAGAGGCGCGCAGGCAAGCGATTTTTGAGCCCATGGATCAAGCCATCCAAGCAGCGTTTGACTTCAGTGAACGCAAAGCTGCCTTTTCAATTCACTCGTACACGCCAGTCTTTGACGGTCATGAACGAGAATGGAACGCTGGGTTTCTGTCTCGTAAAAGTCTCTCTACTGCCGAATCTTTGATTAATTCTGTTGCGCAAATGAAACCAGATTTAAATCTAGCAATTAATCAACCTTACCAAATTGATGATGAAACGGACTGGTTTATTCCGCAACACGCCGAAAAAAGGCTGCTGCCGCATTGCCTGATTGAAATACGAAATGATCAAATCAACCATGAGACTGGGGTCTCCCAATGGGTAAAACTTCTCGCCAAAGCGATCAATGATTTGATGAAAGGGTTATTATGACGTTGAGCCGCAACATCTCTCTGAAGCCTGATCAAAGTGCACTTTTATTCGTTGATGTGCAGAACTTCGCAGCCCATCCAAAAGGCGCTGAATTTTCCGGTTTAACTAGCAATGAATTTACTGATAGGTATGGTTGGTTTTTCAACGAACTAGAAACGCGCGTAATCCCAAATATGCAAGCCATCCAATCCGCTTGCAGAAACTCTAATATAGAGGTG
>PBTA01000051.1 GCA_002726395.1 Methanobacteriota archaeon | reverse complement strand
GGTTACAATCTCCTGCTTGGATGAACTCAGGGTGGGTCTTGAAGTATCATTATGGTACATTTCAGTTAGTTGAGCGAATATTTTATCATTCAATACGCCTTTATGAAAATCAATTTTTGTACCGGTATCCAGTACTCCCGACGGGTCATCATGGCTGGCTAGTGAATTTATGATATCACTACTAGCAATAATTCTTCTTTGGCGCAACATTTTGACGATATCATCAGATGTCGCAGCCATGAGTTATCGTAATGACGCCGCCCCAAAAGGAAACCGGTTGACCTTGGTATTATTTCCAGTCAACTTCTTCCCCGAATGATTCAGAATCATCATCTGGTTGCTCGCCACTCCATGATTCATCTTGCCAAGGGGCAGATTGTTTTGCCTGAGCTTCTCTTTTAGCACGCGCTTTTTCAAATTCGACACGGGCTCGTTCTTTTTCATCAGCCATTTGTTGCAGTTTCTTGCGATTTTCTTCTGCAGCATCCATTGCTTCATCCCACCTGCCAATGGCTGTTAACAGTGCGAAATGGACAAAACCAATCTTATTCTCTGATCTATTGCCGCCTATTTGGGTAGATTCAGCGTTGGCCCATGATTTAGAGGCAATCCCAACGTACACAGTTCCAACTTTCTTAGTTGTGCTGTCGTTTCCCGGACCAGCAATTCCAGTAATTGAAATCGCAATGTCAGCATCAGCATTTTCTAGTGCACCTTTGGCCATTTCAATAGCAACATACGATGAAACAGCCCCACGCTTTTCCAGTGTTTCTGGATTGACCCCTAGTTGAGACATCTTTGCCTCATTAGAATATGTAACCCACGATTGGTTAAACCAATGACTTGCCCCAGCAATATCGGTAAACGCACTTGCAAGCAGGCCTCCTGTACAAGATTCCGCCACAGTTATGCTGTGACCTCCTTCTTTCAGACGCCTTACCAGACGGGCTGCGGCTGCTTGGATATCTTCATCCATTCAACCTTGCGTCAAGCGTCATGGTTTTGAGGTTAACGCTTGCGTTGCATTCAATAATGAGAGGCAACACGGCAGGCTAGGGTCTGTGGTCTAGGGGTTTATGACGTCGCCCTTACAAGGCGAAGATCGAGGGTTCAATTCCCTCCGGACCCACCAGTTACCAACAGTAATCCTGTAAATTGCCTTGTCCATCTAATACAACTTTAGTGATACCAGTACGCTTCCTAATTTGAGTTTCATCATCGCTCTCAAAACTTGAATCGGCTAAAATCAGATGTACTGCTCGTTGCCATAATCCATCAGATATTTTCGCTCCACGAAAGTCAACTGCGACTAAAATATCTAGAAGTTCACTGTGAAATAATATAGTTGCAGCAGCAGATAATTCCTGATGAGTAATCAATAACCATCTGGCACCATCTAGTACTGACAGTTGGTTATTTTGTTGATAATCACTGAATTTCACAACCTTCATATTATCACCTAGATTTTGAACCGTAATAAAGCGATGGCTCCACCTATGCCCAGTAGTTGTTGGCCTGAGTCATGGTCGGTGGAACACTGTACCATTTCTCCGCCAATGTCACTTAATGATTTACACCATATTTGCCAAGATGTCCCATCAATAATTGCTTCTTCATCACGTAGTAGGTCTGCTGAAATAAGTAATGTTTCAATCGCTCCTTCATTACGGGCTTTGGTTAATTCCATTAATCCATAAGCTACGGCACCATTGGTTGAAACTCTCATCCAGGCCTCTTCTAATAATCCGATTTCCTTGGAGATTGCATAATCTTCCAACAGGTTTCCAGCAAGCCCTTCGCGTAATATTTCGTTAGCCCCTGCCCGTCCTGACATTGATGTGCTAATTGAGGCAATGAACCTAGTTTGTCCAGAACTTTGCATATCCTGCAGATATATTTCCCGAGCATGTCCAGGTCCACATAAAATTAGCGGGGTGTCTTTGGCTAAGGATTCTGTAAGTTCTTTGATGACTTTTTCTCTAAACCCTTTGGCTACCCCACTTGATTGTTTGACATCAACCCGCTTACCTCCGCCACGCATGGTCCAAGTTGTCGATTCTCGAAGTCCTCTAGATGTTACATGAAACAAAATAACCTCATCATTTTCCACCACTGCTAATGCTACTTGCACTTGTTTAGCCGCATCAATTGTTTGCTGCAATAATTGTTTATCGGTATCTAGAAACTCAGTGATACATGATAATTCTATTTCATCACCAACTGCAATATTGTGTGTATGATGACTGCCTAGGTCAAATTTTGCTTCCTCTATTATTCCATGACAGCGTAGATTATCGCCAAATGATTGATATTCAGTAGTTTCAATGCGTAGCCTAATCCACATCTTTTTTCGTTCTGCAGACTTTGCTCTACCACCTTCTTCGCCAGCAGTTGTTTGGTCACGTCGCTCACCAAGCATACCCAGTGACATGCCTTTGCGGGCTAGTCTGGCAAGTGACCATAAGTCATCTTGGCCAATAATGCGCAAGCGCCATAGCATTGGCTCACGCTTCAATATCTGCATACATTCACCCAAAGATTCCAACTTGGTTGCCGTCATCATCCATATCCATATTTAGTGCTGCAGGCCGTTTAGGTAATCCTGGCATAGTCATCATGTTACCAAGTATTGCTACGATAAAACCCGCTCCGGCATTAAGCCTGAATTCTCTAACAGGTAGCGTAAATCCACTAGGGGCGCCTAATTTACCAGCATCATGGGAGAATGAATATTGTGTCTTAGCCATGCAAACCGGGAGGGTTCCGTAGCCCCAAGAGATGATTTTGTCCAGTTGTTTCTTGGCTTTTGGCTCAATTATGACATCTTTTGCTTTGTACATTCGTGTTGCTATAGCTTCCATNTTGTCGATTATCGGTGCATCATTGAGGAATAATGGGGTAAACGGTCTACCTGCAGCAACATGGTCTTGAACGGCCTTTACTACTGCATCTGCTAAGTCTTTACCACCTGCACCGCCCATAGCGTGAACCTCGGTAACTGTAACTTCTCTAGCGCCACTTGCATGGGCGGCATCAGTTAGTGCGGCAATCTCAGCATCGGTGTCTGAGGTGAATCGGTTAATTGAGACAATAACAGGAACTCCAAAACCTGCCATNTTTCTGATATGCCGGTCGAGATTTGTTGCTGCCCCGATATTGACGGCTTCGACATTTTCAGTTTCTAATTCGCCTTTTGTTGGTCGGTAACCACCGCGACTGCCAAAAGCACCACCGTGTAACTTCATTGATCTGATTGTGACATTCATGACCACACAATCAGGTGCCTTNCCGGAGGTCGCCGCTTTGATNTGCATGAATTTTTCAGCACCCATGTCTGAGCCAAATCCAGCTTCAGTAACAACNATGTCAGCAGCACCAAGAGCAACTTTGTCAGCAATTATGCTAGAATTTCCGTGAGCGATATTNGCGAATGGACCGCCGTGAATAAATGCAGGATTGCCTTCCAGGGTTTGTACTAGATTTGGTAAGAATGCATTNCGCAGTAGCAAGGCCATGGATCCCTGCGCCTCTAAGTCGGTAACTTTGACTGGATTTCCATCAACTGATTGTCCAATGACAATATCACCAAGCCGCTTTTTCAGATTTGCATAATCTGAGGCTAATACTAGAATTGCCATTACTTCGCTTGCTGCGGTAATATCAAACCGGTCTTGTCTAAGTTGCCCGTTAGCTGGACCNCCCATGCCAATAACAACGTCTCTGAGGGCTCGATCATTCATGTCAACAACTCTTGGCCAACTAACTCTTGTTGGGTCAATNCGGCACTCATTGCCCTGCTTGATATGATTGTCAATAAGTGCAGAAAGTAGGTTATGTGCAGATGTGACTGCATGTAAATCCCCTGTAAAGTGTAGATTGATGTCTTCCATTGGCAGTACTTGCGAGTATCCACCACCAGCAGCGCCACCTTTGATGCCAAAGACAGGGCCCATTGATGGTTCACGAATAACACAAGTTGCCGATTGCCCTATTTGGCAAAGTGCTTGAGTGAGTCCAATTGTTGTAACAGTTTTACCTTCACCAAAGGGGGTAGGGTTGACTGAAGTAACCAAAACTAGACTACCTTGGGGTTTATTGAATCGAGATTTTAGTGCTTCCCAAGTGATTTTGGCAACACTTTTTCCCATTGGAGTTATCTCTGTAGAAGAGATTCCAAGTTTCCAAGCAATTGCTTCGATTGGCTCTAGAGTTGCTGCATTGGCAATCTCAAGGTCTGTAGGCATAAGTTGATTGCATGTGCTTTAGTCTTTGAAACTCACGGTCTAAACTGAAGTGCATAAGGCGATTAAGCAACCTTTGTCAAAAGGCCGTCATTCACTCTTCTTTCATGCTACCTAGGTAGTCTGGCAAGTCGACACCTGCCATCTTGGCCACATCGTGCACAGGTGGTAGTGACTTGATTAGTGATGAAACGAAGTTAGCAGTGCTGCCACCTTCACCGCCGTTACCTGAATCCCAAACGGTAATCTTGTCAATCTTCAAGTTAGAGATTGCTTCAGTTTGTCGAGCAACGATTTGTTCAATCTTCTCTACCATCAGCAGGGTAGCAGCGGCTTTAGCATCTCCGCCAGCACTCTTGACTAGAGCCTGATAACCTGCCGCTTTTGCTTCTAGAACCGCCTTGGTTCCTTCAGCCTCAGCATTGTAACGTGCAAGGATAGCATCAGCTTCACCTCTAGCGATTCTTCGTTGGCGTTCTGCTTCTGCTTCCGAAGCAATCTCTACTTGTAACTTAGATACTTCTTCACGAGCAATTTCTTCAGCACGCAGTCTTTCACCCTCAAGGTTATACTGGGCTTTCTCAATTTCCGATTGTGCTCTACGCTTAGCAACTTCAGAACGTTGCAATGCTTCTGCTTCCTTCTCTGCTAGATCTGCATTGTAAGAGGCAATTGAAGCACGAGATTGGTTTTCACCCTCAACTGCCAGAGCTTCTTGTTGTTGAACGAAAACACGTCTTCCAGCCTCAGCCGCTTTCTGACCTTTGTCAGATTCAGCCTCATTATTGGCAACTTCNATTTCTCTTTCACGGTCTGCNGCGGCCTTACCAACAGCACCAGTACGTGCAGCTTCTGCTCTGTCAACAGTTGCGTCGGCAATTGCCACAGCAGCAGCCTTAGCACCAATAGATGCGATATAGTCAGCTTCATCAGTAATGTCAGTGATGTTGACGTTGATTAGGTAAAGTCCAATCTTGTGCAATTCTGTATCGACGTTATTTGATACCATTCTCAAGAAAGCTTCTCTGTCTTGATTGATTTGCTCAATTGTCAAGGAGGCTACAGTTAGACGAAGTTGACCAAAAATAATTTCTTTTGCCATGTCTTCTATTTGTGGTGTAGGCAATCCAAGCAGACGTTCTGCTGCATTAGACATAATAGATGGTGCAGTGGATATACCAATGGTAAACGTAGATGGGACGTTAATACGAATGTTTTGCTGGGATAGTGCATGTTCCAGATTAATGCTGATAGTCATTGGCTTGAGGTCCAAGTATGCATAGTGTTGGATAAGCGGCCAGACAATTTTACCACCACCGTGGTAACAAGCGGCAGCGCCGCCAGTCTTGACGTTACCATATACGACCAATATTTTGTCGGATGGTGCTAATTTATATCTGCTAGTTGCTAAATAAATTGTCAATAGTACTACTAATGCGAATAGCGCAATTCCAATTACTACTAAACTCTCTGCTAGGGCCATGGTGAGAGGACATAGACCTACTTTAAGAGGGTTGACCCGTCAACCAAAGACAATAATTTCAGAAAATACTAATCGTCGTTTTCAGAAATATCAATTGGTACGACTATTAATGTCTCGCCGATGGTTTTTACCACCTTGATGAATTTACCTGTTTCGATGGTTATTGTATCGTCTTCAGCAACAGCATCTGAGGTTCTTAATGCGCCTTGATATTCAACTTGAACTTGACCATGCTCTCCAGCGTTGATGGTTCGGTAGATTGTGCCCTTGGCACCGATCGCTTCAGAATATTTGATGGTATTATCCATTTCTAAACCTTTCATCATTTGGAAAATCTTACCTACGATGTACATTGAAACTGAACCTGCTATTACCCCAACAATGATTGCTAGAAGGGAGTTTTGATCAGCTTGGGTCATGGCAAGACCAAAAATTCCAAACATCATCATGAAACTGAGAATACCTTGGATAGTAAATAAGTGGAATATCCCATCAGCACTCATTTCCATATCAAACGGCAACATGTCATCTGCAAAACCAAAGAGCATCACTAATATGAAGTAAATCAAAAACAATCCAGTACCAATAATCGCCATAACGGCAAATAGAATATCAATTCCGGTAATTCCACCAAGGCCAATAAAATCTAGAAGATCTCCGAACAATCCCATACTATCACTGACCCTCTCACGCAACCTGTACTCATCAACCTTCCTGTTGTTTAAGCACCGGTCTGATGTAAATGAAATAATAATGACCGTAAACAACAGGTCCCAGGGACAATCCAACTAATAAAGCAACTCCCCATGATGGTAATTCTAAAGCTAACCCTACAGCGAGGATAATTAACAGGGCGAAAAGAATTGAAACCTTTTCAAAAATAATGTAAAATACAGTTCGCGGATTGTCTGCTTCCGCTTTTTGTTTTAAGCGAAATAAGTCAAAAAAATCCACTAAATCACCAATCAAAAGAAATTTGACCAGGATAATTCACTGATTATGATAATGGCACCGTACAATGCTGCAACAAATACCACGGGATTTCTTCCAATCTCTGTATCTGATTCAATTTGCTGCATTCTACCGCTGTCGTCTCTGTACATGGAAGTGGTTTCAGAGGTGGTGTAGCTGCTGCCAGAGGTGAACTCACGTTCATTCTTTCTGGTTTGATACAATAAGAATACAATTGTTCCAATGATTACTCCAAGGCTAGGTCCAAAAAATCCACCCAGTGCATCATTAAATTCAATCCACATTGCGGCTGAAAGCCACAATCCCAAAAGGGCAGTAAGTCCTGCAATCATTCCTTTGCCACGATGCTGATTGGTGAACAGATTACCTGCGTTCATGGTTATCGTTACACCCCTTCTTTTTCAAACCTATCTGTATATTGTGTATGGCAATAGAGTGATTGAAAAGGTATCATCGAGACGATAATTCATGGCGGATGTGTATTATGGGTTGGCTGGCAGTCCAGTCTCACATTCACTTTCTCCTGTGTTAATCAACATAGTAGCCCAGCACCTAAGTCAAGTATTACCCAAGGGAGATAAATTTAGTCTAATGACTACTGACTTAGTAGATGCAGAGTTTATTCAAGATGCTTTAGCTTGGGGTTATGTTAAATCCTCGCCAAATCCAGTAGATTGGGACCTTACAGGCGCACCATTCGGTAAGTTTCGCAACCGTGCACTTATGCAGAAGGTACTTGATTCAACTATTAAGATTAAACAATCTATCAGTGAGTTGACAAAAGAAACCCGTCAAGATTCGCATAATACTCTACCGTTTCAGTGTGATGTCAAACTGCCAACAAAATCATTTCCAGAAGAAGTGTGGCTAAACTTAACTTATCCACTAAAACATCAATTGAAATCTCCAGCAGTGGTTGATTTTAACGATTCATCTATTATTGAATCAGTCAATGTATTACGCTGGGATGGTTTTGGCTGGTGGTCTTCAAATGTCGATGGTTCTGGTTTTGTTAGAGTTGCCGAATATTTTGGCATCAGTGTCGCATCTGGCGCTTGTTTAGGAATCATTGGTGGAGGTGGTGCGGCTCGTTCAACTGCTCACACTTGGCAAACACTGGGAGGTACGGTGAAAGTTTTTGGCGGTAAGAGGGATTTAGGTGATTATGATTGGTTTAATGGCGCCGACGACTCAGACAGAACCTGCGATATATTGGTTAATTTTGATGATGACATGCACCCAGAGGACATTACAGTGACTGGCTTTTGCGTCAAATCTCAGTACCATCCTATTGACGGAGAATATACAGATAGAGTCGCCACAGTGACAAATAAGGTAGTTGATGGAAGATGGTTACTCGCAGCTCAACATCTAGAGTCATGGTCACAATTATGGGCACCTCAGTGTAGGGATTATTTGCCAAGTTTGAATTTGCTCATTAGTAAATTAATTCAGGCTGAAACGACTCTAGCATCTTATGCATGAGGCACCAATTTCAAAATATGATGTGTCCTAGCATCACGCAAAGAGAGATGGTGTTATTGAGAGATAAGGCATTTTTACTGGTCCTAATTATGTTTGTCAGTGTCGCTTTTTCGGGTTTTGCGAATGCTCATCCAGAGGAAAATCAAAACTTCAAAAATCAGCACATCGGCGTGGATTTCCCGGTGGGATGGGGTGATTATAAGGAAAATGATGTTGAATTCCGTGTACTATATCCAGCAATGGAAGATGGTCAAGGGGCAGCAATAGCAGGTAATGGACCATTTCCCTTTACGGTATTCTTTGGTGATGAGGGAGAGGAACGGTCTGATTACATGACTCTAGCCGGAGAAATCGTCAAACGCGGAACCATAGTAATCGTGTCAAATGGATTTGATACCGATGAAACAACTGATTTAGAGGAATCAATGTCGTTGCTCGAAGACATTATCACGTTCATGAACCAAACTAATCAGTCCAACGTCATTATACCTGCAGCATTTGGCAATATCGATCTGCATCATTGGGGTATTTCAGGTCACGGGACAGGTGCTGCTGTGGCATATTCGGTATTCCCATTTTGGCAGGAATCATCTCTTTCAGCGGTGATTCAACCTCCAAGGTCACTGTTTGGTTTAGGGATTGATTTTTCAGACTGGCCTTCTGGTAACGGCTGGGAGAATGTGAGGCCGCTTGGCTGGAGTATTGAGCCGGCATCGCCTGCAACTGGATTATTCATGACGGGAACTGTTGATGAGATTGCTAAAGGGCAAGACAATTTGCCAATTATTACTCAAACATCAGCCTTAGCCTGGCATTGGATGCACATACTAGGCGCAGATCATTTCCAATTCCAAGATGATATTGACGATGTTATCTTCTTTGGTGACGATCGTGGTGATGGCGATGCTTCGATGTCGCAACAGCAGCAAATTGAATATGCGCTAGAACATTTATTGCCCTACCTTGATTTGACCCTTAGAGGAGTTCATGATGAATTTAGACCAGCTTTTAATCGAGAATTATCTCCAACCACTTCCAGTGATTCAGAATCTTATACCGAGGAAAATTTGTTTGAAGCAGAATTTTTGTTGATTGAAAATCAATCGAAAATTCCTGCCACAATTAACGAGTTTGGTCGCTATGACACATTCTCATTACTAGCCAATTGGACACTGCGTAACGGCAACGGGTATGATGATATTTCATCTGACTGGCAAATTGATTTAGAGTGCGGATTTAATCAGCAACTGGTATCTAATGGTTCGCTTCATCAAAACGGCACTGCATATTGCGATTATGTGGTCGAGAATTTGGCTCCCGGGCAACATACTGCATTCATGACTATCATGGTTGATGGTGCTCCGTCAACAATCGAACACCAATTTATCAGAACCGACCAACCACTTTCTTTTGTTGCTCCACAGCCTGAAATCGAGGTGCCAGAAAGAGGTGCAGGGTACATATTAGCCAGTGAAATAGCAACTGACCCGGACGGCCAAGAAGTATTTATTGTAGGGGCGGATTTGAGTGGAGGACAAATCAATAATTTCTCAGTGCAAATCGACAGTGATTATCGAGGTTTGTCGGTGACTCATACAGTGACTGGCGAGTTTATCAGTGGTGCGGAAGTTGAGATACTAATGCGTGCCGACGGCGGTGGCGTAATCGATGAAGCATCAACAACGCTAGAAATCGTCGTAGTCCCGTTTAACGATCCTGTGGTAAAAACCGATGAAATAAATATGCAAACTCTAATCGAAGATGGTCCTTCGATTCAAGTAAATATTACTGATTTTGCTTATGACCCTGAAGGTGAACCACTACTAGCATCAATTAATGACCAAACCGAAGGTTCAGCAGGCCCCGTCTCGTTTGCTTATTTTCAAGGTGTTCTCACTATAACGCCTAATCCCGATGCTAATGGAGCAACAGTACTGCACGTGAGAGTCACGGACGGAGCAACAGAGGCTGTTGATTTAGACATACCAATCCAAGTATTAGCGGTTGATGATATAATGGTGGTAAACAATTCAATGTGGAATATTTCGATGAACGAGGATGCGACAATTGCGCTTAATATCAGCGATTTTGGTTTTGACATTGATGGGGACGAATTATCATGGACCATTGAATCAAATTCAGTTGGTGCAGCAACAGCCATAATTTCCGGTTCTCAAATCATAATTTCACCGGTTGATGATTACTTTGGAGTGCTCAATAATGATTGGCTAAATGTAACAGATGGGACTTCAGTCTATGGTCAGTTATTGAACGTAGAAGTGGTCTCAGTACCTGATTTGCCTGAACTTAATTTGATGAATGTGAATGTTATTGATGACACTGCAGCAACTTTAGCTTGGTCGGTGTTTGACTCTGATGGATTTGTTGACCATCCTCTAGAAATATCTCTTGATGGCATTGTTCAACAGAATCTCGAACCATTTTGTACATATTCTGGTAACTCTAAGAATTGTGCTACGGAGCTAGAAGTTCCCCCAGGCAGTAATGGTACAATTGAGATTAGAGTCGCAGTAAATGATCCTTCATTTACTGCAGATGTGGTTGCCTATACAGAAATTGATTTCAATTCTTCAACTCCAATTGTTGAGGAAGAAACAGAAACCGATGATTCCTCAGCAGTAT
>PBTA01000050.1 GCA_002726395.1 Methanobacteriota archaeon | reverse complement strand
CAACCCAACCGGTGAACAACTTAGCAGCATTCCACATAGATTGGCCGTGACGCATTAGAATTAACAAAGCCAATGGTTTCCCTCAACCTAACCCAAGGGAAGCCTCAACAAGAAGATAGTGGCTAATTAGAATAACAATGGCAAAGTCCACAAGACAATTAACGGTGCAAGTCCCATTAACAAATCTCTAACGAATAACCAAACTAAACTCTTAGTGTTAACCTTAGCAATATTTTCAAATTCTGTTTGTAGTTTTTTATCCACAGCGTCAGAGATTCGCCCCGCTCCAGCACGAGCCATTTCTATACTTGCTCCTAGTGCAACACTACCAAGTAATCCTGCTGGAGTTAGACTTCTGAATCTTAACAAACGTAATCCAAGAGTTTTAGCAGAACTTTTCACTACATCATTCTTTTTTACTTCTCCAGTATTGTCTTTTCTAGCGAATTTACGTAGCCATGACCTTGTCTTTATCCCAGTGTCTGCTATCTTTTTTATTCGTTCTATGTCATGTTTCTCTACTGCAATGAGCATTCTTCTGACTTTACCAATTCTCAGGATATCTAAAAATATCCAAATTAGGGTTAATATAATTAGCAACCCTATTGTAAAATTACTCATTTGTGACCAAGTATTCCAACCAAAAGGATCAGCAAATAATCTGACTCCAAGGACTAATAAAGGAGGTATTAAAAACGCCAATGTTTCATTTAACGCTAATATTCCGAGACCTTTGATCGGCAATTGTCTAACTTTTTTCAATGCCCAGCCAGTATGTGGTACTAGCTTAACGACTACTTTTCTAAATGGAATTGCTAGTAAAAATATTCTAAACAATAGCGGAAGCCATATTATGAACATCACATAAACATCCCAAGGCCCTTCTGGAGGAACCTCTGGCAGTGATAATGGTCTCGACACGGCTAACCAAAACTATCAATCAAATCAATCTTTCAATCTTGATGTTACAAATGTATTAATTTGTTTTTCCATTTTGTCCATAGATTGACAAGCTTTTCTTCCGTATTTTTTACCAAGTCCGTAACCAGTTCCCATAGAACCACCCATAATTAGGTACTCACCTGCAATAAGTCCTACTCCAACTGCACCAATAATTCCGATGAAAGGAAGCATTACTTCTTCCCCCTTGGCTTTTTAGTTTTGTCTTCTACTACCGAAACTTCAATCACTTCTGTAGAAAGTAGGTCTTCTTCGTCTGCAAATTTACGATAATAATGCTTGAAACTAGCGTGAGACACACCCACTGCGAATCCAACCATTGTTCCCATTACTGCTATTCCTAATATTCTTCCAATCATATTTTCACTCTTCTTCATTCTTTTTTGCCCTAGCTTTTGAACTAACAGCTTTGACAACACCTTCTGAAACAGCACCAACCACATTGCTTGCAGTTTCTACTGTTATTTTGGTTACCTCACCTGTAGCATTGATCGCAGCTTTGATGACTCTGCTTGAGCCTACTGCTAATTCTACAACTGTTGTTTCACCTGCATTGACTATTTCTTTTACTGCTGATGAAAATTCATCAATCAAAGAAGTCAATCCCTTGGAAACCTTGTCAACTGCTTTCTTGCCGGACATGATTCTACGATAGTACAACCATACATAAAGAAATGAGGTTAATTATACCGGTATGAATTACCCGCAATCAATTATCTGATGGTAAGTAAAAGAAGGAATCGGGATAGTATCCTAACCTAACACCCCAATCTATCCATCTTGCAACATCAGATCTCAGTGCTCTTCCATTTTCTGAAATATCATACGATATCACTGGATGACCGCCTCTTCCTCTTTTTTCAATAACATTAGCGATAACGTGACCTGACTCTACTAATCTACCTAGATGTAATTTCAATTCCTTTCTTTCAATTCCAACAGCGCGTTCTATTCGCATTAATCGCCTAGTTGAAGATTCTCTTTCTCGCATTCTAGAAAGATATAGTAGAACACGATATATTGTGACAGATAGGTCTCGACGACGCTTCTCCATGATTGAGGGTTAAACTACCCCATAAAAAATGTAACTTAGATTACCGAAGAAATCATCAAGTTGTCACCATTAGGCCGACCATGGTCTTCACTCATGACATGTCAGATTGGCTCGGATTTAACATCAACAAAGCATGGCTAGAACAGAATATTTCCTGGAGAGATTTTGGCACTGGAGTTCGCTTGGGTAAATTAAAGCGAGAAGAAAAATGCTCACTTGTCCTATATGATGCGGATTCAGAAGTTACTGTTGATGCCTTTATGCCACACATGCATCCTGGAGGAGAAGCATATCTTGTGCTTGAAGGTGAAGTTTGGGACGAGGATGGAACTTATCCAACCGGATCAATTGTTTGGATGAACAGAGAAACCACTCACACCCCTAAAACTAGAGGTAAAACTCTGATTCTAGTGCTATGGCCCGAGGGTGTCAAGGCTGCCTAAACAGCTTAATTTACTCTTATCCAAGATTTATCAAGGCTGGTTTCTAGATAGTCAAAATCATCAACGTGAATAACGGTAAGATTCATTTCAAATGGACAATCATTTTTCTCACTGGTTATGTGATGTTCAAAAGCACGTAACAACTCATTCAGGTCTCCTGTTCCATTAGCTATTGTTATTATGTTGAAAGAACTTGAAATATTATCCCTATTGTGAAATCTATCTTTGAACTTCTTAGCCCCAAGAGTCATAATTTCTTCAATTAGTTTGATTGAAACATTTGCACCAGACCATGTCATATCTTGTATTGGATTCGAAGCCCATGGCTCATTTGTCTGTAATGTAACTAAACTTTCTTTCCACCATGGAAATCTATTGATTATTTTTTTTGATAATGCTCTTCTTACTGCAATAAAACAATTATCATGAAACAACTGTGGTGCTAATTCTACAATATCTCCATGAAAAATATTCACCTTGTGATTTGAAAATGTGTGATGGTAACACCTCCCATCTAGTTCATCGCTCAATAAATGATTATTCTCCAATAGCCAAATTAAGAATTTTTGATATGAAGAAAAGTCCCATGCTTCTTTTGGAGGAGTTAAATTAGAATATTTGGGATAGCATACATCATTTTTTAATTGCTCGATATAATTTTTGTTATGCATATCCCATGTATATGCATCAACATGTTGATATTGAGTCATATTAGTCTTTAGAACGTGATTTATTTGCTTGATTGACATAGCAAACTCTGGTATCAATTTCTTAAACCATTGCTGATAATTATCTAATTGATGACTATGCTGGTTTTTCTTCTCAACTGTGAAAACACTTGCGTTATATGCAGTCAATTCAGAGGATGAATTCTCACCAAGCCATTCGATTTCGCCAGAATAACTTATGCAAGAATTAGTACAGCCTCCAAAATTAGATAGACAGACATCCGTGAAATTGGTAGAAAATAACTTTCTTAGTTCATGCTTATGGTCAAGAATGATAAGACCGCCGTCCCTTACATAATTTGATACATTTTTCAAAATGATATTTATTCCTTTTTGATTTGATTTTTGATAATCATCAATCCAATCAATCCAATCCAAGTATAAGATATCCACTTCGGGTATTTTCCTAAGATACATATTGGCATCATTTGCTACTTGTATTTGCCAATGTGGTTGTTTTTCGTCACAAACCCTGAAAACTGGATCCCCATTAACAGTATCATTTAGTCTCTGATATCTCATAAAAGTACCAGCTGTCGAACTCTCATTTGGCCAGGTGTCTGGAAAATGTGGATATTTATCTATTACAACTTGAATAAATGGATGATTCAATTCCTGAGCAAAACTTATACTGGCATGGTAATGATTGCCAGCGGCAGGATGTGCTAAAATCAATGGCCTCTTGGTATCTATTTCCATTTCAATACCTATATTCAAATCATTAAAAGTGTGAATAAAAGTACCACGCCTAGTAATAACCTTACTTGCTTTGGATGGCATCAAAGACACCTCTCGTGACCTAGTGGTAAAACTCTGAATATTCTTTTTACTGGCCTATCCAATCTAGCATAACCTTCAGATTTACAAACTCCACCAAAAACTGAAGATTTAGCAGTATCAAATATGGTACCCTTGTGCATGGTGATAATGTGTGCCGTGCATAATTTACCATTTACATCTGTATCAAATGGTGGGTCAACTGAGTAAAAAGAAATTAGAAATAAATCATCATAAGATTTCAATTCCTCAATGAAATATGATAATCTCCTAACATCCGTATTGCAGTATGCTAGTTGCAATCCAAATTGCTTCAGGGAGTCTGACCATGTTTGTGGTGATTGAGAATTAGTTGATGACTTGAAGTACTCCGGGCTGATATTATTCCCTAAACTTTCTACTAACATTGACAATGTTGTTGCAACACAGGAAGGCCCGTTTTGTTGTTTGTGAACTATTTTGAGATTATCAAAATAAGAACAATCATTGCTATCCCAAATTTTGCATGTTTGGTCTGGTTTCCATTTGCTAATCACTTCCACTCCTCCTTAAATTGGTCTGGGAAGTTTGACTCTTTGTCCATCAGAATCTCCTTATTGTCACCTGGACAAATCGGGCAACAACAGTTTACGCTTTCCCATTTTATATGTTCATCTATTTTTATCTCAGTGTATTTAATTTGAGCATCTAAATATTGAGTTATTTTCCTTACAAGTTCTTCTATTTTTGTTCTATTTTTTTTCACTTTACCACCTCATAAATACATCCAATCATCTGGCCTGCCGTTAGGCCATTTCCTGTTCCATTCTTCCAGTTCTACCCTTCTAGCAAGTTCCTGAGCATGCAGTTTTAGCCATATTGACTCATCTTCAATCATAATCTGTATCAGTGCTTGAAGGGAATTAGGAAAACTGGCTTGTTCAGCATAAAGATGTGTCGACCAATGCTCAAACTGTTTAACTTCCAGACCTTCAATATGACTAGGGAAATCACAAAAGCCTAATTCTTCCTCAAATCCCTTAATTTCAAATTTCCAAGTTGCAATTGATGCTTCCATATAGATTATGTGGTTATCTAAGTCACCCCTATTCCTTGCACCCTTCCTTATTGCCCTCAATGCTTGAATATGCCTAGATGACGTTTTTGGAGGTAGCCACACAGAGAATTCTATATTTGCATCAAATGAAAAAATAGTTCCATGATTACCAGATACTGTGAACGTATTCCCTTCAAGTTCAATGTTTGGGCTTTGCCAAATAAACTGAGCAAATTCCAGCCAATGATTTTTCAATTGATCTATTTCTTCAGAAGATAATTTCGACTCTTTATGACCCTTTTTTGAGATATAACCTAGTGGGAGATGAATTATTCCATCCATTTCTATTGGCCATTGAGTCCAAATTTCTTTGACGAGAGGATTATTCTCATTGTGTGCCCTTATAGCTGCCAAATCAAACTCAAGTGTGTCTAATTCTATCTCCCAATCAATGTGATTCCATCCCTCAAAATCACTTGTTTTATTCATTGGAAAACTCTCCTTCTTGGTACATTTCTATTTTCATGGCATGTCATACATGTTGTATTTATGCAAGGCCACGAATAATCATTAGCAATTTCATCAACATATCCGCATTGAACCATCTTTTTCCAAAATGGTCTAGTACAATTCCATGTATCTACCCAAATTTTCTGAAAAGGAAATGCTTGTCTCATATCTGAAATCATCAACTTACCAAATCCATGGTTTCTCTCTGTTGGATTGCCAACAATCACATTTTCAATTTGAATTGAACCATCATAGAAATATATCCAGCAACTTGATATTGGCATTCTACCATGATAAATCCAACAATCCTCCTTGTTCGGATGCTTTTTGAAAGTAATACCATTTCTGATAAATACTTGATTTTCCTGTTGTTCTTTTGCTATGTTTTTTATTAATTTAATTTTCATTTTATCACCTAAATTGGTTGGGACACCGGGAATCGAACCCGGATCTGCAGGTCCGCAGCCTACTGTGCTATCCATTACACCATGCCCCATTGATCGTAATGGCGGGGGTACCCGGAGTCGAACCGAGATCAAAGGATTCGAAGTCCCTTATGCTATCCATTACACCATACCCCCATCATTACGATGGTAACTATTCGCGAGGCAAATAGTCGGATTTTCTTAATCGGACAGTTAGTTCTAACTACGACGGCGGAATTTCCGCTTTAGAGAATTGTCTGGAAAAATATCTGTCCACATCACTTGTCTCACCTGTCCGGTACAAGGTATCTAAAGGTGGTCTACCGTAAAAACTTTTCGGTTAGTTTGCCGTTTTACGGCATAGAAATGTTATTTTTCATGGCTAACAGAATGGAAGTTACTCCGATTTGACATCATATTCTCCGCTAATTAGCATTCCGTCGAACAAAAACGGGCCTGCGGGAACTACAGCCGCGATAAATCCGTGAAACAATGCAACTCGATTCCAATGCTTACCAACNCCGATTAGTAATATTNCAATAANAGCGACAAACAGAGCNCCATGAATNGCACCNACTAAAGAAACTAATTCAGGGTCACCNCCGATATATTTGACTGGCATAGCTACTGAGAATAACAGCAAAGCAGAANAGCCTTCTAAGTAACTAACAATTGATACTAATTGCTTCATGAGCTAACTTCCACCATCGGCCTACTTGAACCACAAGCCGGGCATAATTGGTCATCGCTGTCGCCATAATCATACTTACAAGCAGGACAAACCTTGGCCAATTCTAATTTACCAATTGCGGCTATCTTTTCACCGGTTAAACTGAGATGNCCATTNTCAATATCGCCGACCATATATTTACCNGGCCCGCCAATTCTAAGCAAAATATCTGGAGGTAATGTTACCGTACCAGTATCATCGATAATCAATTCACGGTCTCTGCTCAAATCTTCAACATCCACGCCAACACCATGTTCAGCGACAAATCTTCCATCACGCAGTTCTAGGGAACGGTCGGCGAATGAGGCGACTTCTTTGGAGTGAGTAACGATGAGGAATGAGACTCCGTCGTTATCATGCAAGTCTTTGAATAATGCCAATACTTCTCTACTGGTAATAGGGTCTAATGCACCGGTTGGCTCATCAGCTAGAATCAGTCTAGGGTTGGTAATAAGCGCTCTAGCAATGGCTACTCTTTGCTGTTCTCCACCGCTTAATTTAGCAGGCAAGGCTTTTGCTCTAGGCAAAATACCCAAACGGTCTAACATCTCATCAGCAAGTTTTAACGCCTTTCTAGAAGACATACCTTGGTGTCTAAGTGGTTGTGCAACATTGTCTCTAGCATTTAGATCGGGTAACAAATTACCCTCTTGGAAAATAAATGATACTGTCTTTTGTCGGAGGTGAACTAGTTCTTTACCGCTCAGCCTTGTCATGTTCTTACCTGCCATCACCACTGAGCCTGAACTAGGCTTCATCAAACCACCAAGACACTTCATCAGAGTTGACTTTCCAGAGCCACTGGGCCCGACCACAGCAATTGCTTCACCCGCTTTTATATCGATATGAATACCGCGCAGGGCAACTACGTTACCATCCTCGGCTTTTGACTCATAGACGTGATATAACGAGGATGCTTCAAGAATACTATCAACCATTTTCATTCCCCCTTCAAGACCATGGCTAGGTCCGACTTTAGTGCCCTTCTGGTAGTCAGTAATAATGCCACAACCACCGCAGCAAATACTGTTAATGATACTAAGGTTAGTTCAAACCATGGATAAACAAGTTCACGACTTATATTGGTTGAGGCACCACCAAATAATTGGAAAATGAAACCAAATACATCAAAGAATCCGTTGAATGAGAAGGCTAAACCAATACCCAAAACAAGTCCTAGTAACATTGAAACCATGATAATTGATAAAATCTCAAACAGCACTAGTCGCAAAATTTGGGTTGGACTAGCACCGATAGCTTGCAGGACCGCTAATTCTTTCTTACGTTGGTTCAGTACCAAAGAGAGGAATACGAAACTAGATGCTACAGCAGCAATACTGGCAACNACAAACTGCAATGAAAGTANGCCTGGAGTACCGAAAATNANACCACCATTTCTCTCAACTGCTTCATGCTCGCTAGTCCAATCCTTGACTTCAGCGACTCGTGAATCTGCTTCGATTCTAGAACCTAATGCCTGCAGCGCATCGCCACTCAGACCATCTATTTGATAAATCCAATTCGTTGAATTATGTCTGTCTGCTGTATCATTTCCGATGAAACTGCGCCATGTAGATTCACCAATAATAACCGAATCAGCGATTAATGGAGAAGAAAGTCCAGGGATGTATTCATGTAGGCCCATATACTCTATTGAAACGTTATACGGTGTGGTGATAAATTCTATTTGGGTACCAATCAGGAATAGTGGTTCAAGTAATGGAGTAGGGCTTGGATTATACTTGTAATGGCATCCAGTAGAGTTGGCAGTAGTACCATCTGGACAAGTTGCGTTATCCACATTAGCAACTGATAAATCAATATCACCAAAGATGCCACTTAAATTCGCATTTGATAAATCAGCACCTGCTAAACTTCCTTCACCAAATTCAAAGAAGAGAGCATTTGACAGGTTAGCCCCCGATAAGTTTGCACCGCTTAAATCAACAGTCACCATCAATGATTCACTGAGGTTAGCTCCAATAAGATCAGCTTGTGATAAATCGGCACCAGAGAAGTCTGTTCTTCCAAAGTCACGGAAACTAATATCTTGGCTAGAGAAATCAACTTCTGACAAATCTATCTCCATCATATCAGCGTACATAATTTGCAGAAACAAAATCTGGTCCATATTTTCTGATAATTGTGACATGTCGGATAAATTTTCTAACGAAAATCCACCTTGTATCACTCGGTAGTCAATTTCCTCATAAGTCATAGTAACCGTCTTACTTCTTTCATCAGATTCACTGATTAAAATATCGTCTAAATTGGAATCTTTACCTATTGAAGCACCCGCTAGGTCTAGAGTATAGGCTGAATCTTCGCCAGCGGTAAAACCATCACCAGCATAGCGGTCAAAAGCTGCCGACAAATCCTCACCCGGTATTGATTGTTCATTCCAATTCAACACATCGGGTGACTGGTCTAAAATTACATATGTCTGTATTAAATCATTATCTGGACCACGTAATANCAAACTGGGTATTGTGGTTGCTGTAACGGTTTTATCACCATCATAAAGCTCGTCAAAGATCGCCATAGCCGTGCTTTCATTAAGTGAATCTTCAAAGGTAATTTGGAGATCTGAACCGACTGTTGCGTCAACCGTTCTTTCATCGACTAAAGTACCAGTATAACCTTGCACTGCGGCAAGTGTTACGATGGACAAAGTCAGCAACATAATTACCGCAAGTCGGTTTACTGATTCTGCTGAGCCGGACCCTTTCAATCCGCGCTTAACNTCNTTGAGCAGTTTGGTTCGACCAAATATTAACTGCATAATTTGTGGCCCTTTGGCCCCAACTCTTCCAAGGATAAGCGCACCGCCAATCCAGAATAAGAATGGCCCAAATAATCCTAGGAGGCCTTCGAAAAAGAAGTTCTGAACAAGCCCATATTCACTGCCGTTCATTTCCATCCAAGTGTCGATTACCGAAATCAGTCCAATCAGGAAACAAGTCCAGTGTAGCCAATATTTNGGCTCCACCTTATCTAAAGAGCCTTTTACTCCATCTTCAATCTCTAGTTCAATGAAATTTCTAGCACGTTTGCGACCAAATAATAATGCCAAACCAAGCGTGCTTAGTGCGGTAAACATTGTGGCTCCAAAGGACAGTGTTGGGTCTATACTATAGTCACCAGTTTTGAACTCCATAAAGCCCACTGCTGAGAGGACAATCTCCACGGTAAACATCGCAAGCAGATAGCCTGCTAGCCATGCTACTGAGGCAAACACTGCTAGTTCAAGTAACACCATGCCCTGTAATCCTTTACTATCTCCACCAATAACCCGATGTATGCTGATTTCTTTGCGCCGTTGTTCTAGTGACAATATCAAACCATAAATCAAAACTGCCAAAGACATTACAACAATCGGCACCATGACTATGTAGTCGAAAATCTGGATTAGCGCAAGGAAAATATTGAGGAACGTTATAGTTCCACCAACAATATCGGTATAGAATAATTCAATTTCGCTTGAAGTATAATTATTACTCATTATGTCGGCTTTTAGGTTGTCTAACCATTCTGTGGCATCTGCGGTAGAACTGGTTGGTAATTGGGAACGGTCTACAGCAAGTCCTAGGTAAATGTGGTCTTTCTCCATCAGAACTCCAGCTTGTTCATCAGATAATACCGTCCAAGTAGTGAATATCGGATTTGGACCAAGTGTGGGGTTGCCTAAATCCCATGGCTGATAAATCCCAAGAACAGTCATGTTGGTGATTGTCATTGGCATCCTACAGTAGATTTTGCCGTTTTCCGATGCAGAGGCGATACCCGGACAATTCTCGACTAAATCTACCCCGCCCGAATCAAAGAATTCGCTGTCGATAACGTAAACAAAGGTAATCTCGTCGAGTACATCTCCGACTTCAGCCCTTGCTTGCGATGCAATATTTGACGGTAAGATGACACCTCTTTGTTCAGTCATATTTTCTGGTGATGGCCATTCTCCTTGTCCCTGAATGATATTAGCACCAAACCGTTTGGCAAATTCTCCATCAAAGGCCTCTGGGCCCATTAATCGAATNGAACGGTAATCAGAAATTGGTGGACCATCCTCACGTAATTCAGGATATTTCCAGGTCGTATTGAGCCAATATGGATTATCACTATCGGTTATTGAACGCATCTCTAGTGGTTGAGCAAATAGGAAATCCTCGTTGAAAAATCCACCACTATGAATTCCCTGACGGCCAAAAATCACCGTACAATCGGCTAATTCAGTGCTGTATTCTAGCATCAATTCAGAACATACATCCTGCATCACACTGGTATTATTTGTCCAACCCGAGGTGCCGATAGCTGGTGCTTTCTTGAATTCCACTTTAGCATCTATAGGTTCACCGTCAAGCGATTCATCAAAAAATATCTGTGATAGCCCGATTCCGTAAGACAATACTGTGGTTATGACAAGTGATGCTAAAAATACCCCTGCCACGACGGCTAGGCCTCTTTCTCGACCTCGCCATGCGCTTTGTGAGGCTAAACGTATGTTTTCTGGAGCATCACGAATGCGTCTGCGCCATCTTTCAATTCTACCCACTTTAGGAACCACATAGGCCGCGAATGGGTCGAACTTATCTTCCTCCTCACTCATTCTTCTTCACCANCCAAGTCGTCAAGACCCCATGCTGTACGGATGTCGGAGGCTTCGGTTGTTCCATCCTTTAACAGCAACATGCGGTCAGCGTTTAATGCCAATTCTGGATCGTGAGTGACCATTAAGATTGAGATTGGGTCATCCTCATCATGACACAGATCTTTGAATAATTGCAATACTTCTTTGCCACTAGCAATATCTAAATTTCCAGTAGGCTCATCTGCTAATAATAAGGGGCGATTACCAGCAATTGCTCTCGCTATTGCCACTCTTTGTTGCTGACCACCGGATAATTGGTCTGGAATATGATGCATCCTGTCGCTTAAGCCAACTTTGGTTAGTGCCTCGACTGCTCTTTCCTCCGATTGTGAAGAGCTAACCCCTGACAACTCTAACGCCATAGCAACGTTGTCTAGTGCGGTTAAATTGTTCAACAAATGAAAATCTTGAAAAATCCAGCCGACTAATTCTCTGCGCACNTCGACAACACTCGAAGGGCCTTTCAGACCATACTTCCGGTCATTGAGATTAATTTCTCCGCCGTCACCTGGCAACAATCCGCCGATAATATTCAGTAGTGTTGATTTGCCGCAGCCCGATGGACCCATTAAAGCGACTAATTCGCCTTTCTTTAACTCTAAATCAACACCTTTCAAAACTTTTAGTTTACTACTTCCAAAGCCAAAAGATTTGGTTAGACCTTTCACTTCTAGCATGTGCAATCTACCTTGACNTTTGCATAAAGTCTTGGTATTTATAAGAGTGTTAGGGATTGCTACTTGCCAACTTGTTTTGGAACTTATCGTAACTTTTCTTCATGCGATGGTGAAATAGTGGTGGAATTAACGCCGTCCAAAACATCACGTAGTAACCATTTGGTAGTTGCGGAGAGTCATCATGAACTNCTAGCTTTTGGTACGGCGTGCTAGACCTCAAATGGTGCGATGGATGGAGTGGCAGTTCTAGAAGAGTCCAGCGTGACCACCGATTACGGCTTTCCCATGCGTGACTGGCGTTTGCTCGTTCATCATCATCACGAACTAATCCGTGGTGTTGTAGATAATTGACAAATTCAAGTAAAAATATGGCTACTATGGCTTGAAGTAAAAACACACCAAGCAGTGCTGGCGATATGATGAACAACGNCACCAGTAATGTCAACTGAACTAACATAGAGTATCTAAAANCCTTAGGCTTAGCACGATATGCGCCCATTAATTGTAACGGAATAGTTCTGATAAAATGGACGTAAACATTTCTTTTCCATGGAGAAGAGGTTGGATCTCTTGGTTTGGCCCAGTGTTTGTGATGAGTATGATTATGCTCNACGGTGAAATGAAGGTATAACACACACATCAAGTCCAATCTCGATAACCACCAACTACGNGATCTAGGTCTTCTATGGCCTAGTTCATGAGCAGTTATTATGCCAGATGCACCTGATGATAGACCTACTGAAACAGCAGCCAGCCAAATAAACGAATTATAATCAAAATATGCTTGATAAAGCAATGTGGCGATAACTACGGGAACTAGTATTCCGTGCGTGTGGACAATAAAATCAAACGCCCGAGATTCTTCTAGCGAATCAGTTTTNGAACTATCACCTAGCAAGAAATCTAGAACAGGATATACAACTAGAGCAAGAATCAGGGTCGACGCAGTCCACCAACCACCAGCTAGTATACCGATGATTGTTACCAGCGGAGTGAATAACCCCAAAGTCTGGACNAGCCACCTAACCATGACAGGCTATCGGCCCGTCAGTTATTGAGGTTAGCATTCTCAGGCTTTGTTTCGACGTGAAAATATCCGCTTAATCCAAGAAGGAGAAAATTCAATCCCGTTTCTGTATACTTGTTGTTCAATTGCGTTCTCTACATAACTTGCTAAATAATCATCCATTACTTGCCACCTCTGATACTATGGGACCCTCTAACATCGGCTCCAAATCTAAAATCTGCCATCGCATTAACGATCATTTCCTTCCAACTAAAGAAGATACCACTACGATAATCTTGCTTGGTTATTACTTGCTCAACATAGGTTTCTAACTCTCGGTCCATTTCCTTCCCTCTTACAGTTTATATTATGCACCTAGAGTATATTAAACAGCGGTAAAATTGCCAACACATGGGTGCAATAACAAAAGTAGGTAATTTTTACAACACCGTAGCAGCAGCCTTATTTTGTTGTTTTTGACAAACTCTAAGTCCTTGACAAGAATATGGCAAAGATGAGTTTCTTTGATAACCAAGGTTGCTAACGACTGGTCATCCCAGCCTAACCCGAACCCGCAAGGAACCGAGGCAGACGGCTTAGGAGTGTGTTCACGTGGGCATGGATTTAGCATTGAAAGCAAAGTTACAGAAGCAGCGATATCATATCGTTGGTGAGCACGGTGGAGTGAAAATATGCCACTGGACAAAAGAATCATTACTNCGTGACNGACAATGCTACAAAGGNAAATTTTANGGTATTGCCAGNCANAATTGNATGCAAACTTCACCAGTAGTAGACCAATGCAATTTAGCTTGTACTTATTGCTGGAGAGAGCCCCACATGGATACTCTAGAGTTAACCGATCAAGACCCGCTTGAACTCCTCTATGAATCGGTTAGAGCACAAAGGAGATTACTTTCCGGTTTTGGTGGTAATCCAAAAGTACCCAGAGAAAAATGGCTTGATGCACAAAATCCTAAGCACGTTGCTATTTCACTAAACGGTGAGCCGACACTTTACACTAGGCTTGGCGAATATATCGATTTGTGCCATAAACATGGCATGACTACGATGCTGGTTACNAATGGAACATTTCCCAAAGTTCTAGAACGCTTAGACCCACTGCCAACTCAATTATATGTTTCAGTTGATGCACCAAATAAGAAAGTGTTCAATGAAGTATGTAAACCAAAATGGAATAAACGTTCTTGGGAACAGTTTGAGAAAACTATTGATTTAATGCCGTCTCTAGACACTAGAATAGTCTCTCGCCACACATTGATGAAGGGGATTAACATGAGTGACCAACACATTCGAGAGTTTGCTGCATTAGATAATCGAGCAGACCCTGATTTTATTGAAAACAAAGGCTACGTTTTTGTTGGCAATAGCAGGGAAAACCTCAGTGCAGAAAATATGCCCAGCCATGATGACATCATGGATTTCTCAGCTAAAATCGCCCCACTAACCGGAAGGAAAATATTGTCAGATTCTAAGCCAAGTAGAGTTGCTTTAGTCGGCCAAGAAATTACTCAAATACCAATACCGGAAGCAACTATGTTTTTCCCAGAGGACCTAGGAATTGCGCCTTCNGTAAAGCATCTACCAATTATTCAGTAATTGGGAAACTAACTGGTGCCGCGCCAGTAAACCATTGTGGATATTTCCTCATACATATCTTGAATTCTTGACTAGACAAATTATCTGCTAACCATTGGCCTAAATTGTCCCATTGTTGCTTGTCAAACCATTCTCTGTCGTGATTAGCGAATTGACGAACAAATGGGAATAATGCGTCATTCAATTCAATTGGCAGTGTTTCGGATAAAAGAAGGTCGAGGTCATCTAAATATTTTTTAGCCAAGTCTCTTTGTTCTAAGGCATCAACATCGCCGTAACGATTAGGATATTTATAGCGGTCAAGATGGAACTTGAATTCATTATCATTGCGATTGACCCAATGGCTGTCAAGGNCGGTTAACGTCCAGTTTGCAACGTATTGCATTATCTCTAAACTCTCCTCAATGACCTGACTACTAGGCAACAGCATAACTGGAACTGTGCCTTTTGGTGAAATTTCCATCATGTGATCTGGCCGATCTCTAAGAACAACTTCTCTATGCTCACAAACTAGCCCAGCTCGCACAATTGCCATTCTAGCCCGCATCGCATATGGGCAACGGCGAAAACTGTACAAAATTGGCTTTACTTGGTCGGTCATTTACCTGACTTCCATATATCAATTATTATTGTAAGTCGGTCTTCGCCCTTCAATTAAGGCAGATAAGCCTTCAAGTGCATCTCTAGTGGAAAATATATCAGTTAATTTAGATAACTCTGAATCTAGNCCTTCACTTAGTGAGGTATTGCTAGTGATATCAATCAGTTCACTTGCCATCGAGAGAGCAATTGGTGCAGTATACTTTAGATTCTTTAATTGCCGAGAAATGGTTTTATCTGCNGCGTCATAGCCTGCTGGACAGCCGCCTGAAAGTAATACTGAAAGGTTATTATCACTGTAAAAGTCCACGGCGAATTTAACTACAGGGCTCGCATCATTTCTCGGTTTACCCGGGTATTTGTTGGCTGGCTTACCCGATGTTGCGCATTGGGTTACCGCAGCATCAACTTCGGATAAATCAACTAAATGGGTCAACAATCCAATGTCATAAGCAATTTGGGAATTCATGAAATTACCACCAAGTACTGCCCATCTTGCTAACGGGATACCAGATATTCTCGCTGGTCTTTGGGAGCCACCAAGACCTGGATAGATACCAATTGAGGTTTCTGGAAATCTAAATTGGGTTCTTCTGGTGCCGATTCGGTAATCACAGCACAAAGCAAGTTCAAGGCCACCACCAAGAGCAAGTCCAGTGGTTAGTGCGACCGTGGTTTTGGTGGAATTTTCAATCGCATTGAGCACTTCATGACCATTGCTGGTAAATTCTACAATATCTCCTATCGAATTNNNTCTAATCTTGTCGACAAAGAATTTGACATCTGCTCCAGCAACAAAGGCTTTTCCTGCACCGTCNAACACCATAGTGTGGACTGTCGAGTTACCATTTACTGCATTAACTGCTTGACCNAGTTGCTTGATTACNGTNTCATTNAGNGCATTCATTGCTTCTGGACGATTGATGGTAATCGTGGCTACTCCGTCAATTATCGATGTGTCGACATAACTGAAATCCCATGGAGNNTTACTACTTGCTTGTTTAGCGAAGAATTCNGNGACNTGCCAAGTAGANTTNCCAGCATCGTCTAGNCATAATTTTTGATANTCAACCGCCATCTNATNNGATTGTTGNANNCCNATTTTATTCATCATTTCAAATGGTCCTTTAGCCCAACGCAGGCCTACCTTAGCCCCTCTGTCAACATCTTCCATCGTACAAACGCCTTCATCGACAATTTGTGCTGCCACACCAAATACTACGCCAAATAATCTTCTCGAGACTATTTGGTATTGCTCTTCTGAGTAATCGGTTGCCTCGCTAATCTCCCACATATTGTTGGCTCCGACTAATTCTCGTAGGTTTACCGCACCATCATAACGTGGAACTGCTAACTGTTCTGCTAGGTAATCTGTGGAGTGAAGCGCGATTGGTGGGCCTGTTAGATTCATTAGACCAAATGGGCCAAGTCCGATGCGGAAGGCCTTACCAGCAATTGCATCTATCTG
>PBTA01000013.1:10045-11176 GCA_002726395.1 Methanobacteriota archaeon | reverse complement strand
GACTAAGAGAGTGGCTAATGTCTCAAGGCTTCGAGTCGACAGTTATCGAAAATAGGCCAGTTGAATACTCAGAGTTGACGGTTCCGACAAATACCAATTGGGTCGTTTCACATACTGGCCGAATACGTGATATTAACAGCATGAGGCTACTTTTTGCAGCGATCAAACAAATGCCACAAAATCAGCGGCCGGATATTTGTATCGCTGGTGATGGGCCATCATGGAGCCGAGTAAAATTAGAATTAGAGAAATTCTCGAAGTCTGATGGATTAAAGTTTGACATTTCAGGTTCATATGACCGTAATGGTTTAACTAAAATTCTACAAAAGACCAATGTTATGTATGCCATGTATGACCCACTTCGTGGTAATATACTTGATGGAGCGTTACCCGTCAAGATGTTTGATGCAGCGGCTCACAACGTACCAAGCGTAGTTAACAGTAACTGTTTGATGGGTGAACTATGTGAACAAGAACAACTAGGTAAGGCAGTTGAATGGGACAATTCATCAATGTTAGCCGATGCATTACTCTCTCTGAGAGATTCTAGGGTTAACATGGACAAGACGGCATCTGACGTCGAAAAGCACTACCTTGAGGCATTCAATGACCTACTAGACTAGTTTTCTATCAATTTATTGTAGAACTCTTGCCAATTAGCGTTGATAGTCACAATACGATGTGACTCTACATAATCTTTAGAATCTAACTTTGACACACCAGTTATCGCNTTTANCCATTCATCCANGTCNTGATGAGTAGCTGATGTGACACANGNAGGTAATTCAGGAATTTTATCCGAAGCAATAACCGGACATCCTGCTGCCAATGCTTCCAGCATTACTAGTGGCTGGCCTTCAAACTTTGAAGGAATTAACATTGCCGTACTCTCTTGCAATAATCGCAATTTTTCTTGCTCACTAACCCAGCCTAATCCTTTGATTCCCGCTTCACTATGTTCGGTACCTGTAGCAACTAATTCCCATCCTTCCTTTTGCAGGNGTCTAGCAATGTCAAAAGCAAAACTATGCCCCTTAACCGGGTCANGTCTGCCTAATANCAACAATTGTTTTGGTTTGCGAGAGATAGAATCATCAATGGTAATATTTGGNTCNANNGGATTNTNNATNA
>PBTA01000013.1:0-10040 GCA_002726395.1 Methanobacteriota archaeon | reverse complement strand
CAATCACCNATTANCGGTTGTAATTTTTCTTGCCAATAATTGGATAAAACTACTATATTTACAGATTTCAANTCATTTTTAATGTTCTTTCTTTGNTTGGCNAANTGNTCAAATTGNCCGCTATGAATATGAAATACCACCTGAGCATTTTGCTTTATTGCAGTACGCGCCAAACTCAACTTACGCTTGTAAGACCAGCCTGCTGCTGAGTGGATGTGAATAATGTCAAATTCTCCAGCGTGTTTTTTTAGATATGTTTGAGCTTTACGCCAGGCTAATAATTTAGTCAAAATATTACCCTTAGAATGAGAGTCTAATATGTCGGCATTCCAACTTTTTGGCGGATTTTGCGATAATATTTCTATGACTTTTGCCATGCCGCCTGGAGTGTTACACGGTCCAATATGCAACACTCTTCGCATAGAGGCGCCTGTCGGGCCGGCATCAATAGCATAGTGGTCAAATGTATTGTTTTACTAATGAAAACAAGGGAGAAGTAATATTCCAAACGTAAATGCGAACATTATGTTGTTGGCTACCGTAATCACAGAAGTGGTTCTAGCCTCGCTTGTTCTAATCCCGCTGATGCTGTACCGATTGAAGACACAACGCTGGAATCGCTTAACCCTAGATTATCCCACTAACTCTCATCAAGAAAAACTAACAATATTACTACCAATATGGAATGAGTCTTTGGTAATCGACAAGAAATTATCCGATCTCAAGAGAGATTATCCATTTGAGACTAGTCTACTNGTAATNGATTCTGCATCAGANGATGATAGTGTAGTCAAAGTGAATGATTGGTTTTCTAGAAATGAAGGTACTTTCTCAACAACCCAACTCATAGCAATGCCTGAGCGGTTGGGTAAGACGAGTGCGGTAAAATTAGCATTAGAGACCCTTGCAGAACAAAATTATCAGGGACTTGTGTTAATGACAGACGCAGACGCCCTTATCGATGATGGTGCCATTATCCGCTTACACGGTTGGTTTGCTGACTCCTCAATCGGAGCTGTTGGTAGCAGTGCTAGGCGCAAAACCTCACTAAACGGAGAGATTGAGTACCGAGAATTGTTTGAACAACTTCGTCAAGGAGAATCTAAGATTGATAGTACTCCATTTCTAGAAGGTTCATGCATGATGTGGCGACATGGAAGTTTTAGTCCAAGTANGTTGAACACTGCTTCTAATGCTGATGATGCACAAATTACTGCGCTAATCCGCTTTGCTGGTTTACGCACTATATTTGACTCAGAAGCGAAATTTACTGACTTTGCTCCCTCAACAATCGACGGGCAACGCCGCCAAAAAATACGTCGTGCTCAAGGACTACAGAAGATGCTTATGACTATCCCGAAGCAAAACAAGTTGGTCAAGAGCGGCAAGTATTCAATGATATTTAGNTATCAAAGNTANCTNCATTTGACNGCACCNNTGNTGCTNTTTTTNGCNGGNATNTCNGCNNTAATNCGNTGGACATATGTCAGCNTCAGNGGTATNCCANTTGGNCANGANGCATTATTTCANGCAGGTCTAGGNTTTCTCGAGTTAANNNTANTAGTNGCNTGGNTAANTAANCGTAATGGNATAAANTTNCCNNTTGTNAATANTATNGGNACNGTANTTACTGGTTTTGANTACTTANTNATCTCNAGAATNAGAATTCTACTNGGNAGNCAATCNAATCGTTGGGACCAACATACTGATACAAGAGAATTAATGTCAGGAAATTAAAATTAAAAAAAGCCCCCCCGGAGGCCGAAACCTCCGGAGGGGCAGTTATATTCCACGGAATATATTAGTTCATAATTTAACCACTTGTCTTGTGAACTTCACTCGACAGTAATTGATGTAATGCTAAGGGTTTGTCCTTCTCTGTTGTTTATCACAGTGATTTCAACATCACATGTTGATCCATCAGATGTATCACAATCTGTGTCAACAGTAATTTGCTCACCAGCATTCCATACTTGGTCTGTTTCGCTATTGCTAATTGTATAGCAGTTAACGGTAGGTTCTGTGCCATCTGTTGATCCACATTCTACTATTGGTGTTGATGCAGCACCGTCGACGCTTGCCTTGATGTCAATGGAAGCCCAACCTAGGTCGTTTCCACTGTTCATGGTCATTATTACTNCGCCGTCAGTACCTGGTGCATCNGTGCCACTGAATGTGTAAAACCCTGGGGCGTCACTAGTGTTACTTTCTGCTAGGTTAGCAGCCCATACGTATAGTACACCTGCTAGAACCACGGTAATTGCAACCATTAGGATAGTTGCGATGACCGGGCTTACTGCTTCATCATTTCTTGTTTCGTTATTCATATTTTTGTCCTCCATACCCGTAGCCGGGTGTATTCCTCCCACCGCCGGCGGCATATTTAACCATAGTGCCGGTCAAACTGCGAAAATACTGCAAAAANCGCGTAACTGCGCGAAAGTTCCGTGAAACGAAGTTAGCCTGCGGGTGGTGCAAACTCTTTGTAAACAACCAAAAAATAACATTTGGCATCTAGTGAAAATGAGGTGAACGGGTGAGAGTAACGCAGAGGGGATGGGATGCACTCAACAGAACTCAAACAGCCCGTTCATATCTNCCGATGCACTCACAGTTTATATTGGTCACGGATAAAAAAAAGCAAAAAGCCTTTTTCTGCAATAANTTAAGCGATTAATGAAATTATTCCACTGTTAATATTTCTGGGCCACCTGCTGTAACGTAGGTAGTGTGTTCAAATTGACATATGTTCCCACCGTCAGCACAAGCTAGAACATGGTATGTTTCTAGGAACCTGATGCTGATTAATTTCTTAACAAGGGCATTCCATTTACTTTGCCTACTAGCCTCATCCGCTTCAGGGAACGGCTTTTCCAACATTGGGAAGGCCCAACGTTCGGCAAATGGCAAGGTCGAATATCGCTCTTCTAAGTTACGCGCTAATTGAGCNCCTAGTGGTTTTAATTGACCTTTTGATCTAGCTTTTCGTGAAGTAGTGATACCAGTCAATCGATAAATATTGGACGAATTGGGCTTACCAATATTTTTGATCATACCACTTTTACCTGTAGTATTGAATGGCTCAATAGCATACACGCCCCCTTCTTCNACGACTCCTTTGAATCCACGGTTATCNGGNCCGCANGCATAAGATGGTACAGAAACNCCNGAATGCAATTCCCACGGCTTTAGTTGATGNCCACATAAATTCCGAATCGGCTGAAATCCAGCATCAATTGAAGGTTGAGCTGCTGCTGCTCCAACTTTGTACCATGGAGTTCCTGGATGCAACATTTCTATTGCCGCATCTCGGGCTTCTTTTGCCGCTTTTATNTGTTCAGTGTGGTTATTTGTGTTGCCTACTTCGATAGTTAACGCATTATCTCCAATATGGCCTTTGATGTGTACGCCATAATCTATCTTGACACAGTCCCCCTTCTGTAACACCATATCTCCATCCCATTCATCAACAGGTGATACATTGTGGTCAGTAGTGAAATGTGCTGCGATATCATTTACCGCAATTGTCCCNGGGAATGCGGGTTTTCCGCCGTGTCGATGGATGTACCTTTCTGCTGCCTCGATGGTCTCATGCATTGTCGCACCGGGAACTATTTTTTCTTTCATTGCTTCTAGAGTTCTTCTGGCAACATGGCCAGCGTCCTTCCAATACTTCAATGCTAATTCCTCATCCATGTCTCCACGTCATTTCTAGGTACTACGCCCTCTCTCATAACAGTTACCGTATAATCATTGGAATTGGCGTTAGATTTCTGTACCGATAAGATTGTGCTCGGGNCACCTCCAGGGCATTTTCCAGCAACAATTGANTTCTCATCAAGTTCTAGTGCCTTTGCCGCAAGNGTTGTACTATACAAGGGTTCAACGCCACTATGGTTTGCACTAGTGGCGGTAATCGGGCCAATTTCTGTTACNAGTGCAAGGCCACGTTCATCAGATAAAACTCTAACNGCAACTCTATTGCCTCCTAATCGATCATCAAGAGTCTCTATTGCATCAAGAATCAGCGTGATGCTACCTTTGGGAAAGGCATCAAGTATTTTGCGAGCAATTTGGGGAACGTGTACTAACTGTTCTGCTTGGTTTAGTGAGGCTACACCTAGGCTTACTGGTTGGGTCTGCGGACGGTTTTTTATTCGATATAGCGTGTCCAAAGCGTCACTATTGGGTAAGCAACCAAGCCCAGGTAATGTTGAGGTAGGGTACACTACAACACCGTTAGAGTATAAGTTTGCAATAACCTCTTTGGGTATCTCTGTCAAGTTTCTCACCACTAAGAATTAGCCCACTTTTCGACATGTAATTTTGCTACTTCAGCAGCAAGCTCCTTATTTTCTGTTTTGACCAATAATTTTCCGCTTGGGTAAAGCGTTAAGTCACAGGGGCCAAAAAATGTCCAGCATAATCTAGTTCTAATGCCTACTTCATATCCAGCATTTTCAATGACGTTGCCAACCGTTTCCAAATCGATTGAATCAATATTTTCAGGAACGATTTGCCAAGCAGCTTTGTTGCCGCACAATTCCATAACAAATCCGTCAGTCATTATTTCACCTACATTGGTGGCCTAGTTGGCTTTTTGGATTTTGGCGGGCCAGAGGGCGGGCCGCTAGGCGGTCTAGACGAGGGCTTTGATGGAGGCCCGGAAGGTGGCCCACTTGCAGGTTTGCTTGGCGGACTAGTAGGAGGTCCACTTGGCGGACCACTTGGAGGTGTACTTGGTGGGCCGCTAGGCGGACCACTTGGTGGAGCAGTTGGTGGAGCAGCTGGAGGCGCATTTGGTGGGCTAGTAGGGGGCGCAGTAGGCGGCCCGCTTGGTGGGCCTGATGGTGGCGCATTGCTAACTTTTTCTTCAGCCAAAGTAGTGCTTTGGGCGGAAACTGGCAACGGCGGAGGGGTGGCAGCAGTATTCGGTTTAGCTGGCTCTTTGGCTGCCGGTGCTAGATTCTTAGAAAATGATAAAATATCGCTGCTAGGAGCAGCCTCCTTTGCAACAGGAGGAGTCTCAATAACGGGTTTTGGTGTCAAAGGTGCAGATAATATATCTGAAGACTTTTCCCACGGCGGAGTTCTTGCTGCGTCCTCGGGGGGTGCTTCTGCAGTATCTCCAACTGAAATTGCAGTAGAGCCGCCTTCAGCATTTTCGCCGTAATAAGAGGTGAGTTTGATTTCAGCAGCATCGATCACACCACGTTCTTCCACACTGCCAAATTCACCGAATTCGGAGGTAAAAGCGTCAGTAAACATGCCACTGCCAATGGCATTATTGAACACTCGNCCTTTTTTTGCTTGATAGGTGAAATCATGTTCGTATGGTCCTAAATCGGCAACAATCGTTGGGGACCTTAGCATAAAAGTCCAATTGCCAGATGATAGTGGNAATTCAAAACTGAAAGTTCTGGTTAATCCCGGGCCAAGAGAACTAATGCCTTCCTCGGATTCTACCTTTTTGTTATCACTAGTTTGGATAAAGATGTCTAGGCCGCCAACCGGAATTGCCGATTCATTTGCTACGTCTATTGCGACTTGTATGACATCTTCATCATCGTCATCAATCTCCATGACCACAGACATTAGTCGACATTCTATCGGCGAGGCCTTGGTAAAATGTTCTTCGGTCATGCTAACCCTCCTCTAGAATGGCACAGTCGGTAATACTTGAAATAGATGTCTAAAAGTTTTCATCGTAATTTATTACGTGTTTCAACCGGTAAAGACCAGTCGACAGCAGCAACAGTGTGATTCTTAATATCAATCGCAGTACGATATTCCTCATCCTTGGAGCGGGCTTTAAAGGCGTCTCTCATACCAAACCATAGGGGGCCAATTATTGGTAACAGATAGACTAACTTAGACACCGCTCTTGGACTCCAATGATGTTTTTCAAGTGCGGTACCATCATCATGGACAATNGCAATTCTGAATGCTCTTTGGCCTAGAGAGCGGCCGTAGGCTCGGCCAGTATATTTCCAGTACAGCCAGTGAGATGTTAGTAAAATAACCCAGTTGGAGGAGAAAAATANCATGTACTGGGCACCACCGTTGAGCAATTCAAAGTTAAGCAGGTTTAGCGTTAATTGCCCTCCAGTAAGAAATGTCAACACGATAGANATCAANAATACATCTAGCATAAAGCCAGCAATACGCTTCCANACAGGTGCGATNAGCATGCCTTCAGGTGCACTGGCCAATACCGCTTGGGCGAGGGTGCCACCTCCTTGGTGGAGACTAACAGGACTCTCGGCCATGGATTGTCCTTGATGGCTTACTTTGTCAATCTACGCATTAATCCTGGGAGAGATGCCAAGCGAATAGATTACGTTCCTCAACCCATTCAAGCCACGAATTCCAGGTTTTATTGTGGCGCAGCGTAGTTGGGTTACCGATTATGACAAGCCCTCGCTTGGCTCTAGATAATGCGACATTTAACCTTCTTCTATCACTTAGGAATCCAACCTCACCAGTGTCGTTAGCTCTTACTGTAGAAAACACAATCACTTCTTTTTCGCGCCCCTGGTAACCATCAACGCTTTTGATCTCCAANCCCTCATACCNATCACCCTGATTTCTGCCCCCNGCTTGTTCAAATAAATCTGCTAAAACTCTTACTTGTCCGTTGTATGGAGTGATGACGCCAATATCTCGGGTCGTCAAATCACCAGGTTCAAGCAAGCCTTGGACGATTGCTAAAACCTTAGCAGCCTCTGCATAATTAGACCTGCTGCTGCCTTCTTCATCTTGTTGTTCAACCCCATCAACCGGGATAAACGCTAACGGATTATCCCAATCAGGCCACAATAACCCTGCCGGAGTCGGTCTGTCTGAAGGCTGGCAACCATCATCTAACTTATTGTCATAAAATCTTGCGCTGGGAAATTCCCTTATCACGGGGTGCATTCGGTATTGAGTGGTCAACATATGAGCCGGGATGCCACATTTGTTTAAACGCTCAAATAATGATTGGTTCAAACCGCCACTTTCGGCTTTTTCACTTATCACGGTNGGTGGTAGTTGTTTGTGGTCGCCAACTAAAATCAGTTGTCTACATCCCCTAGTAATCGGTACCAAAGCGCTTGGTTCACTGGCTTGGGTCGCTTCATCAATTAACACAATTGGGAATTTACGGTCACCAAGGATACGGTGTCCAGCGCCAATTGTAGTGGCACATATCACTTCAGCACCGTCTAACAATGAAGTAACAATCTCATCTTCTAACCGGCGTATATCTTTGAAATTATTTTTGATATCCCGATGAGTCATCCCCTTTTCCTTGCCCTTAAGTGAATTCAAACNCTTCCGCAGTTCATCATTTTGCTCACGGATATATTCAATTTCATCTTTCAGGTGATGTTGATCCATCAATGCGTCTAATGTACTATCACGTAGTGTTTCCCTTACCTTGACAGGCTTACCAATTCTAATCGCATTGACGCCGTTTTCTATCAAACCCTCGAGTAAATTATCAACCGCAACATTTGATTCAGCGCTTGCTAAAATTGGGCCTTTTCCCGTGTCTGCAAGCCNCTTAAGCAGATGAATAGCGGTAAATGTCTTACCAGTTCCAGGCGGTCCTTGAATTAGAGACAATCGAGAATTGATGGATTGTTCTACGGCTAATTGTTGTGATTCATTTAGCAAAGATAACTTACCAAGATTGGTTTTCTTACTTCTGCCACTAATTTCCGGAGGTCTTTGAGCCGAACTTACTGGGTCGTGAAGTGAACCTAGAATTAGATCTCGCAGGGGGGTGCCGCCGGTAGACTCGGTAGAATGGAAGGCAATAAGTGCTTCATGCATGCGGTCATGAGCAATTCTGTTAGCGCCTTTATCTAATCTCCAGCGCCCTTTTTTGATGTCTTTTGGCTTATCTTTTACTACGACTCTTACTCTAGTTGGTCCTCGATCTAAAACAATTCCCTCATACACTTTCTCGCCCCACGGGCGGGTGCGAGAAATCAAAACGATATCGCCATGTGAGAACCGATGCTGAGGCAACCTGTTTCGGCCTGATTCTTCAAACACAATGATTGGCTCTCCGAAAAATCGTCCTTGGGTTCGAGCCGATAATTCAAACAAAGCTAGTCCAGCAGAAACCAACTGTTGCTTACTCCATTTTTTCCAGCGTTCTTCAACCATCGAGGTTTCATCATCTAATTCGATACGTATTAACTTGGTAAAGCGGTCAAAATGCTCTTGGCCACGTTTCCATTGGTGAGGCATTTCATCGGATAAGTCGACAGCACCCAAATTGGAGTTAGACAGTGAACTGTCCATCCTGCGGACTGAACCCTTCTTTGCCATGGCCTTACCAGTCCCCTTCACCAAATGATAGTATTGATTCAAATGAATTATATTATGGCCGTGAAACCCTATCACTTAAACACTCTATCACTGGCCGTTATCTTGGTGGGTAACTTGTTTGGGTGGCGTAAGAAGGATACTTCTGACGAACAAAACATTTGTCCATATTGCAATACTCCAAACCCGCTTGAAGCCAAACAATGCAAATTATGTTATTACAATCTTGACCGCTCTGCGAGGGACCAACCTATGGCTACTCCTTCAGCGACAGAGTCTGATATCATGTCGACTCTACTAGATCAAGAAACAGATGATGAAGGCGAAGAAGACTTCGCTGTTGAAGCAGTCTTATCGCTCGAGGATGTAACAGTCGAAATTGACCAATTTGAAGTAGAGGATAGTAAACAAGATGCCGGATTTGATTTCATTTCCAGTTCNGGGCCGACACTTTCAGAGGTCCAAGATTATGAAACACCACAAGAAGTTGAATTGTCTNAAGATGATGCGCCCTCAAAACAAATAGATTTCGTCGTCCCAGTTGGCAATCCACTTGATGAAGTGGCAGAGCCGGTACACACTGGGCAAGGTTCACTATTCACTGTAGACTCCGATAATAATGAAGACCTTTCAGGCTCAGTTGGGCCATCTACTGAAAATATGCAACCGCAAATAATCGAAGAAGAAATTGTAACTCCTGATTTGCCATTCTCCGCTGCGGTCAGCACAGAGACACTCAATACCCCAGAAGTGCCAGAAATTCCTGATGTTGAACAACCAGAGCAGGCAGCAACAATTACTCCTGAAGTTCCTGAAATCCCCGAGTCAGTCGATATTACGCCAGATGTGCCGGAAATTCCACATGGTGATTCAGTTACCGAAAATGCGGTTATGACCCCAGAAGTCCCTGACATTCCAGTTACAAATTCTCCTGCAAGCCAAAATATCACAGCACCAATNGAAGCCCCNGAACCTCAACACAATGGGAGAATTTGGCCTTGGCCAGCCAAGGAGGCTTGGGATGAGCGCCAAGTTTACCGCGAGGTAGTCGAGATGTTGGAACTGATAAAAACCGGTAAACTGACTCAAACAGCACAACAATTAGACAATCTAGGCCCACACTTGGAAGGCAATCTCGACATGTTAGCTCATATTGGCACTATAATGCGCTATTTGGGCAGAGAAGAACACCTTCAATGGATGCTCAAGATGGCCCAAATAACTTATCCAAATGATTCGAATGTTGCGAAAGCCATGACTCATTTATTGTGAGGAATAATGATGACACAAACTCCGGAACTTTCTGTTGAGGGCAATACTGTCCTAGTGCCGGTAAATCGTAGCGCCCTTACGCCAATTCTTAATGCCATCAAAGAAGACCCTGATTCGGCGTACTCTGCTCTTCCATGGCTTGACAAGAACAAAGAAACCAGACAACAGATTAGAGATATGTTAAACGATGTTGAAGCCCAATCAAATTCTGACCAAATTCATTTTTGGTCAATAATCGATGATGCGTCTCGAGAATTTATCGGGCTAATTGGGCTTGGAGATGAGCTTCAATTACTCCATTCGAACTATAACCTTGGATATTGGGTTAGAACACCACACCGTCGAAAAGGCGTCACTATTAACTGTGTCAATGCAATTTTTCAGTGGCTTTCATCTCAAGAAGAATTCTTTAGAATTGAAATAACTGTACATCCGCACAACGAAGCCGG
>PBTA01000049.1 GCA_002726395.1 Methanobacteriota archaeon | reverse complement strand
TTTCTCACTGTTGAGTAGAGTGAATCCATTACATTTGGATCTCCAACAACTTCGATGTAGCCTTCTGAAATCATCCATCCCATTGGCAGTAACATTCCTGAACTTCCAAGCGGAGAGGTGTGGCAGGAAATTTTTCCAGCCATTAACGCATATGGGTCTTCGCCAGCCTTGTCAGCAATTGCCATATCTGAGTCTTTGTGTACCCATGCAACTGCATTGTAGTATGGTCTTCCATCACCTTTTTGTTCGGCAGCAGCTACTTCAAATCCTCTTGTTTCAGCACTCAGCCACGCCGCTCCACCATCAAGGAATCCTATGTCAGCCTTACCATATTCAAGGGCAGCAATCGTTGCAGCAGGCCCAGATACAGTGTAAATTTCAACTTCTACATCCATTATCTCTTCAAGTCTATCTGCAAGTTTTTGCGGATTCTCATCAGAATTTCGATATTCTTCTTTAGTTTCAAAAGCAATGGTCAAACAATTATCTTCGTCTTCACATTTGTCAAACTCTAGGGGGTCAAATATACATCCTGGGATGCTAGCAATCAGCATAATTAATACTGCAAAAATAGAAATTTTGGGCCCCCTCAAATAATCACCTTGAGGTGTCCCTAAAACTGCTTGTTAATATAATTTAGGACATCCTAAACTTTCATTAAAATAATCACTCTGCGGCAATATGTACTGAGCCTTCTTTGTAAAATACTTGAATTCGCTCAGGGACTTTTCTTGTTAAAGCGGCTACTGCTTCGTATATTTCGTCCTTCTTTACTTTGAACGCCTTTGCTGCGCTTGCAGTAGACCATGGCATAGTATCGAAATCAGATTGTCTAATCCACTCAAAGAGTCTCGCTTCAAGTTCGGTCAAATCATCCGCCATGATACCCTGATGGTGATGATATACAAAACAACACCGACTCAAAAAGCGGTTAATTTAGGCCAACGATTCTTCGACAGCATTCTTCTGCATCAATTTCTCCATCAAGTAAACTATTGATTGCGGTGGTAAACGGAACTTCGATACTTTCGTCCTCAGCTCTTCGGATGAACATTCTTGCAGCTCTAACGCCTTCCGCAACCATAGTCATCTCCGCTAATGCTTCATCAACGGTTAAACCGGTGCCTAATTTTTCCCCCATTCGCCTATTTCTTCCATATGGGGAAGTTGCGGTAACGTACAAATCGCCAAGTCCAGCCGGGCCAAATGCAACCTCAGCTTTAGCTCCAAGTTGCGGTAATAATAAGCATCCTTCTTTGAAACCAGCCATGAAAATCGCGGCTTTGAGGTTGTCACCGCCTAAACTTCCAATCTTTTTGAGGCCATCAACAAGTCCACAGGTTAGGGCGATGACATTCTTGAAAGCACCCCATAATTCTGCACCAACTGGATCAGATGCCGAGTGAAGAATAAACGTCTGTGTGGTTAGGGTTTCAGCTAAACGCTTTGCTACTGATTCATCTTCGCTAGCAACAAGTGCGGTGGTTATCACTCCACCAGCGGCTTCTGGGGCAATAGTTGGCCCAGTTACTACAGCCAGTGTATTACTCTTATCAGCAGCCACCAATTTCTCGTTAATCGCCTCAGAAATCAGTCGTTTTCCTGGTGCTAAGCCTTTTGCTAAGTCAATAAGAACATGCCCAGGCCTTAGATGTGGGATTATATCATCAACCACATCTAATATCACCGAAGAAGGCACAGCAAGAACGACAATTTCTACCCCTTCCAGTGCTTCTTCTATTCGCATGGTCGCTTCTAATCCTTCAACAGAGTGGTCAGGTAAGTACTTTTTATTAATTCCATCCATGGTAATTGATTCGTAGACTTCTTGTTCAATTGTCCAGCCTTTTACTTTGTGACCATCCAAAAGCCACATTCTTGCGACCGCAGTACCCCAATTTCCAAGACCAAGAATCGCAATGTGTGCCATGATGACCAAATCTTGCGATTTGTATTTCGCTTATGTTAGTTACCGATGATATGCGAGAAAAATATGGTTTTGGTTATGTCTAGAAAATCACGAGGTCAGAAAAGATCTTCATCTTCTTCTTCGAAGTCGAATACCTCTGCCACAGCCTTATTATCTTCCTTTGCTGCTGTTTTCTTGGTAGATTTACTCGCTTTCTTGGCTTTTGAAGCAGGTTTCTTTTCTTCCTCAACAGGTTTCTGTTCAACAGTTTCTGCAGGTTGGGATGGTTCAATTGGTTTTGCCACTTCAGGAGTTGGTTCAGGGGCTTGTTGCCTTGCGTTAGCGATTTCTAATTCTCTTGCCGCAATCTCTTCAGTAGAACGACCGGTTTGGGCTGCTAGGCTTCTTCTACGGTCTTCTCTTGCTTTGCGCTCTAATTGCTTGTGTCTTGCCTTTTCGATGTTTTGTAACATGTACATTGCATCATGTTCTAGCAGCGGAGAGTCCGAAATCAAAGTGATGTCTAGCCANCCCCCTTCTTCAACAATAAATTCAGCAAGNGGTTCAAAGTTAAGGTCTGATTTTTTTATTTGAGTATAGTGCATTGCGTTACCGGTTCGGTGCTCTACACCAGAAAAGTGGCAATAAAATTCCTTTGTCCCAATGGATTCTCTAACTTGGTCAAACATTTCCCCATAATCTTCCGAGGTTCTCATGCTGCCATGTCCTCTGGAGTGAATGTGAGCAATGTTGAGGACAGGAACAGTTCCTTCAACGTGATTTACCACCTCTAAGACTTCTTCTAGGCTGCCCCATAATTCTTGTCGGCCAGAAGTTTCAATGCCNATCTTTGATGGAGTTCCATCTTTAAGCCATGGAAACACCGGATATATGTCTTCATCATCATGCCAAATCTCGTGGACTCTTTCGACAATTCCGGCAAAAATATTGGCCAACTGTTCGTTAGCTTGAACCCCTCGCCCCATGTCACCGTAATGGCCTGCGTGGAGAGTAATGTGTCTTGCGTTGATTGTTTTAGCNGCCTGTAGGGTAGATTCTATTTTAGTTAACGAACGACCTCTTTCGACTTTATCACCTAATAGTTCGGAATAGTATGGTCCGTGAATATTCATTTCAAATTCAGTTTTGTTGGCCAAAACACCTGCTTGCCAGTATTGTTCAAAGTGTTGTGGAGCAATCATGCGCACAGTTTGAACTTCCATAGTCTCTAATCCCAGTGAGATGATGTCGTCCATTCCTTCAACGATAGTTCTTCCTTTGCATGACAAGGGAATTCCAGCAGGTCCTAATTTAATTGGCATACATCCCACTCCCGCAGTTACAGGCCAAGGGTCACCCTATGATAACACCTTTCTGTTAAATGATTAGAAAAAACCTCAATTCTGTTGATTTTTTTGTTGTGATGATATGCGACACTTCATCAATGAGTTGCTCAACCCAGCGTCCATGGGCAATTCCATAGAAGCGGCGATAAAAGCATTTGCAAAAGGCATGCCAGTTTGTCTTTTTGACTCGGAAAAGCGAGAAGGTGAAACAGATTTACTATTCGCCGCAGAGTATGCAAAACCAGAAACNATGCGTCAATTGAGAAAAGACTGTGGCGGTCTGTTATTCCTCGCTATTGGGGATGAGGTTGGCGAGCGTTTTGAACTACCTTTCCTGCAAGACCTTCACACCAACCAAGCGCTAACCAGTGAATATGGAGTGTTATCTCATCTGGTGACAAATGATCTAAGGTATGACGCTAGGTCAGCATTTACTCTGTCGCTGAACCACCGAGAAACATATACCGGTATCACCGACAAGGATAGAGCATTAACTACCCGCAGATTTGCCGAATTAACCAAGGAAATATTCTCTGGTAATGTTGATACACAAGCGGCTAAACAATTACTTGGTAAAGAATTCCGTACCCCAGGCCACATACCTGTGTGTCGAGAAACCGCAGGAGGTTTACTNAGAAGGCAAGGTCATACTGAACTGGCAGTNGGATTAGCAAGATTATCCAATGTGACACCAGTTGTCATCGGTGCAGAAATGTTGGAACCAGATGGAGACCATGCACTTTCGGTAAGTGAGGCAAGAANTTGGGCAGAGCAAAGGGGCATTCCTTTCCTCGAAGGTGCAGAAATTATCAGCGCAATTCATCAAGCGGAATAATCGGTAATATCATCAGTAGCNGGTTACTGGACTAAATGGGAGAGAATCCAATGAAGGTTATGGCAGTTGGAGTTTTTGACCTGCTACATGCCGGTCATTTGCATTACCTTGAACAAGCCAAAAGCCTAGGTGCCCACCTTACAGTTGTAGTGGCTCATGATGATACAGTTAGAATCCGAAAACATGAACCAGTAACCAACCACGACCTTCGTAGAAGAATGGTGGAAGGTTTGAAGCCAGTCGATGAGGCAATTATTGGAAATTCACCNGACGTTTCCATCTTTGAAATCCTGCCTATTGTCAATCCAGATGTCATTGCGCTAGGGTATGATCAAGAACATGCTGAGGACTCAATAAAACAAAAACTGGCTCAACTAGGATATCAAAATATCAAAGTCACAAGGGTTGAAGGTTTGACNGATGACCTTGATGGCACTAGGAAAATAATTGCTAGAATTTTACAATTATCACAAAATCAAGACTGAGGTTGTAACATGTTTACTGGAATAATACAGGGAGTTGCCGAAATTGTTTCAGTTAGCGAATCTAACACAGTGACCACAGTCAGTATTAACTTACCTGACGTTGAGGCTTTACAAATTGGTGCTAGTGTAGCAATCAATGGGGTATGTTTGACAGTTGTTTCCATTAATGGAGAGGAAGTCAAGTTTGACATAATTACTGAGACGTTAAATCGGACAAATTTAGGAGACTTGTCCGTTGGAAGCCGNGTAAATATTGAACGTTCACTGAAATTTGGTGATGAAATAGGCGGGCATATCTTATCGGGTCACATAATGGCAACTGGAATCATTAGTTCTAGAGCCCAATCAGGAGATCAAATGACCTTTAGTATTCTAGCATCGCCATCCACTCATAAGTATCTGACAGAGAAAGGCTACATCGCTATTGACGGGATTTCATTGACAGTTGGGAAAGTTGAAAATGGGATATTCCATCTTCATATAATTCCAGAAACACTTCGTCTTACCACTCTTGGCTCCAAACAAATTGGTGATGTAGTAAATTTAGAAATAGATAGCAATACTCAACTAATCGTCGAAACAATCGAGCGATTGATGAAGGACAGAGGTGTTGAATAATGGGAATAGTTGCTGTTTGTGGTTCGTATCACAAAGCTGAGATTGAATTGATGTTAGATTATGCTAAAGAAGAAGCTGCTATGCATTCTCTAGATATTAGTGAAATCGTGTGGGTACCTGGTTCAATGGAAGTACCACTGGCACTAAAACGAGCACTAACACAGAATTCTGAACTTGAAGGTGCAATCTGTTTAGGTATTATAGAAAAAGGTGAAACCCAACACGGCGCAGCAATGGGTCACGGCGTTATTCAAACAATTATTGAACTGCAACTTGAATTTAACAAACCAATTGGGTTAGGAATTATTGGTCCTGGCGCGGAGGAGCGTCACATTGAACCAAGATTAGAGCCTCATGCTAGAGCCGCNGTCAATGCTGTGGTTACTATGAATAATTTGTAGAAAGTCTGGCTAAATTATAATTTTATGATGTAAAGATTCAATAGGTGCTTATTGCCTATTTGACTTGTCGGTGAGATAATGAGTGAGGTTAGGAACGTAGTAATTATTGGTTCGGGGCCAGCAGGTTATACTGCGGGGCTATATTCTGCTAGAGCCATGCTTGACCCATTGATGTTCGCTGGTTACATGTCTGGTGGGCAACTCATGTTGACTTCTGATATTGAAAACTTTCCGGGCTACCCAGAGGGTATTGGCGGTCCTGAAATGATGATGGAATTGCGTTCTCAAGCCGAACGGTTTGGTTTGGAGGTGCAAGACCGCAATGTAGAATCCGTTGACTTGTCAAAGCGACCTTACAAGGTAACTGTTGAAGGAGAAGAATTTCTAACTCACAGTATCATTATTTCAACAGGTGCAGAATCAATATGGCTTAACGCTCCTGGGGAAGCAGAACAAAAAGGTCGAGGAATCTCAACTTGCGCTACTTGTGATGGTGCATTTTTCAAAAATGAAGAGGTTTTGGTAATTGGTGGTGGCGATTCAGCCTGCGAAGAGGCTACCTTCTTGACTAGATTTGCATCCAAAGTAACATTGATTCACCGCCGGGATGTATTCAAAGCCAGTACCATAATGTACGAGAGAGCCGCCAATAATGATAAAATCGAAATTAAGACGTTTAGTCAAGTCAAAGAATGGAAGGCTGATGAAAACGGTTTAACAGGTGCAATACTGGAAGATCCAAGAGATGGTTCACTAGAAGAAATAAGTGCCACTGGTGCCTTTATTGCGATTGGCCACAAACCGATAACGGCTTTCCTTGGAGAGCAAATTGAAACAGATGAGAACGGATATATCGTCCACAAACAACACACCATGACTTCTGTTGACGGTGTATTTGCCGCAGGAGACGTAGTCGACACCAGGTATAAACAAGCAATTACTGCTGCTGGAATGGGCTGCCAGGCAGCCATGGATGCGGAAAAATGGCTGGAAGAATATGTTCACTGAACAACCTTCTAATTGATGAATCAGAGTTTCCTCGGCTAAGCATGGTCGACTTGCAGAGATATGCTAGACATATTTCCTTACCCAGTGTTGGCCATGCGGGGCAAGAAAAAATATCTCAATCAAAGGTGTTGGTTATTGGGGCGGGAGGCCTTGGTAGTCCGGTTATACTTTACCTCGCAGCTGCTGGTGTCGGTAAGATTGGTATAATTGATGACGATAATATTGAACTCTCTAATCTTCAAAGACAAGTAATTCATGCTGAATCCAAACTCGGGCAAAGTAAGGCAGAATCGGCAAAAAACAGAGTCTTGGAATTGAACCCAACTATCAAGGTTGAGTTTTGGAATCAAAGGCTAACTCCTGATAATGCTAAAGAAATATTTTCTGATTATGAGATTGTTGTAGATGGGACTGATAACATACCAACTCGTTATTTAATCGACGATATGTGTAGAATTAACTCCATCCCATGGGTCTATGGTTCAATCTATAGATTTGAAGGGCAGGTGAGTTTGTTCAACTATAACAACGGTCCTTGTTATCGTGATATATTCCCCGAACCACCACCTAGTAACTCAATACCTTCTTGTGCTGCAGGCGGAGTGTTTGGTGTTTTACCTGGTGTCATTGGTTCAATACAGGCTACAGAGGTGCTGAAAATCATAATCGGCAATGGTAAAACGTTATCCGGCAGACTATTGCTATATGATGCGGAATCAATGGATTTTAGAACGCTAAAGTATGCCAAAAATGCAGCGACACCCGAGGTTGACATAAATCAAGTAAGAGCTATGTTTGAGGAAAATGGGTGGTGCACAAATGCAGTTGCTGAAAAAGGAGAGATTCAAGAACCGATTAACACTGGAGGTGTTATGTTCAANCACTTGTCAATGTCTGAGTATAAGGGTAAGAAAGAGTCTGGATGGCAACCATTTTTACTCGATGTCCGATCAGATATGGAATATTCTCAAATGCGCATCTCTTTCACAGATCTGCAGGTGAATCATGAGGACATATTGTCAAAAGTTGATTCAATTCCCAAAGATAGTGATGTAATATTGCTATGTCGTAGTGGGATGAGATCTCAAATGGCAGCAATGTACTTGATGAATGCGGGCTATGATGGTAATAAATTATACAATTTAGATGGTGGAATAATGGCTTGGAACAATGCTCTACCCGCAGATGTCGAGTGAATCTCGCAGTATTCGAAAATTTAAGAGGTCTAGTTATTTTGGCTTCTGTCNAGAAAATTTAGCATGAGGTTCAAATGTCCGACTTAGTTTTCCCCACTTAAGGGGGGCTTGAACTGGCTAAGGTTATCGTTGCAGACGAGAATGAAGGTAGACGTACCCTGCTTGCCAACACATTGGAGCGTGAGGGCTTTGAAATCACCAGGGCAGGAACCCTTAGGCAAGCNGANGGNACNGCATTAGCAACAATGCCAGANGTNGTATTAATCGATGGNGAATGGAAATCTGGNGATGCNATTGANGCNGCTCAAAGATTNATGGCAGACCCTGAATTTGCTTTCAAGTGCAGAATCGTAGTGCTATCTCGAAATTCAGGTCAAGAATACATGGTATCAGCCGCCAAAGCCGGAATTTCTGAAGTGATAACCAAACCAATAGATATGAAGGTGTTAATTCAGCAACTAAACAAACATGTAAGAAAGCAGTTTGTTCCACCACCTGCAGATGTAGCAGGGCCAAATTCAGGTGGAGGGAGTTTTGATGTTGCTATGCTCATGGGAGACTCGACTTGGGCCTTACCTATGTTGAAAGGTTTGGTTGGACCAGAGAAAATCAATCCGGGTTTTATTGATGAAATCNTAGTTCAAATGGATGAAGAAGGAATCGAAGTACAAGATATGTTTGACCCTTCGACTATGGCTGCAATGCTTAGAATTGCCCTAAATAACCTAGTAAAAGATGTTGACCCTAATGCTTTGCCTAGTAATCCTGAGCAAGCTGAAAATAATCAATCCAATCAGNNAACTTCTACCACCCTAAATGAAATCACCAAGAGTGAGAAATTGGGTAGTAGTAATGCTCGTTCGACCAAACTCAAAGGTGGTATGACCACAATGGAAGATATTCTTGAGCAACAAGCAGAGTCTCTTGAACATGAAGTTGCGGAAATAATGGATGATGTTTTGGACGAAAAACCTGATTTAGTNGCCTTGAGGCCTGAGGAAGAACTTTTTGGAGTAGACCCAGAAGTTTTGAAATTGACCCGCCTGACCAATGAATTGGTTTACGAATTAATGTGGAGTTTAGGTAGGCCAGGCGCTGTGGAAGACATCACCTTAATTACCCAAATTGAAGATATAACGCAAATGGTAAGCGATGTTTTAGACTCTTTTCCCACAGTAGATAATATCGTGGGTATAGATTATGAGGAGGAATGAATATTGTCTTCCTCAACAAAGACTAGCCGAATAAAAATCAAGCAAGGTAAAGCAGGTCGTATTAGATTATTCATCAGTCTTGGTGTGGTTTTACTCTGGCTTATAGTAGGGTATTATGCTTTCAAAGACGTTGGAGATTTTATTGATTGGGTAGAAGATTTGGGGCCATTAGCGCCAATATTTTATGCCATAATGGTATCTTTTGCAGTAGTTTTGTTGTTTCCTACCCCGATTTTGAAAGTTGCCTCCGGTGCAATATTCCCTTATTGGATTGCAGTAGTGGTTAATTTCTTTGCCTCTGTAATCGGGGGGCTCTTAGCTTTCCTTCTAGGAAGATGGTTGTTTAGGGAAAGAATTGAGGAAATGGTCGCTAAAGATAAGCGGTTAAAAAATCTNGAACTAGCAATTAATGAAGAAGCAATGCAAATCTCTGTATTAGTAAGATTATCGCCAATAATTCCTGATGAATGGCTAAATTACATTATGGCCAGCAGTCCAGTTAGTACGAGGGTTTTCTTCATCTCAAACCTTTCAAGCGTGATATATTCACTTGCCTATGCTTACTTTGGTCATGCTGCGGGTAAAATTGTTCTATCTGGCGGGGGGATGGATGGATTCAAGGATTCTCCAAGTGGCTCAATCCTCTTGATTATCGGCATTATTGCCTCAATTCTGGCTACAATAGTCGTGGCTAGAGTTACGATGAAAACCCTTGAATCTAAGGTAGATGTAAACTGAACATTAATCGTTCAATTTGTATGTAAGATTCCGGTGGCTTTGTCATGGCGCAGGGGGAGTTACCGGAGATTTTTGGCTCAGACTGGATACCAAAATCGACACTGGATTTCACTCAACCTCTTCTAGCGGTAGCAGCAAGAAGAGAAATATTATTATTCGTAACCCAGCAACATGACGGTAAGATTTCCCTCGTTGCCGATATTTGGGATCATCTAATCACCTCTGAGCCCAAACAGTTTGAAGGTCCATCATGGTCNAAATTTTCCAAACGATTTATCGACGGCCTAAGCAAAGGTTTAGTCTCACAACTTGATTCTAAAATGGCGGAAGAAAAGCAATCAGAAGTAATCCCAAGAAGGGATGTTGAAACTTATGTTACTAGAAGAAATACTCACTTTTTACTTGATATGAAACTGATGTTAAGGAGGCTTGCCCACTACATGTCAGTCACTGTAAAACAAAGACTTGATTGGCAAAGTCACATGACTCGAACAAGGTATATGGATGAAGTTTTGAAACAAATCTTCACAGATGGGATTGAAACACCTGACGGCAGCAAATTTGGCGGCAAGGGTTTTCGCTCAACCTGGCAAGAAGCAGTTGTTGCGGTTGCTAGTGGATTGAAAAGCAATCCGAATGCTGATTTGTCTGCGACTCCCGGAAACGGTTACCAAGGAGATTTAGTTGCTCCAATGATTCGTGATGTTGGTCTTGCATTGGCAATGGGAGATACACCGCTAAGTGTTATGGCAGCAA
>PBTA01000012.1 GCA_002726395.1 Methanobacteriota archaeon | reverse complement strand
CATGGCCATGTAGACTCGCTAATGGTTAGTTCTGGCAGTGGACTTGCCACATTTGGTATTGCCAGCAGCCCAGGTATTCCCAAAGATACAGTTGCCACTACGCTAGTTGCGCCACTTGATGATGAAGAGGCGGTAGAATTTCTGTTCAAAGAACACGGGGAAGATATTGCTGCGGTGGTAATTGAACCTCTGCCCGCCAACAATGGCTTATTGGTTCAACGTCATGAGTACTTGGCAAAGTTGAGGTCGCTATGTGATGAGTATGGTGCGTTGTTAATCTTTGATGAAGTGATTAGCGGCTTTAGATTCAAAGATGGCAGTTACGGTGACCTTTCCGGAATTACTCCAGATATTACCTCGCTTGGTAAGGTGATTGGTGGTGGACTACCAGTCGGTGCTTATGGGGCTCGAAGCGAGATTATGGAAAATCTTTCTCCACTTGGCCCAGTTTACCAAGCTGGCACCTTATCTGGTAATCCACTAGCCATGGCTGCAGGGATTATGACGCTAGATTTACTCGACGAGGCGGCATATGATCGATTAGAATCACTAGGTCAAGTATTACAAAATGCTGTTGAACCTATTTTGGCTAAACATGGCCATCCAATGCGCCTTGTTAGGCGAGGGAGTTTGTTTTGGTTTTCACCAGGTTCAGGGCAACCTCCCGCCAGAGCTGACTTGATACCATCATCGGCTGGAGCACTCTACTCTGATGTTCACAAAGGCTTGCTAGAAAAGGGTTACATGCTAGCCCCATCCGCTTACGAAATTGGCTTTATTGCAACGGTTCATGAGGAGCAACACATTCTTGGTATGGCTCAAGCCTTGGACGAAGTATTGGAAGTCTTGGAGTGGTAGGTATGAACGGCAAGGAGCGTATAGTTTCGGCGTTAAACTTACAACCAGTTGATAGAACTCCAGTATGGTTTATGCGACAAGCAGGTAGACATCTTCCTGAATATCGCAAAATAGCCGCAGAGCATAATTTCTGGGAGCGCTGCATGGATGTTGATCTATGTACACAAATAACCTTACAGCCAATTGAAAGGTATCAAAAAATCGATGCAGCGATTATTTTCAGTGATATTCTCACACCACTACCAAGCCTTGGCTATGATGTCGAGTACGGCGGTGGAATTAGAATCAGTGATTTTTCTCTTTCTGATGTTGATGATTGGACNGATTTTAGTGCTAGAAAACACGCACCTTGGGCTGCTGATGGCCTTAAATCAGTCGGCGAAGAAGTCGGTGATTCAATTGCTCGACTAGGTTTTGTTGGCTGTCCTTGGACGATTTGTATGTACTTACTATCTGGCGGGACTGGCGACAAAGATTTTCATAATGCCCGTGCTAAGGTCTATTCTAACCCAGAACAAGCCTCCAATATGCTACTTAAGATGGGTGAAATTGTTGGTGATTTACTCGCCGATCAAGTAATCCATGGTGGTGCAGATGGAGTTCAATTATTCGACACTTGGGCAGGATTATTATCGCCTGAGGATTATCGTAAATTCGCGATGCCTGCTACTGCTAGAACTATTGAAGTGTTTAGAGAAAAAGTTGGTAATGATACTCCNCTAATTCATTACGCAAAAGGCTCAGGACACCTTCATTCAGCAATTAGGGAATATGACATAAATGCGGTATCACTTGATTGGCGCGATAATTTAGCTGATAACAGACAGCAATTTGGCGACAAATTTGCCTTCCAAGGAAATCTAGATCCATCACTTCTCCATGGCTCCATACAGATGGCAAAACAAGCCACTAGAGAAGTCCTCAAAGCAGCCGGCGATAAGCCCGGACATATTTTCAATCTTGGTCATGGGTTTGCCCCTTCGGCAAGAATCGAATGTGTTGAAACTGTACTTAGAGAAATTGCAGGTGAATGACCATGCGGCAAAAAATGGCCGAAATGGTGCACCGAATACAGGATGAGATTTGTCAAGTATTACGAGAAATTGATGGCGCTGACTATCGTCAAGATGAATGGACTCGTCAAGAAGGCGGTGGTGGAAGAAGCCGAGTTTTCTCGGGCGGTAAAGTGTTTGAGAAGGCCGGTGTCAATGTTAGTATCGTTCATGGAACCCTAAGCCCCCAAGCAGCCAAAAGCATGGGCGGNGGTCAAGAATTGAAAGGCGCCGATTTGGATTTTTTTGCTACCGGAATAAGCCTAGTTTTGCATCCATTAAATCCAATGGCGCCAACAGTACACGCCAANTACCGATACTTTGAGCGTGGAGAAGGTAACAAACCAGGTAGCTGGTGGTTTGGTGGTGGAGCAGATTTGACTCCAAGTTATTTGTTTGAAGAAGATGCAATTCACTTTCATCAAGTCCACAAAGATGCTTGTGATCGACATGAAGTGGCAGATTATGATCACTTCAAACAGTGGTGTGACGATTATTTTCATATCAAACATCGAGGCGAGAGAAGAGGGCTTGGTGGATTGTTCTTTGATGATATCAATCAAGCAAGCAGAGAAGACTGTCTTGCCTTTGTTACCGATTGTGCCGAATCATTCCTCGAATCATATATTCCAATATTGATGCGCCGTAAAGATTTACCATTTAGTGAACAGCACAAACAATGGCAACAGATTCGTCGTGGCAGATACGTTGAATTCAATCTAGTATATGACCGCGGAACGACATTTGGTTTAACCACTAATGGCAGGATTGAGAGCATATTGATGTCCCTACCCCTCACTGCAAGGTGGGAATATTGTCACGAGGTTGAAGAGAATAGTGAAGAGGCTAGATTATTGCAATACTTGCGCAATCCCAAGGATTGGTTAAATCAGTAAAATGAGATGTTGTCATGGCAGATTTGCAAAACTGGATTCGTCATGGCGATGAAATGCGACGCCCCTTAATAGCGAATTCTGATTTGCCAAAGGCCGAGAAATTGGTAATTGTTGGAGGTGGTTTATCTGGCCTTTGTTGTGCTTTTCGTATTGCTGAAAAACGGCCTGATTTACCAATCTTGTTAGTCGAAAAATCAGCTAAACTCGGCGGAGTTATTGCAACATGGCAAAAGGATGAGTGGATTTGTGACCTAGCGGTTAATGCCACTCGACCGCACCCTGCCTTCTGGCGATTAATTGATGATTTACAATTATCTGATAAATTTCAAACATCAAATCCAAAAGCCAAATCTAGATGGATTTTACTAGACGGTAAGCAACATAAATTATCGCCGTTTTCTTTGTTGAAAATCGGCCCGTTTAAACTCAGAAAAGCGCTCAAGTTAGTCAGAAATGGCGGTTATTCAGTTGCTGATTTAGTGCCTCATAAACAAATTGCTGATGCGTTAACATTAGGCATTGTCAATAATACAGCAGCGAATGTTGATGCGGACTTTTTGATGCCCTCGGTGACCAAATTTGGCGATAATCCACCGGTAAAAAAATCCAAACTGGCCAAATTAGTAGCTAAATCGTATCCACTATTCACTCCTAAAAAGGGTACAATAGCCTCGCTAGATGGGGGGATGGTTACATTGACTAAAGGCATTATTGAAAAATTAAGCAATATGTCTAATGTAGAAATAATGCTCAATTATAATGCTCAATCTCCTAAGTCAGTAGCNGCCGAAAATAATGTACCACTTAGTTCGATAGTTTGGACNGCACCAGGTTTGCAAGAAAGCTTTGAGAGCACCGAGTTGTCTATTTTTGCCATNGGCTATGAGCATCATCAAGTTTCCAAAGTGCAACTAGGCTATGGTACATTAATTCCCAACCAATCATTACCAATAAGCGGAGTTTTACACGAAAGTGACATTCACCAATCAAAGCGTTGCCCTTCAGGCCACCGATTGTTTAGATTGATGGTGCCGCACAGTCGTTGGGACAAAGATGACGCATCAGTGTTAGCCTGTGCAGAAAAGTTATTGGCAGAAAAACCGGTTTTGTTTACTAAAATCGGTGAGCGAAAAATACCGTGTTACAAACCAGGCTATATGGCAAAGGTTGGCGCTTTGTCCCCGGATTTTTCTATGGTTGGTTGGGCTGTTAGTGGCGTTTCTATTACTCACGTAGTCGATGAAGCAGAACGAGTCGCAGAATTATTCTAAGCACTGACTTTTGTTTGGAACTTTTTATTTATNAAACTACCAAGTCCTTCAATCCAGTCCTCATTATCATTCAAACATTTGATTACAGTCAATTCCTCTCCGCCTAAACTAATGAAGTGCTCTCTAATTCCAATGTCCAATTCTTCCAANGTCTCAAGCCCGTCCGCCAGGAAGGCTGGAGCAACTATTGCCAACTTCTTGACACCTCGCTCAACAAGTTCGGCAACCTTGTCCATGGTTGANGGCTCTAACCATTTCACTGGTCCAATGCGGCTTTGGAAGCTGAGCGACCATTGATCAGGATTTAGGCCTAGTAGCCCCACAACAGTTTGAGTTGTTTTCATGCAATGGTGACCGTAGCAAATCGAATTGCCTTCAGTGGCAATTGAGCAACAATCGTTTACTTGCTGACAGTGATTCTTAGATTTGTCTATTCGTTTGACGTGAGACACCGGTAATCCATGGTAAGAAAATAGTAAATGAGTGTCCTTGTCCAATCGCGACTCAATTGATTTTGCTAATGGTATAACATATTCTTCATCAGTTTCAAAGTGACCCATTTCCATAATCTCAGGGTTCCAATTCATCTTCTTGAGTTGCTTGTATGAATGCTTCAACGCGGATTCTGTAGTGGCTTGAGCATGATGAGGAAACATTGGCAACAGTAACAATTCATCAACGCCTTTTGAGCGTAATTGTTCAAGACCAAATTGAATACTTGGGTTGCCGTAACGCATGGCAAATTCGAATTCAATTTCGTCGGTAGATGAATTTAATGATTTAGTAATCCGATCAGAGTATACTCTTAGCGGGGAGCCGTCATCCATCCAAATTTTNTGGTANAATGGGGCGATTTTCTTGGGTCTTACTCGCAATATTATGCCTCGTACTAAAAATTGACGAACTAGATATGGTGCATCAATGACGTCCGGGTCCAATAGGAATTCCCTTAGGTAATCACGCACAGATTTTACGGTTGGTTCATCGGGTGTTCCAACATTGATGAGCAAGACACCTTTCTTAGCCATNTCAATTNGTGTCAAACCTTTCTTAATAGTTATTTGTCATTCATCACTTCTAGAACAATTAGGTATGCCATCAAATTGATTATTTCATCACAAGTTTGCGGTGTTCTTTATTTTGTGGTGCCTCTAGGACTGGTTGGGTCACATCATGACACAAGGCGAAGACAATGTTTCTCGACTAGCCGGTATGGAGGTTTACTTGCCCACCGGACAGAAACTCGGCTTGGTATATGATGTGGTAATNGACACTGATGGCATCAAATGTACACATCTATTTGTCAAGGAAACCGACCATGAGCTGGTAGAAGCGGGGATAAATGTCGCAATTCCGTGGCGCTGGGTTCGTGGGATTAACGATATTGTACTGCTTCGCTGGTTTCCACCAACACCCATACCACTGAGCAAATGAGGCTACCAAATGGGTCTTGAAGTTCACGTTTTAGGCACATCGTCTGCCCGTCCTACCAGTATTCGACAAGTTAGTGGTAGTTTAATGACCTGTGATGAGGGAATTGCTGTAGTAGATGCGGGTGAAGGCTTTCAAAGCCGGTTTGCAACTCAGAGAAAGCGCATGAAAAATTACGAATCATACCACCTCAAATCAAGTAGAGTGGCTGTGCTGTGTCTCACGCATGGGCATTTAGATCACACATGGGGAGTTTTACCCTGGTTACAATCGATGGCTCTTGATAATAGAAATCAGCCATTATTGATAGTCGGGCCTACTTCAAGTAAGGTTGTTGAATCATTATTAGAAAATAATACATTGCCAGATGGAACGCCACACTCAGACTTATCTATACAGTTTCAATTCTGGCACAAATTAGGCGGCACTACTGAAAATCTAGGCTATGAAGTAAGGTGGGTTCTTGGTGACGTGGCCGGTGAAAAGTGGCTGGAATTTGATACTAAAACTGGTAACGTAATCGAGCTGCCTAACCAACCTCAACCGCAGGGATGGCGCAATAATCGTATTGATGCTTTAGTGACACTTCACGGTATTCCCTCATGTGCGTGGAAATTATCGACCAAAGAAAAACCGGGTAAATTTGACCGAAAAAGAGCCATTGAATTAGGTTTGAATGATGAACAACGGGCTCAACTAGCTGCCGGGGATGATGTTTTACACAACGAAACAACGCTGCTGGCTAAACAGTTCAGGGGCGATGATTTACCATCAATATCAGCAGTAATTTCTGGCGATACATCAGAAATGGCACCTGGTATTACTCAATTATCTGGCTGTAATTTGCTTATTCATGAGGCTACATTCCTCAACGATTGGACCAAGCATGCTGAAGATTATATGCATAGCACCGCAGCTGGAGCTGCAAGAACCGCAATAAAATGTAATGCACAACATCTTGTTTTGACTCATTATGGGGCTCGTATCAAAGTTCCAAATGATTCAATTGATGAAGCACAAGAAGTCTTAGCTAATACTGACATTCGGATTACTGCGGCCCGAGACGGTGATCGATTATTGGTCGGTGATGACGGTTCAACAACTCATCTTCATTGGCGCGATGATGGATGGATGCGCTGATTCATTGAAGCGTTCATTTCAAGTGTATGTCACCTTACAGCCCAATATGCGTTGTGCAACTATTGCTGTGATGTTGGTGGCAATTTTACTTGCACCGTCAGCCTTAGCCCAGCCCTCTGGTCGAGATGGGCCAAATTGTTTAGATCGTCAAATTGANAATATCCTCAATACGGTAACAGTTGATGACGGCGTATGTGTAAAGGTTGACCTTGGAGCCCTGCAACCAGGTGATGTTTATGAGGTCAGNATATCGATTATCAGTGATGGTATCGATTTATTATTTTTCGACCAAAATCAAATTTTAACTTATGATGCTGGGCAATCGTACCGCACCCAATACAATCAAATTATTTCTACTGAGAACGCCCTAGGAGGCTATACTTTTCATTGGAAAGTTCCGGCTTCAATAAATCCTAAAACATGGTATATGGTATTGGATAATCTTGCTCATGATGGTGACAATGGCCAAGGAGACCAAGGTGGTTTGCAAAGCCAAATCGGTGTAACTTTTGACAAAATCCAGGAATCATATTGGACACCTTTCCATGACGTTGTAGCAGTTGCCAGTGATAATTATGCAACGTTACTATCTGGTGATTCTCTACGCTTGGATGCTGGGACAACAATTGTAGTAACGGCATGGGAACTGGAAGGACAAGCAGATGTTTATTTGCAGACTAGAGCGATGCATGATTTGTACGTCTCACAAGGTGTTGGTCAGTTATTTATCCCTGAAATAGAGCTTCAATCGATAAGTAGCTCTGACTCTGACACTTGGACTGTACCACAAGAACTAGATGGTCAAGAATTGCTGGTAATTGTCGACAATACCGACAATCCAGTCGGTGGAGGGGTTGGAGATAATGATATCAGAGTCAGTGTTAGAGTGGAATTAGCCCCAGTAGTTAATCCCATAATCACTTCAACCAATAACGGACAAACTTCTATAGGAGTTGCATTATCACTCGATGCCAATAATTCACCAAACAGTCTGGGACAAATAGAGACCCTTTCCTGGGATTTAGATTCTACAGTTGATACTGATGGTGACGGCACTTTTACCAATGATCAAGATGGTCTAGGGTTTCAGGTAGACGCGGCATGGAATACCATTGGCAGTAAAGAAATAACATTGACAATTATCTCAAAATCTGGACAGGTTGCTACAACCAACTATTCGGTAGTAGTCTCTGATATTGTAAACCCAATTCCGCAAATAAGTAGCAGTGCAGAATTGTTTAGTGGTGGTCTAAAAACCGGAATTAATATTCCAACCGCATTCAGTTGTAGCTCTAGTTCTGATGATGGAGAAATAGCAGGCTGTTTGTGGGAGTGGGGTGGCGTATTTTCCGATTCCAACAACTCGGCCTCGATAACATGGCCTAATATTGGGAATTATGTGGTGAATCTAACAGTCACTGATGTTTCAGGCAATATTGGTAAAACATCTGCTAATGTAGTAGTAGACGATTCTTCAATACCTGTCTTGAATACGGAATTAAAAAGTCAACTGCCTTCTACAATAGTTGCCGGTGAATCCCTAACCTTTAGGATGTCAGCCATTGACGCTTACGACCAATCCTATCAGTTGCAATATTACTGGGATCTCAATCCTTCGTTAGATAGTGACGGAAATGGAGATTCAACAGATGACCCTGACTTTGTCGGTTCAGATGTAGAACTCAGTTTCGCCAATAGCGGTACAAAAGACATAGTCGTCACAGTATTTGACCAATCAGGTAATTCAGATTCTCACGCTTTTTCGGTTAAGGTCGCAAGTGCTACAGAGCCCACAAGTATGTTTGGTGTTATCGTAATCTCACTATTTGCCTTTGTTGTTGTTATGGCGGTTTCAATGATTGGTTTCCGTAGGTGGCAAACAGGAATTGCCGTACAATTGCTTCAGGGAAGAGGTCTCTCTGAGCAGGAAGCAAAACAGCATATTTCTATGGTTAAACAGAAAACTAGAATCCCAATTTTCGCCGACGCAGCACAGATATCTGGCCTAGATTCTAATGTTGAAGTTACGACCAAAGAGTCTCAACAGGAACAACTGCATCAAGCAGAGTATCAGTCGATATATGGCGGCAATAATGAAACTCAATCAAATATCGGTTCCGCGTTCGCTCCCCCGGCAAATACCTACGCCCCAGCGGCCATCTCCACCCCTCAGCCACAATACAACACTGCAACACATGCCGCTGCCTCTGACGCGCTAGCAATGTTTGAAGAAGAAGAGAATCAAGAAATAATCGCTTCTAACACTGAGCAAGATGCCGTAGTAAAGGTTACCGAAGTAGTCAGTGGGGGAATTGAACTACCCTTCCAGGTTAAGAGCCAAATCGAAAATGTTCCAGAGGTTTCCAAACCAGATAAGCAAATTGAGCCGGTTGTGATTGATGAAGCAATCAAGGAAGTTAGTTGTCCACTCTGTGATTTTTCGTTTAAGATACGAATCCCAGAGGTTGACGAGGCTATCGTAGCTTGTCCTTCGTGCAACAAAGATTTCAAATTACGGTTTGAATAAAACTCCTCCGGTTTGGCTTATTGAACGAACTTAGAGGGGATAGTTTATCGTAGGTTGAATGCATACACAGTGCATGGATGAGCGCACGCTAAGGTTGGTTAGACCGGGGCTGCCTCAGTCTGGCGACCCAAGAAAACCAGCAATAATGCTGATTTTATTGATGGTGTTGTCGATTTCTCATCCAGTTGCTGCAGATACGACTATCTCTAGAGACGATTTTGATGTCCTAGATTCGTTGATGGAAACACTAAACATGAGAACTGAGAATGGGGAGGCTCTAATTGCAGCGANTTCTGCAGAAAGTGCACTTGCCCAAGTCGATGCTAATGCGCGCACGCTTTCGCCAGAAGACCCATTGGCAATATCAAATTCATTCCTTGATGGAGTCACAATGCGTGATTCTACATCGTTTGAACCAGACCATCCTCGGCCTTACGAATTTTTAATGGATGCTTCGACCCAACCAGATGGATTTCCTGGGAATCTATTTGACACATTGTTTTCAATAGAACAGTTTGGATTATCAGATCCTTTAGCCATCGGTATAAACACCTACACGATTTATGTTAATTTCACTTCGCGTGACAATGGTCCCTCGTATGAAAATTGGACATACGGAACATTTACTGGTGAATTATTCATTCCAACCACGGGCGAATTTGTATTATTTCAAAACTGGATTGATGTTGACGGCGATGATAGAGCCGACCTATCAGTTGCATTGACTCTCGAAGGNNTNCTTAANTCCGGGCTTGAAACTAGTCCCGGAATTNTNCCANNAATTCCNAATGTTGATGGGATTTGGATAAATCCAACNTTNCAATGGAAAGTAACTGCNTTNAACCAATCTGAAGCNTTNTGGGGCTCTTTAGAACANCTTGAAGTNAGTTTNATGAAAGGTCTTGCTTTTGATGTNANTNTAGNTGATTCAGAATNTTATGCTGNGGTAATNGATACGAGATTCACNCAACCACCANNCGAGTTTANTTTAGGAGTTGGAATTGAGAGGATTGAATTTGATATTTCCGCGGGTAATGTCATCAATTTGGCAAATACATTGCTTAGTACNTTTATCGGTTCACTAAATTCGAGTGATTTTACATTGACTTCAATAACCGCTCCTTATTCAGTTCAGATAAGTAATCCCAACGCTCCGGGAACAAATAAACAAACAAATTGCCAAGATGGAAATTATTACGATTCCATTGCAGATAATGAAGCACCAAGCCATGAGCACAAATGCGGCTACGGCGTTGGTGTTGGATTCATCAGATTCGATGGCGATGGTAGCGGTTCTGCAGCTTCGATTCTTGAAATGAGTTACTTGGATGCTGGCTTCCACCCCGAGATGGGTGACACTAGGTTACCGGAAGAGGTTGACATAACGATTAGAAACGATAACTTAGGCGAGAACTCCTTTGATTCTGTAGAAATATATTCAGATAAAGGTTCAGATGTTTACCTACATTACTTTGAAAATCGAGCAAATGTGCCGGAAGGAGATTCGTCATACGGTAACGTAACAGATGCTCGAGCATGGATTCACGGTCTGCCTTCGGGAACGATGCCTGAAGAGGAAATAAACTCAATTTTCACCATGATTGGAGAAGCCCCAGGGTCTGTCAACCTACCTGGAGAAGTGCCATCGAGATTATCACTAATTATCGCCATCAAGAATTTCTCTGGAGATAACACACCAAATGTTGATGACCCTACATTGCCGGTAAATCCACTGAAAGAATTAGCACCCAATACGCTGATTGCTATTGTTGGTTCTGAATCTATCGATCGTTTAGAATACAAATCAACCTTCGAGCGGGGCGGTGTTGCTACTGACCGGTCGTCGTTAGAATTCACGATTGAGGATATACCAGAGGTTGTTTTGGTAGAGGGTAGTTTCCTTATAGCTCCCACAGGTATTGACCGGGTTAACTATGATAACCCCAGTCTCAACTCGATTGCTCAAATATTTGATAATGCCGTGCTGAGTGTTGTTCAAGTGGCGCTCGATGTTGGCGATATAGTAAATTCACTTCCGGATTTAATTGTCAGTACAACCGGTTCGGATGGCGGTAAATTACATATCCACTGTTATGACCAAGTGAAGGGCAACATCGCCGGTGACCCACGAGAAACGGCTGAAATTGGCTTAGTTGAACTAGCATTTTCAAGTAGTGATAACCCAGTGATTGCCGGACAAGACCANATTTTGATTGCCGAAGACACCAATATCGAATTAGTAATTGGCAGAGATGGTCAACCAATTAAACCACTAGTTCCAGTTGCTATCAGTATTCGAGTGTCAGGAATTTCTAGCGTGGTCCAAGAGTTTGACCCAGATACAGATGTTAGGGATCTTGAGATTACCGGCTCTACCGGAGAGCCGATTCTAATTGGCCACATTAAGCACCAGGATGGTGACCAGAGCACTGCTACGACTCAATCGGCTAGAATTTCTAATCGCCCTGACACACTAAAAATTATCCAAACNTCAAACGATGTTACNTATCAAGCAAGCGATACAATCCAGTCAATTACCTATGGTGGTAAAAGTCCAAGCCAACAAAATGCGATTCAGTTAAACGGACTGCCAGATGAGTTCTCGTTAACCCTGGGAGATACCCTTGGATATACTGGAAGGGAAGCAATAGACTCCATAATCATCCAACTTTCTAACGCCACTGAAGCAAGAACAATGGACGGGGACCATTTTAGATTCTTTGTTAATCAAGATACTTCAGAGGCTAGTTTGAGTTTGAANATTTCAGATATAATTAGTTTGAAAAGATACTCACCTCAAGTGCCAGATGCAGTTGGGCCAGAGGGCAATTCAATTATCGAAATGATTCGCAGCCAATCTTCACCATTCTACGTCTTACTTGAGGATGAGTCGCAATATGACGATGAATTCCTCGGCATGAATGGGCGTGTTATGTTGGACCCTCTACCATCAAACATCAGTCTAGCCTTCCCGAGTACTGTTGATTCGTCTGGCCTTGAACTACCAAGTTTCGATGAAGGTGAAGGAATTGAATCGCTATCTTTCTTCCTCGGAGATTTGGTCGACTTTGGCTCTTCAGTTAACGATTTAATCTATGATTTTACCAAAGACCTAGTCGGTACAGAGGGAGACGAAGAGGACTTTTCTCTTGGTGTTGATTTGTTGACTGGTGAGGCGTTTAATCTAACGGTAGACGTTAGGAAAGGCAACAACGGCTTGGATGAACCAATCTGGTCACATGGCATTGGTATGAATGCAAAAGAAGCTTCAGTACTCGATTTCAATCTGTCTCGCCTACCCTCATTGACTCAATCGGATTTACAATCCGCTAACGATATTCTTGATGATTATAAAATAGATAAATCCGAGGAAGGCTTAGCTCTTGACATTTTGACACGTTCAGACATTACTCAAGCAGATATGCTGATTGCTGTTTTAGAGGACGGAACAATATATGATTTTGAAAGAAATTTACTCAATGAAACGTTGTTAGAAGAACAAGGAATTACCTTCGAATTCCGCCGTAGTTGGCATAATCGGCTTTGGTTGCCGCAATTACCCGCTGGAGAAATATCTCTAGAGTATGATTTTAGGATGATTGGTGACATTCCTCAATACGAATTCGAACTATTCCTTGGGCAATGGAAACCACTAAGAGAACAAATCAGTATAGTGATTAATGGCTTACAGGGAACAGATATGGATTTAGTAATCGATGGTTTAGACACTACTAAACCCAATGATGTCAGTGCAAATGCAGTATTCTTTACCCAAGATGATTTGATTGTTCCAAGATTTAATGTAATAATGACTTATGATTTTGGTTCTAATCTAGATTCCGTTCATGCTACTTTCATAGATCGAATCGAAGATACTAGGGTTGAAGCATTGATTATTGATGTGGCTCAATCGATGGAGTTTTCAGCAACTATTGGGGATATTTTCAACATATCTATGAATGTTCCAGAACAATTTAGAACACAGGGTAAATTCTCTGCGGAAAAATTGATGATTCAACAGATGCGCTATATCGATGGATTTTGGTGGCCTGCAACCACTTTCATGCGAAACTTACCAAGCGTGATGTCATTATCAGCCATACCTGCTAATGACTTTGATATTAGAGAAGACACCTCATTCCAAGGAATGATGACACTTGATTACTCATCTAATGGTGATGACTTAGATTTGTACTTAGAGGCTAGTGGTAGAGCCGTTGACTTCCGTGGCGATGTACTGATGATTGCTCAAGGGTTGCCATCAACGTTCAAACTTGAACCGACTAATGATTGGGGAATGAGAGTTGCTTCATCGGGGGAAGGAGTTGAAAGTCTGTACATGAAACAAACCAACATTCCAGTACAACCAGGAGTCATGGTTAACCGGTTAGAATTAGTCGGAGAGGACCTTAAATCAGCGACAATAAAAGTCAAGAGAGGTCCATATGAATATCCTGTAATAATCCTTGAAGACATTACCTCAGGCCGAATTGTAGCAAGTTCTCAAGTCACTTCACAACCGGGCTACTATGTTGACTTCTTTGGCGACACCAAATTTGACGGTCGTGCAGTAATGCTAGATACTCAATTTACCGGTATAATTCCAGTTTCTTCTTCCTTGGGAGTAAACGGCATGGTTTCTGATTTATCGTTAATTGGCACCTTGACTGGTGGAAATGTTGAGACCAGACACGTCTTGTTAGTGGAGCCAGTCACCTCGCTAATCGCTAGTACAATTGCAATCTTGGGTTGATAAAATGGGTAGTGATGAGATGATATTCAATGATGAAGAGGAACTCCTCATTCACGAAGATTCAATTCATGAAACGACTCAAATGACGGAGGAAGAATTAGCAATCCTCCAAGCCTCAAAAGATGCGGCGCAATTTGTTAAAGATATTCAAAAAGAAATTACTCCAAACCGAGTTGCCATGGCAGGATTAATCGTAATGTTGCTTATTGGTGCCATCTTTAGTACATGGTACTGGGTAATTCCACGGGACTCAGTAATGGTTGAGACTTTGTACATGCAACGCAGTGGTCATTTGGTGATGTCTGAAATTCACAATACGGGAAGTCGAGAAATTACCGATGTTGAATTTGACGTTAAATTTCAATCAATTGAAGGCGAAATATTAGACTCGATGGGTATTGATGTAGGTGTCATTTCGGCTCACTCTTCAGTTGCTGGTGATGATGTTGAAATGTTAATTGCGGGCCATACGGTATGGGATAATTATGTAATCGCTATCGATTTGAAATATACCGATCATAATGGTGATCGGCAGTTTGAAATTTGGACTCATGAAGTCGGGGATTGGGCATGGGAAGAATTCAAAGATAGAACTTGATTATCAGTTCACACAATACCCCAAGCAATAAAGCGCAGCAGAACTGGGCATATATTATGCAAAGCAAGCGTTCTGCATGGGGAGTCATTTTCCTTGTAGCGTTGTTTATTTTGCAAGGGACCTCACAATTAGCATTCAACAATGAGCCGATTCAGACCGAAATAACTGAAAATAACGGCATTGAATGGGTTAGTTTTGAACTTAAAGAGGGGGTCTATCATGATGCAGTGGGCACTTACGATAACTCAACTATCAAAGAATCCAGAGAAGTGGTAGCCAATACTATTTTGGGAACCTTCAGTGAATCTGGTTTAGAATTATCACGCCCCATCAGTGCAGAATTTCTTCAGCCAAGGGATGATTTACTATTGGTATTAATTGACTCAGAGATTAATTTGATAGATGCAAGAGCACGAATTAATGAACTTGAAGGATTAGTAATTAGGGAGTACATCTCGCCATCAGGATTGGTTGTTCAAGGAACTCCAACTGCCCTTGAACAGTTATCGTTGTTAGAAAACATCGCTGCTATACAAAATGTTCCAGTCGCTCTAATAATTGAACCAAACCTGCTCGACGTCTTACTATTGCAAGGTTCTGAGCAATCATTACTAGGTGAAAGAGTTAGACTTGAAGGTTGGCGCGGCGATAATGGACTAGAACAAACAGTCTCATTGAGTGATGGTATCTCAGAGGTTAAACAAGACTTACTGGATGTGGTTAATTGGTCGATTACTGATGAAATAATGTGGGACAATGGCCGATTTGAAGGCGATTTAACTACTGCAAATATAATCGAGTTAGCATCCCAACCAGCGCTAAAATTACTTCGTTTCAATCCTGCTTTCCAAGTCCACAATAACAATGCTGGCAGCCACATGAAATCAAACAGCATGCAAATTTACTTCACCACCGACCTTGATGGTTCAGGCCAAACAGTTGCAGTTGCCGATTCGGGTCTAGATGAAGACCATGGCGATTTTGGTTCTCGTGTGGTGGCTAATAATGATGTCATCAATGATGGCTCTACAGCAGACCGATGGTCTGGCCACGGGACTCATGTTTCATGCACGGTGCTTGGTGATGGCAATCGCGGTGGTTATTCTGGTGTTGCTCCCGCAGCAGACTTGTATTTTCAAGCCATGGAAAACGATAACACCGGGAACTTTCAATCCCCTTCGCTAAACAGCCTACTCAATTCTGCTTACAGCGCAGGGGCGAGAACTCATACCAATTCATGGGGTAATTCTGGAGGCTTTGGTGAATACTCTTCTGAAAGCCAAGATGTTGATGACCGGGCTAATTATTATGACCGATACTATAGCGGCGGAGAAGGATTAACCATTCTATTTGCTGCTGGTAACGATGGTCCTGATTCTGATACAATTACTCCTCCATCTACTGCCAAGAATGCAGTGACCGTTGGAATGCATCAAAATCGTTACCAAGGTGCTCCAGATTTCATAATGGAGGGCTCATCTCGAGGCCCGCTTGATGATGGCAGAATCAAACCCGATATTTTGGCACCTGGCGGTTATGTGCGTTCATGTCGTGCCCAAGAGGCTGCAGATACAGGTGGTTCCAGTTGGTCCAGTACTTGGTATCTAGAATATACCGGGACTTCAATGGCTACACCAAATGCCGCCGGTGCAGCAGCCATGATTAGAGAATATTTGGAAGAAATAGCCCTTCGTCAATCTCCTCAAGGAGCACTGGTCAAGGCACTCCTGATACTGGGTGCAGAGGATATTGGTGCTAGAGATATTCCAAACAACGATGAGGGATGGGGACGAGTAAACCTGCGTAATTCTCTTGCTCCACCAGATGGTCAAGGCGTTTGGGTGGATGACAGATCATTGCTTTCGGCAACAGGTAATTCAAAATCCTACACCTTTGATATCGATTCAGCAGGTGACCAATTCAAAGCGGTACTTGCCTGGTCAGATGAATATGCTTCAACATGGTCTAGTACCCAATTAGTGACTAATTTGAATTTAGAAATTACTGACCCCAATGGTCTAACTTACCTAGGTAATGATTTCGCTAACGGGCGTTCAACAACTGGCGGCAGTGCTGATTCTTTGAACAATGTAGAGGTAGTGTTGATAGATTCAGCAATTATTGGAACTTGGACTGTAGAGGTGATTGATGCTAATCACGGCGGCAGTAGGTCACAACCATTTTCTCTAGCTGTGATGGGTAATGGAATAAATGATCTCAAACCAGATTTAGTGATGATTGAATCAGGCTACAGCATAGATATTACTATCCCTAGTGTGGGGCAGGAAACAGAATTAATTTGCCTGCTGGAAAATACTGGTAATATCAGGTCTGACCCCTTTGATGTCACACTCGAGGTAAATGGTGTGGAACTAAATTCCCAATCAATGGAACTTAGTGGCGGAGCAGACCGTGAATTAGTATGGTCGTGGACTCCGCAAACCTCAGGTGAGAATTTAGTCTCCTTCATCATCGATAAAGATGAGCTGGTTGTTGAAACACTCGAGACTAATAATCGTCTTGACATTATCGTTAATGTTTCGGAACCGGGAGTCGCCATCACTGCCGTGCAACAAAACTCAGTTTTACAAGACGCCAAACAGACATCAACTACTTGGCAGGTTAGATTGCAAAATACCGGTTTACTGCCAACCAATGCCTCAATTGCCTATTCAAGTATTTTATCGGTAAATAATGGCACTGAGATGGATTGGTATGTGGGGCTATCTGGCAGTGATTATTCACTCGAAGGAAGGGAGTCAACAGACCTAACTGTAACAGTATTACATCAGGAGGCTCCGTTGCCTGGAACATATCAAATTATTCTAATCGGACAGGATCTGGACAATGGCATCTCTACCCAATATTATGTTGAATTGTCCGTAGGTGAAATACCTGATATTGAGGTGACCACAGATTACGATATTGTTCCAGTCCACCCAATTGAGCCCACGTCTGTGCCAATTTATTTGTTCAATACCGGTAATACTGAGATTACTTATGATCTCCAAGTACAATCGCCTAACGGCTGGGATGCCAACTTTATTCAAGACTTTACGCCTAGCCAATTTGCCACTTCACCACTAGTCGAGGCTAATGATTTTGCCACTTTGGAAATGGTAATCGAACCCCCCTCAGTGGTGCCAAATTCCGGTTATCAAACATTGGTTACCATAAGCGTCACTTCTAAAACAAGCCCACCAGTAAATTGGCTAATTGAACTACCTATCGAGGTTGATGCAGTCAAATCAGTACAAGTTAGAAGTGATACACCGGTGATCAATCTACAGCCTAATTCTCAGTTAGTCATGGTTTTCGCCGTTGAAAATAAGGGTAATTTACCCGTCAAATTATCACCAACATTTATTCTTCCTCAAGGTGTACAGGTGATCAGTTCAACAGGTATCATAGACTTAGCAGTGGGTGAATCAGAAATTTATCTTACCACGCTGCAATTATCAAGCAGTGCAAAATCAGGCGAAGCGCAAGTACATTTTGACAACGGATCTGATCGATTTACTTGGAGTGATTATCTTGAGGTGCAAATTTATCCAAAACCAAGCCTATCCTTTGAAAAGGTAATTTATCCTGATGGCCAAGAGTATTCTGCTACATTTTTTGGTTCGGGTTCTCACCCTGCTGGTGCAGAATTACAATTTATCTGGACGTTAACTAACGATGCAGATGTTCAATGGCAACCTGTAGTTAGTACAGTTAGCGATCCTAAACTTTCCGTTGCTTGCGGTTCACCTGAATCGATAGGTTATCAAGAATCAACTCAGTTGACGTGCAATGTGTTGACAAGTTCAGAAAGTTTACCATTTAGTGAGCCTAGTTTCACCCTAGAATTTGCTGGTGCTGGAACTGATTATTCAGAACAATTTTCACTTTACATAGGAGGCTATGAACAGGTATCTTGGTCGGAATTGTCATTAAATAATTTCACTGAAGGAGAGGTACAAGAAGTCCAAATTTTAGTTACCAATACCGGTACTTTACCGTTTAATTATGTGGCTAGTTTCGACTCAAATAAGGATTGGAAAGTAGATGTTATTGGAGATGGAATAGTCGATCTTGAAGTTGGCGAGTCAAGAACCTTGAAATTCACAGTCAAACCCACAAGTTCTGGTCTCAGTGACCTTACCATTCAATTTATTGGAATGGAAAACTCAGCAGAAAACAACTACCGCTTTACTGCCAATGCTCAGGATAGCCCCTCAGAAGGTGCCGCACTGGGTATTCCAGCAACTCAAATCGGGATAATTCTCGCCCTGATTTTATTGGTGGTAGTAATTGGTCTAGTTATTCTAAAACCATCAAATAGGCAGCAAATTGCTCCGCCTATGATGCCATTTATTCAACCTCACAATGTGATTGCTCAACCCAAACCTCCGATCATAAATTCATCAGTTCCACCAATACAACCTGCGCCTTCCAGCCAAGTTGCTACGCCTGCACCAATCTGCTGGAATTGTCGCAAACCGGTTGAAGGGAAAGTCGTTGGTTGTCCTCAATGCGGTGCTCGATACCACGTCGAAAGCACCGATGACTGCGATATTGATTCGCTTAAAAACTGCTTAAGTTGTCAATCTCCATCATCGACTTTTGTTAGTGAATAATGATGAGTGTGAATTAAACTAAACAACTCGCTTTTCACGGTTATTTTTTGGCACAATAAAGGATAGGCTTTTGATACTAAGTCGTTCACCGGTAATCATGCTCAACCGAGGGGAAAGTGTGTCTCGTGCTAATCGAGCAGCATTTTTCTTGGTCAGTCTGATGTTAGTATCTCTACTACCTCTGATTGCAACACCCGTTTCAGCAGCACCTAGTATCAGCCTGAATGTCTCTCCTAATTCATTAGAAGTTAATCCGGGTGATTCAGGCGAATATACCGTGAGAGTAACCAATACAGGCAGCGATCCGGTGACGGTAAATCTACAAGCCAGCAATGAACCGGGTGAGGATTGTAATGGTTTTACCACCACGATTGGCCAAATTACAGGCCAAATTGAAGCGGGAGCAACTGAAGAGACCACAATGAACGTTACCGTTGCACAAACAGTAGAAGCAGATACAGCATGTGATACCACTGTAACTGCAAGTATAACCGCAGTAATTGGTGCACCAGCAGCAGAAATTCCTGAACCCTCAACAGAAACAGTCACCACTACTACTGGTGATGGATCTGGTGGGGGGCTTTGGGGTGTTGACTTATACTTTGACGGAGTAAAAGATCGTAATGACAAGACCATTACTTACACCGGTTCTTCATCATTAATTGAATATATGATTACGGTTGAAAACACCGGACAACAAAATTCGACTACAGTAAACTTGACTCTTGAAGAGCGAGACGATAGTGGCTGCGGCAATGCAGGTGATTTAGAAGCAACATTAAGCGATAATACGGTGACTCTAGATTCAGAAGATGAGGATGATGATGATGCAAACAAACAAGTTGTATATGTCGAAATCGAAGTTCCAGATGGCCAAGAAGCTGACGATTATTGTTGGGAGGTAATCGGTACTGTCACCACGCCGAATCCGACTGAAGAAGTGACTGATACGGTGAATTTAGAACTCGAAGTACCTGTTCTCAAAGAGTGTTCAATGTCCTTATCCAAGACCACATTAAACCTAAATCCAAATCAAGAAGGAAGTTTTTCAGCAACTCTGACTAACGATGGAAATAGTGATTGGTCAGTCAGTATGACTAGGTCTGGCGAGCGCGCTAGTTGGGTTACCTCAGACGGTCCTTCAAGCGGTGTCTTGCCCTACGGTGATGGAACTGGAACCAAAATATTTGATTTCAAAGTAACGCCAGATGACTCAGAAAATGCTGGTTCATCAAATTCTATTACAATTCAAGCCAAAGACGGTAACACAGTAAAATGCAGCAAGGTTATTTCAATTGTACTTGGTCAATCATTTGGTGCGCAACTAAGCCTTACAACTCAATCACTGGGCCCGATTGAGCCAGGAGAAAACCGCACATCTTCAGTCACAGTTACCAATACCGGCAACGGCCAAGATAACCTCAGAATCTCAGTATCCTCCGCTCCATCAGGCTGGGGAGTTCAGTTAGAACAATCTACTGTTACAGTCAATAGTCGCCATGGCGCAGGTAAATCAGTCAATGTACAGTATTCAGTTTCCGTGCCACTAAATGCGCTTGCTACCGAAAGTATCGAGCTAACATTCTCAGTCTTGCCTGCAGGCGGTGGTGCAGCTTATCAAAGTAAAATTTTGACTGTAACGGTAAGCGAAACTCACGGGATGTCCTCAAGTTCAGTAATACCGACAGATAGCAATGGATATATTTCTCAAACCGGCGATTATAATGATGTATTAGTATTCCCGTTAGAAATCGAAAACCTTGGTAATAATGATGATGTGTTTAGGTTTTACACCAAACAACAACGTCCCTCATCAGGAACAAACTGGGATATTTCATTCACTGATTCAGTTGGTGATACCAAGACTGAATTTAATGTTCCAGCAAGGCAAAGTCTAGTCATCAATGTTAACGTTCTTGTGCCTAATGTTGGAAATTACAACAACAATGACATAATTATTGAGATAACCAATTTAGAACATTCGACTAATGACGACGATGATGGCGATGGCCTGCCAGATAACAAGGCACAATTCACCATTAGGGCAATAAAGAACAATATCCCCTATTCTATGGAAACTAGATTTGGCGATGGAGGTTATAATTCAGTGACCATCGATAACAAAGCCGCATCGGTAATTTTAGCTCCTGAGGGCACAATGACGTTTGAATTTTGGATTGAGAATGTCGGTACTCCTCAAGTAGGCCCTTCAGGTCTATTAAGATCAGATCTAGCAGTAATCGACATCAATGGTCTTGAAGGAATTGCGACAAGACAGATCTTTGTTGATGGTGAATTGTACGATGGCAGTGTGCCAATAACAACTAAATTTGCGATTTTTAATCTAAGTTCGCAATCTTACCTCCTAGACGAAAACGGGCAACCATATTTGGCTGAATCCGAATTTGGCGCCAACTCAATTATGCTTAGCAATAATATCAGTTCCTTTGGTAATGAAGTAAGGAAGTTCAAACAAAAAGTAATGGTAATTGTTGAGGTTAGTCCAAGCGCCCAAACTGGTGATGTCGGGATACTAGAAGTGGTAGTATTTAGCCAAGAAAATGCCGCCGATAGGACTTCAGGCAGACTTGTATTAAATTTAGAAGTTCAAACTATCTATGACATTCAATTTGATGACAGTGTGAAACTTTACTATGAATTGGAATATCCGGACAGGAAGGAAATTCCAATTTCTATTGTTAACGATGGCAATACTCGTACCCAATTCATAATTTATACACCAGAGAGTTTCAGAGGCTGGTCAGTTGAACTTGACAGAGCAGATTCCAGTTGTTCAACTATTTCTGAAGGGCTGAAGTGTTGGGCAGATGTCGATGAAGTAATCGAAATTACTGCCCTTGTCAGGCCATCATATAATATGGAAATAAAAGATAACTACACATTTACTCTATCTGTCGAGCCTGTGGAAATAGGTGTTGTTGGGCGTGAAAATATCGAAATTTCAGTCCTTGGTGAACCCGATGATGGACCCCTTGGATTGGGTCTTTCTCAAGGTCAAATTGAAAGCGGAGTTTACCTTATTGTAGCACTATTGTTTGCTGGAATAATGTATCGTGCTGGAAAGCCGACAATCGATCAAATGGTTCAATCTGGCAGGAACAAAAACCGTGCCAAGTATGCCGAGAAACTAATTGCTTCTAGAGAACAAGGTTTTAATTCAAATAGTGTATTTGCTGTTAACCCGGTACCTTACCGTTCTGCAAAATTGGAGTGGTTTGTATTAGTGCCAATCACCCTTGGTTTGTATGGACTTTTGATAAATTATCGAATGGCAAATGAAATGAAGAAGCACGCAGATATTGGGCCAGGTGGTGTTAAACACCTAATATTCTCAATAATTCCATTGCTCAATATCTATCGTATGTTCAAATTTGTTGGCGAAATTAGACAACTAGAGGAACAAACCAAGCATTCGACCAAAATATCTACATCTTCGCCGATTATTTGGCTAATATTAGGCGTTACTTTATTCCCGGTATTAGCCATTGGTGCCTTTATTGTTGGTTTATTAGCGTTGATACCAATCTTCTTGCTACTAGGTCAGTTAGCTGCCCAAATAATGGCTTATGCCATGTATTACGCAATCTTCTGGTGTCTTGCTGCATATCCGTTCTACAAGATTTGGCAGATGATGCAAGAATCACTCAATGCTTCGTGGGCAATATGGTTCGGCAAAGTTTGAGTTGAACCAGTACGCAGGCACACGGTTTTTTGATTTGTCTTTGATTCAAAAGTTTTCAAACATTTGGCAACCCTTATTGGGGGGTAATTATTGGAATGCTTGCTAAGCGTATGCTTTGCACTGGGTGAGCGAATGTCCGGACTAGAATCAGTGCCAAGTGCGTACCTTTCTATCGGCTTTTTGACAGTTGTCGGAATACTAATGCCGCTAACCAATTTTATCATCACTTGGGTAGTTCGCCCTAGAGTAGATCCTGCCCGCCCACACATCACCAAGTCATACCTTTTGGAAGGCTATGAAAGAGATCACAGTTTGTATCCAAGAAGGCTAACTACGTTCGAATGCGGCAGTGAACCTGTTGGTGATGCAATGATTCAATTTCACTTTCAATATTACTGGTATGCAATCATATTCTTAGTCTTTGATGTTGCATTCATGTTCTTGGTTTTGGGTGGAATGGTTGCCTCAGACGCAACAGCCCAAGATTTAGCAGATAGTGCTAGAAACGGCGCAGTAGATAGGGCAAAAGACGCCCTAGTGGTACTTTCAACCTACTTCGCAATCATGTCACTTGGCGTTTGGTACGTCTTTAGAAAAAGAGGTAGAATTTACATCTGAGGTGAAATTATGGCAGATACTGGAGAAAATTTTGCAGCATTCAACAGCCGTGCGCTGGTAGAAATGGTTGGTGGAGTAACTGATGAAGCGCTTAAAGCCACTAAAATTAAACAATTCTTGAGCGTTCTAGCAGGCCGGTTTTTCAATTGGGCTGGCAGAAAATCATTATTCACTCTCCACTTAGGGATTAAATGCTGTGCTATTGAAATGGCGGCTGCAGCGACTCCTAGATTTGATGGTGACCGTTTTGGTGTACTGTTTCGTTCATCTCCCAGACAATCAGATGTTTTGCTGGTTAACGGTCCGATTTCAAAGAAATTCGCTGACAAGATTGTTAGGCTTTGGGAGCAGATGCCAGAGCCAAAGTACTGCATAGCCATGGGCGAATGTGCTATTTCTGGCGGCCCGTATTTCCAATCCTACAACATCTTGGAAGGTGTTGACACAGTTATTCCAGTAGATGTTTACATCCCTGGATGCCCACCTAGGCCTGAAGCCCTAATCGACGGATTTGGCCTATTGCGAGAAAAAATAATCAGAATCGGCGGAGCACCAAGTTCCGGTCGCGACTCCGAAAAGCCGGTTATTGTAGGTGATGAGTAATGGGGATGTCAATTACTCTCGAGCAAAATGCCATAGCAGTCACTCAGTGCGCAGATGCAATAAACGACAAATTCGGCGGAACAGGTATCAACGCAGATATAGTTCAGCATTCGAACGCCAAGAAGTACTCTTTCGTAAGAGTCGTTAGTCCGCCACAACATTGGCAAGCACTTGCCAAGTGGATGAAATTCGATATGGGCGTTAACTACTGCTCAATGATTACCGGCACACATTACCCTGAAGGGCCAGACGAACGGGGATGGGGTCTAGTGTACCATCTTCTTAGACAGCCAATCAGCAATCAAAGGCCAGATACCAGTACAGTTTATGTCGCCGAAAAGATGCTTGGCTCCCAAATTCCCGTTGAATTTGAGATTTTAATTAACTTGCCAAATAACGACACCCCCTCGGTTCCAACCGTGCAAAATGTTTGGGTTGGTGCAGATTGGAATGAAAAAGAGACTTGGGATTTAGTTGGAATTCAGTTTGAAGGCCATGAGAATATGTTTAGAGTACTCAATCCTCTTGATAGTCCGGATGGATTCCATCCATTACAAAAACAACACAAGATTCGCTACCATGATTATAACGAAATGTATGATGATGCTCAAGGGTTCGTTCGAAAACCATCCGATGAGGGTCGGGTTAAGTGAGGTGAAATTATGGCGCAAATGTGGATTACTATGGGGCCCCAACACCCAATGACGCACGGATTGTGGACACTGAGAGTAAAAGTCGATGGTGAAACAGTAATCGATACAGAAGCGGAACTTGGATATATTCACCGAGGTGTAGAAAAAATCTGTGAAGCAAGAGATTTCACACAAGTTACGCCCTACTGCGATCGATTATGCTATGTTAGCGCAATGACTTGGGCTAATTCTTACATCTATGCTGCAGAGGATTTACTCGAAGCAGACGTCCCAGAAAGAGCAGAATATATTCGACTTATCTCAGCTGAATTACAACGATTAGCCAGTCACCTAATGTGGCTTGGAGCATTTGGCCCAGATATTGGAAATCTAACTTTAATGACTTGGTGCATGAGAGACAGAGAAATGTTCCTTGATTTGTTACAAGAACTAGGCGGCTCTAGGATGCATTACAATTATCCTCGAATCGGTGGGGTAAAGCGAGATATTCCTATTGGTTTTGCTGATAGAATGATTGCTAAGGTCAAATTATTCGAAAAGCGTATCGAAGAATACGAAATGATGCTGGACGAATCGACAATTTGGTTAGTCAGGCTTCAAGGAGTTGGCTACTGTAACGCAGAAGAAATGGTCGAAGCCGGCGTATCTGGTCCTAACGTTAGGGCAGCAGGCGTCAATTATGACGTGCGCTGGGCCCATCCATATTCAGTCTATGATGAAGTTGATTGGGAGCCAGCGGTTGAGAAACCTACTTCGGTCAAAGGTGCAGATTGCTACGACCGATACCGTGTCAGGATTGAGGAAATGCGCCAATCCTGTCGAATGGTACTCGATGCTATTGAAAAAATACCGGGCGGTAAAAACACTAACTACGCTAGCGGTGATGAAATGATTTACACAAAGGCACCAACCCGAGCGCCTGAAGGTGCAACAGGGTTCAGTAACTACGAGTGTACTAGAGGAGCCTCACAATTTTACATCGAAGGTGGCGGTGAAGGTAGAGGGAAAAAGCCTTACAGGCTATCAATCCGTTCGCCAATGTTCATCACAATTCCATTCGTTGCTAAGACAATGATTGGGTACAAAGTGGCCGATATCCCGGCAATTATGGGTAGTTTTGATCCATGCATTGGAGAAACAGATCGTTGAGGTGAAGTTATGGATGACAAATACGATCTGAGGGGATTATTATTCTCAACCTTCGAAGATTTAATTCCAAAAGTTCTAGAAGGAACTCCACTAGAAGACAGTTCGGCACAAATTGCGTTTGGACTTGCAACATTCGCAGTGGTAAATATTGTATTTTTGATGTTGTTCTTTTCCCAATTCGCAATTTTGTGGATTGAGCGTAAAGCTGTTGCCAGAATGAACGATCGACGTGGCGCAACAACAGCATTGCGTTCCTTGTGGGTTGGTGAAAATGGCGTTACTGCAGGGGAATGGTGGAATATGCTACCGTTTGGCTTGGGTAAACCAATAGGTGGGTTAAACAAGTGGCTAAACAAAAAATTTGGCAACCGAGATGAAAAGTTCGCTACAGTCGACAGAGTAAACAATCGTTCCTGGATGGGCTATTCGATATTCCCGGGCTTCTTTCAAAACGTAGCAGACGGTATGAAATTTTTAGTAAAAGAGCACATGGTTCCTCAACGAGCAGATAAACTAATTTTTGAGGTATCACCTTTCCTCATTGTATCTTCAACATTATTGATTTTGGGAATAATCCCGCTGTCAAGTGGCATGTATGCGACAAATCCTGAACTTTCAATCCTTTACGCCATCGCAATCTTCGGTATTGCTCCAATCGGGGTATTCTTCGCTGGTTGGTCTTCTAACAACAAGTATACTCTAATCGGCGGAATTAGGTCAGCAGCACAATTGACCGCCTATGAAATTCCGTTATTATTGACGCTGTTATCAGTTGCCGTGCTGTCTGGCACTTTCAACATAATAGAAAGCGTCCATTTCCAGCATTCAGCAGGTTCATGGAATCTATTCTTGATGCCTCTTGGTGCAGGACTTTTCCTACTTACTATGATTGCTGAAGTTGAAAGAGTACCCTTTGATATGCCAGAAGCTGAAGCAGAACTGGTTGAAGGCTGGTGGACTGAATATGGTGGCATGAGATTCGGTATGCTGTTTATGGCAGAATACATTAGAACTTACGCTGCATGCTTCTTATTCACTCACTTCTTCTTGGGCGGATGGCACTTGCCATTCCAAGGATTGATTAGCCAAATTCCACTTCTTGGAGATGCCTACTTATTGATTCCTGGGGCAATAGTTGTACTGCTCAAGGCATGGTTAGTATTCCTGTTAGTTTTCGTTTGGGCTAGGTTTTCACTGGCTAGAATTAGAACCGATCAAATTTTAGAATTTGGCTGGAGAATCTTATTGCCATTGGCAGTATTACAAGTAGTCCTTGCAGGTATATATCGCCTGTATCTATTTGACCCTACTGAAATGAAAGATACAGCAGCTGGCGGCTGGGCATGGGACGCATTTGGCATCCCAATGCTAGTACCAATCTTAACTACAATCGTCTGGTTAGGAATCTTTGTCCTATTCCTCAATGATGAGGATAAGAGTGGAAATACCGAACGTATGTTCCACGTGTATACNGAAAAGCCTGCGGGAACCTATGTCCCGGGGCAGGAGTGAGGTGAAAATATGCCAATGCACCCCCATGCAAAACCGAATTTTAGAAACCTATTTTGGTACCCGTTCAAGATAACGCTCATAACCGCCCTGAGAACCTTCCCGNTTTTCGGTAAGTTGTTTGGTAAGCGTCTCGCAATGGGTTACCACAATACAACTCACCCGGAATTCCTCGATGACGGAGCAAAAGCACGTGCGGGTAAAACTAGTCAATTTAACGACATTACACAGCAAGAATTTGCCCCCGACCGTGTNACTTCTGACTTATTCCCTACCNTGTGGAAACCTCAGACNGTTCAGTATCCATATGAACGATTAGAGGATATGGAGCCTTGGCTATTCGTCCCAGGTAACTACAANGGTAGAATNGGCGTAATTTGGGAAACTTGTACCGCCTGTAAACTATGCGTGACCGCTTGTCCAAACGACTGCCTGCATATGACTACCGAACTGCGAGTTGACGTATTAGACGGTGCAGATGGGGAGCACGAAGGATTCGGTGCGGAATTGGAAGTTGGCGGCTACGCTGCGCAATTAATTCCTGAAATCGCAGAATCTTCCGACGACTTCAACCACGTCACAGCCCACTCAGATACCCCCGACCAGTGGAGATTTGCTGAGGTACTAGACCTATCAGGTAGCACAGCAATGGTTCGATGGAACGATTCGGGAATCGAACAAGAGGTTGAACAAACTGAATTATTTGTGGCTGATGATCAAATTGTTTCTGGTAGAATCGACCTAGGCCGCTGTATGTTCTGTGGATTGTGTATGGAAGCCTGTGGTTTCACTTCCTTCTTCATGACCAATGAATACGATGGAATGTCTGGTTTTACCCGTCAAGATTTGTGGTTTGATGCCAGTAGAACTAGAGTATTACCTTCCGTCCACCAAGAAGCGGTAGATGCAGAGTTAGCCAAGCGCGCAAACAAAGAGAAAGACAAGCGTGCGAAAAAGGCTGCTAAGGCCGCTAAGGCAGCCGCCGAGGCTGCTGCTGAGGAAGGTGCCTGAGATGGATGTCGCAGGTATTGTCGAAGCAGGAGTATTTTTCTTATTTGCCACCATTACCATTGGTGGCGCACTGGGTCTAATACTTGCTCAAAGAGTGGCACACTCGATGTTGTCACTCATTTTCTGTTTCATGGCAGTATCTGGGATTTTCATTCTATTAGGTGCTGAGTTTTTAGCAGCAATACAGATTTTAGTCTATCTTGCCAGCGTTGGTTTGGTTGTTCTATTTGGTATAATGCTAACTAGAAGGCAAATATTGGAGGAGGATTTTGAATGAAGTTCGTATCCTTAGTCACTAGGATTGGCCTACTTGCACTAGCAATGATTTTGATTTCCGTACTCAGCGCTGATGAAGTTTGGGCTGATTCTAGCGAAGACCAACCAACAACCAACGGACTTGCTGACTCACTACTCAATGACTGGGCTTTGCCGTTACTTATCGTTGGAGTATTAATGGCAGCATCAATGATTGGTGCGGCTTATTTGATTCGAGATGAGCGAAGAGAAAACCTACTTTGGGAATTTGGCGGTGAAGAGGAATGATAGATCCAGCGTGGGTTTCAGCCCTCTCCGCCATATTATTCATCATCGGACTTGGTGGTGCTTTTACCAGAAAGAACGCAATCATCGTTTTGATGTGC
>PBTA01000011.1 GCA_002726395.1 Methanobacteriota archaeon | reverse complement strand
CTGGAAGCCTTTGGGACTAAAATTCTAAAGCCCGAAATATCTAATTCTTGACATTCGATTTCAGTTTCTTCAACAATTTGTAAATCATACATGTAGCCTGAACAGCCGCCCGATAATACCCCTACGAGAAGACCCATACTTCGGTCTTCACCAAACGCTTGACTCAACATATCTACTGCATTTTGAGTAATGGTGAGTTGTACTTCAACAACCTCAGGTTGTTGGACCAAAACTGGCCCCGCTGTTTCACAAGTTCCGCAATCCATGTTAATCCCAACAGTTACTCATCTATGAATCTGTGTACTAATCGGTTAAAATTTAATCATTTATGGCAATTTCGTAGCAACACGACATTTCCTCTGACGTCGAGCATTCACGTTTATTCAAATTAACTGATTTACCATGCCGTTCTTTGACAATCCCTGCAATAACGCTTTCATCCATGTTGCAAAACATACCGCCTACTTGGGGTCTGCCATCACATGCATTGCCATCATTTACCGTTATCATCTTAGGAGGTAAGTTATCAAATCCTATTTGTCCCATACCTAAGTCCTCCCATTCAGTTTTGATATTAGCCCAGAAAATTTTATCATCATCAATGTGTTGTAATTTGACCGCTAATTCTTGTCCTATTCTTATCCCAACATCTTGGAACAATTGGTTGGTATTGATTCCTAAAGCAGTCAAGGTATTTGATTGAGGGATATTCTCATCAACAACTGGTATGCCACCTTTGGTTAGTACCGCATTAGTCTGCTGATCAATGCCCATTTTCATAGATTCTTTGAAACGTTCGTAGAATGAACCATCTCCAAGTGTCAATTTGAGAGGTTCTGTCATCATTCCATCAATCATCTTTGCTTTAGCTGAACTGTATGAATTAGCCGCATTCCATTGAATCCTTAGCAATTCACTTTGTGCCGAGAGTAACATATCTGATTCCATTAATATGGCAGTATCATCTTTGCCTCTACCTGTTGGAGTATCCTCTGTTTGGACGTATTGAATCCCAACTTCATTATCGATAAAAACCCCACATAGGTTAAATTCTGGATGGTGTCTAATTTCTATTCGGTCGTCTAATTGGTCATAAAATCTAATAGTTTTTTCATCGACACAAATTACTAATTTTACTTCAACTCCACGATTCAACGAATCTGTGAGGGCATCCATTGCTCCAGATCTCAGTAGATGTAAAATACCCCATCTGCCAAGTAATAGCCAGACATGTTTTTCTGATTCAGCAATCATTGATTCTACAGTTGCTAAAATGGCGTGGCGGTCTTTTAACACTGAAAATGAATCCTCATCAGTATTGTGAGCATTAGATATAATCGGTAAATTATTGGATTGAGTGAGTGATTCTAAATTTTCGTTTAGTCTTCTCAAATCCATTTCCTTAGTCCTTATTATTTGCTGGAATACCTCGTTTATTGTCATACCAAAAAACCGTATTGGTTTGTCTAGTGTTGCTTTAATGAGTCCTTGTTCTTGTAATTTTTTGAGAGAATTGTACGCGTCCATACGAGAAAGACCCAATCTCTTACCAATCTCACTAGCCTTCGCAGGTGGTTGGGTTGCTAAATCGATAAGCAACAATGCTTGTTTTTCTTCTAGGCCAGCTTCGACTAGTTTTTCTATTAAATTTTCACTGTTAAGCATCTAATCACCGATTCTTTTTCTTTTGCTCTTTGAGTAAAATATTACATCGACGAATCTGATCTTTTGTTCGTTTTATCTCTTCTTTGTTCAGACCCCTTGGTATAGCCTGTTCAAAACATTTCACTGAATCCTGATATCGTTCCATTTCAGCGTAAGCCGTACCCATGTTGTAGAGTGTTTTTCCACGAACATCCTCTGGTCTAATTAGCATTGCTTGGTGATACGATTCAACGCAAGCAGGGTAATTCTCTAGATAATAGAAAGCATTACCTCGTCCATTGAGAATTCTAATAACCATTTCATCGTCATTAGAAAAAGAAGGCAATGCCCTATCAAAGCAAGATAAAGCCTCTTGATATTTACCTGCCTCAATTAGTGCTACACCTTGATTGTACCATGATATGTCTTGATTAGCGATTGAATTGGAAGTGGGGTTTCTAAATTCTTTTGATACCAAGGAATTATTTTGAACTTCTAATGCAGCTTTTGCCAAATCAACTTGTGGATTGGGTGTAACTTCTTGAACGACTGGAGTTGTCGACTCGATTGGTCTGGATAGTACAGAATTGGCTTCTGACATTTCTTGTTCTGAAACTGGGCTTGGAGAAGATTGTACTGGTGGTATATCATTGGATTGTGGCACCATTTCCGTCGCAGTGCTCTCTAACTGTTGTCCCGGTTCTATGTTAGTGGTAGGACTTTGATTTAGGCCTTCAATTTCATTTGCCTTGATGCTACATTTCTCTGCAGTATTAGTGTCACCCGCAGCGTACAATGCCTTTGATAATCCACGCCACATTTCAGCATCATTTCTGTTGGTTTGAATCAAAGCCTTCCATATTTTTACAGATTCCATGTGATTATTGGTCATTGTATATGCTCTAGCATGCAATACAGTTTCCCCATGGCCAATTAATTCCAGTGCTGTAGCAGCCATTTCAGGGCCCTCGGGCAATGTTGGAGGTAGTCCGGATTGTGATTCAAGAACCCTTGATTCACCTTCAGCAAGTTCGATTAGAGTTGTTGCTAACTCTTGTCTAATTGGATTATCTGGTTCTGCTGCGACAATTACTGTAGCTGCCGATAAATATGCTTGAGGGTCTTTCAGCTCCATCGCAAGTGGCGCCCATTTAATTGCCGCCTTGATGTAACTGGGGTCTTCCCTTATCGCATTAGCATAGCAAACTGCCGCTTCTTGTAGCATACCCTTTCTTTGTTTTAGGGAACCTAAATTATACCATCCTTTAGGATTTGATGGATCTAATTTTTGTGCATGTTCGATTGCAGAAATTGCGTGATCTTCTAAATCTAACCTAGCCATAGCCCCTCCTGCAATCAACCATGATGGTGCATGCTTTGCTGCCTCAGTCTTTAGATGCGGTTTTAGTATCTCAAGCGCCCTTTTAGCATCGCCAGATTTTATTGATTCAGTGGCTTCTTCTACCAATTTATCCAAGTTTAAATCTTCTTTAATTTCTATTTCGACTGGTACAACTGGTAGGTTGGGAATAGATTCTATAACTGGTTGGGATGCCTCAATTCTTTCTTGGATTTCGTCTGTTGCAACAACTACTTCTGCTGCGGATCTCAATTCATGGATATCAAGTTCTTGGTTTTGATCTGCGTCGTGATGTACTGCTTCTTCTAGTAGTGCTTTTACATCTGTTAATCCAGTTTCTGAGATGACAGTATCAACATCATCTTGTTGATATTGTTCGATTATTTCTACTGATTTCATACTATCAATAGGCTTTGTCTGCACACTACCTTCACATCTATTTTTAACCTCTAAAATTGATGGATGTCCCGGATAAAATTGCAGTGCTTTTTCCGCCATCATGTAAGCACCTGATTGGTCGCCAATCCGTTCTAATAAAATGCACAGATTTGCGGTGGCTGGTGCATGATTTGCATTTACATCTAAACATATTTGGAATGCTTGCCTGGCGCCTCTAGCATCTTGCTGAGCCTCAAGTAATACCCCTCTATTGAACCATGCCATGTCTGCTGATGGGTCTAGTGATATAGCTTTATTGAAAGCCGATAGAGCTGCTTTGGAGTCTCCGCTACGTGACGCTTCCTCACCCATAATCAACAATGCTTCAACTTGATTATCGACACTATTATCTGTGTTTTTTTCCAGTGCTAGGGTGTCTTGGTCCATAAGCCTCAAACCATAGGGCTAAGCACTAAAGCATAAGGGTTACTTATTCTTGTACTCCCTAACACTTACATTCAATAACCCTGTTCACATCGAATGAACATGGCAAATAAGGCGATTAAGGTACTTGGACTCAGCGGAGAATATAGACCTACGTCAAAGTGTGGTATGTTGGTCAATTTAGCCCTAGACATTGCTAAAGAAAATGGTGCAGAAATCTACTTTTGGGATTTAGATGTAAAGCCTTTACCGCTGGTTGGAGAAGAAGGTTGTTGGGATAATCAAAATGTCAAAGAGTTTCAAGAATTAGCCACAGAAATGGACGCCTTTCTGATCGCTTCTCCAGAATATCACGGTACTATGTCTGGAGCAATGAAAAATACCTTCGATTGGCTTTACACAAAACACGTCAAAGGCAAGGTCTTTGGACTTATGTCTACACTTGGAGGTGTGACGAATTCTAACACTCTAAATCATATGAGAATTATGCTTAGGTGGATACATGGTTGGCCTGTTCCTGAACAGCTGGCAATTGGCAATGTAAAAGAAGCATTTGATGATGACGGCAAATTAGTCGACCCAAAAATAGTAGAACGATTAAACAGTGTCGTAATATCTACTCTTGAAAACTCAAAAAAATTATCTTGAGGTGGTTGCTTGATAACGCCGCGTTTTGATGATGAATTCGGGGCGACATATGTCCTAATGGAACCAGGTAATTTTCAGATGGGTGATTCTGTCGGCGATGGTTTAGCAAGGGAATTACCGGTGCATAATGTGGAAATTTCCAATCCGTTTTTCATTGGTCAAAGACCAGTAACACAGATGCATTGGGCCTCTGTAATGGGGACAAACCCTGCCAAGTTTCAGGAAGGTTGGAGTTCGGGTCTAAGACCAATTGAACAGGTTTCAAGGTTAGATTGTTTGGATTTTATTGACCGATTAAATGAGATTCATATTGGTGTTGAACGTCTTTCATTGCTTGGTACATGGCGCCTTCCAACGGAGGCCGAATGGGAATATAGTGCCAAATCCAAGACAGATACCAAGTGGAGTTTTGGAAATTTTGACGGTGATCTTGATGATTACGGTTGGCATGCTGGAAACTCAGGTGCATCCACAAGAGAAGTTGGATTAAAAAAATCCAATAATTGGGATTTGTATGATATGTATGGTTTGGTTGCTGAATGGTGTGCTGATAATTATCGGCGTGACTTTTCCGTAAGGTCTACCCAATTTCCTTATTATGATGATACGGATATTTTTTGTCATCGCGGTGGTAGTTGGTTTACGGAAAGTGATTCAACAAGGAGTTCTTCTAGAGGTTATTCGGTGGGCACCAAAGTTAGCGATGGGATTGGTCTTAGATTAGTTTGGGAACCTGATTGATTTATTCTTCACCAGTTGTTATTCCTAAATCGTCATCTAGCGGCTTCAATGTTTGATTATTTGGTACTATGCCAGAATCTATCGCCCATTTCCCGCTAAAACTTTCGTTCAATACAGTCATGAGGTTTTTACTTTTTAAGAGATTTATCCCAGCAGCCGTTCTATCGATTACTGGTGAGATATCTTCGTGAAATAATGAGTCCAAAACAGTACATATCTGTTCAAATGTCCTACTACCATCACATAATTGCCATAACATACTGTTTTTGACGTCTAGTGGTCTTCTGACCTCCCTGGGTGCCCTAAACAACTTGGCCATTATCCGCTCAATTCTGTTAAATCTCTTTTCAATGCGCAAAACAACAGATTTACCACTTATTCCCTCAATACTTGGATGAATCCCCACATTTCCGTAAAACCCCCACCATACTGGTAGTCTGCATGGATACAAACCCGCATACTCATGTTTATCTAAGCCATGTATTGTCATAATATCACATCAAAAATCTATCAAAGTCCAAATTAACATTGTACTCATAGCGATTACCCCGGTATATGCTGACAATTTAGTAATTTCAACTTTATTGGTAAAATTTCTCAGGTACCAAGTAGTTACTCCAAATACTGCAATTATTAACCAAAGGGCGTACCAAAGCGCAGGATACTCAGCCACATCATTGCCTATTGGTCATTTCTAAATATTGTTGCCCATAATATTCCCATTGTTCCATAGTCCAACCTTGGGGTAATCCGGTTTCAGGTAAAGGAGGTGAGGTCTCATTAATTGTTGGTTGGAGTGTATAGTTTGTATTATGCTGAGTAGTTATTGGTGGGCCAGAAATAGGCGGCCCAATTACCGGCTTAGACTCAGTATCTTCCAGATTTTTATCTCTATTCTTGTTAATGGTAATAATCAAGCCAGCGATGATTATCAGCACTAGCGTACTCACACCACCAATCACTTTGACTGAAAATGATTGGGATTCAGTAGTTTTTTCCGGAAAATTATAAGAAAAAGCATTCTGACTTAGCTGGTTGCCATTTTGATCAGTAATTGAAATAGTGACTTCATCTAGTAGAATCGTTCCATCATTTAGCACCTCACAATATATAGAAGATGTACGAATTATAGAACCGCTAAACGAGGACTGGATAGTTAATCCGCTATCATTCACTAACTCTGATTGACACAACAAATTCCAATTATCAGGTTTTCCAAAGTTTATGGTAATTATTTCATCCGAAGTAGATTCAATGGTGTGATTAATCCACAACTTGCCGTAACCATCCGCCAACGGATTGGCAGATTGGCCGTAAAGGGTAGCGAACTTCCTAACATGGTTTACTATCAAATCTACATTCTGTGATTTAGTAATAATTCCGCCATCGATATACTGGAGTTCAAATAAAACAGAAATTGTCGAATCAATTGGAATGTCTTGTGGTAAGACAATATCCATTCCTAATAATCGGGAGGAATTCTTGGCTAGAGTAATTGTGTGAAAAATGTCCAAATCGTAGATTATACCAACTGTACCTATTGTGAAATACGATTCTATTGGTGCAGAGTAATCTGTCGTAGTTATTTGAGCTCTTATCTGAACTTCACCCTCATCGATATTGCCCAAGTTTAGGACATATGATTGTAATTTTGTAATATTGCCCACACCGGTGAAGATTGGAGATTCCAAAGTTAGTAAAGTAACATTTCGGACGGTTGCAGTAAATACCTGAATAGTAATTGCGTTATTGGCTATGTCAATGTCTTCTGTATTGTCAACTATATTAACAGCTATCGATAACTCAAACATTGTATTTGGCTCGACTCCTGCTGGCACATCAATCATTAAATGTAGGTCCTGTAAATACGTAAACTCTGAACGCTCTGATAATTGAACTGTAGTTAATATCTGTTCATTTTCATCTTGGATCCACCAATCCCAAGAACTTGGTATGTTATCGACTGTTACCGTAGAAGTGACTGGGCCATTGCCTAAATTTTCTATTGTTAAATTAAAATTGTTTATTTGGCCAGGAATTATTTCATCTGGGGAGTTAACCTCCAGGATACTTACGTCGTTCACTTGCCTTATTGCCAAATTTTCATATGTCTTTGATTGATAATTTTGTCCACTTCTTTGAGAATTAATCTCAGCAATTATACTCGGACAATTATCCCCATATTGAGCAGATTCAGGAGATTGTAATGTCACTACAAAAGTGCCACTAGATTTTGAATTCAAGAACATCTGTTCTGGGACTATGTCTACAACTGCCCAATCATTAAAACCTATTATTTCAGCACTGGTAGAAAATATATCTTGGACTGAGGCATTATTTATTATCTCAAAAGTTATACTGACAAATTCCCCTGGGTTTACAGCCCATGTTGTATCTACTTGAGAATCTTGTAGAAATACCGATGCATCACTCACCATGCTTGCAGTTACAGTCACTTCCAAAGTATCGCTTCGCGATGAATCATTCTGGGAGTTGGCATGAAGTAGAAAAATGCCCAGAGAATCTGGTACTGCATCTTGTGAAACGGTATAGGTTAACAAAATTTCAGTTAGGATTCCAGGTTGGATGTAAATAGAATTAGGTTGATTCCAAGCAAAAGCCACACTCCATCCAATCGGGAGGTTTTGATAGCTCAGAGAAAGGTCAAAAACATCACTTGCACCACCGATATTAGTTAGATAAGCACTGAAGGTGCAGGTATTTCCTGGTGCACATCGCGGAGTTACCGAAATGTCTGAAAACTTTGGAATTCTATCTGGCTCTACCTCTAGCTGAATATTAATAGAATCACTAATCACTTCATGAGTTGAACTAGATAATTCTACTTGAATAGGGAAAAAACCAGTAGATTCGCCAACTTTTGGCTGATAATTTAATTCAATAATTTTACTCTGGCCTTTCTCTACCAGCACACCGTTATCTTCACTTATGCTTACTCCACTTTGGTGGGAAAAATAATATTGCCATTCTCCGGGAAGATTTTGAATCGATGGATTAAATATTTCTGAAAGATTACCATTATTAGTCAACTGTAAGGTTGCTTTCCCCCAGGACCCCGGCACCGTCTTTGTTACCGACAATCCAGATACACTTATTTCAAATTCAGTTGGTTTGGCTTCCTGATCATATACAATTACTATATCATCCATCCAGTAGCCAATATCATTATTCACGGAATCGCTGGTGAAAGAGAATTTATATTGTGAATTACTATGGAAAAATTGTGGATTTGTTGGAACTAAAGGAGAGAAGGCTCCGGCATGATTTAACGACCAAGTGTTCCAATTCGCCCCATCGGTAAACGTATTGTCTATTGTTCCAGTTATACTGGCTTGCTCAACCCATCCGTTACTTATATCCTTGCTGTAAAGCCTTACATAATCTCCACTTGCCATGCTACCGGTATAGAAAAAGGTAATTCCGTTAGTTCTTGTGGGATTTGGGATTGCATCCGACATGTCAAGGATTGGGGTGATTAAATCACTATTTGAGTTAATTGAATAGGTTGAGGATTGACCGTTTCCATAGTGGCATGCAGATCCCTCTGAGAGAAAAGTATCGATATTTTCTGCCCAACCTAATCCAGTTGTCCATGCAACTAAATCATTACAATTGTAATATTTATTTGCAACAGTGAAGGTACTGGAATAAACATCATTTGATGGATTATCATCCAACGTTGGTGAGGAAGGAGTGACAACTAAACTATGATTTCCTGAATATTCTGGAGTAAATTTGACCGTTGAAGTTATTTCAGACTGCGCTCGAACCGAGCCAATTACCTTGGTGATGTTATGGAGATTAAAATCAAGGTATTCATTATGGATGATTAGAATATTAACTTCAACACTTGTTGCATCTAATGTACCAGTATTAGATATCAAAACTGTTAACTCAATCTCTACATCCTTGACAGCATCAACAACATATAGTGTCTCAGGTTTATTAAAATCGGCTATTGGATAGTTAGATGAGAACATTTGATATTTCCCACGATCGTTGGCGTTGGGGTAAGAGAAGTCAACCTCAGTTACCGCAAGGTCCACACCTGTTGCCTTCGAATTCACTTCATGCGCAGTTTGCTTGGTCAATATCGAATTATTTACAGGCATGGCGTGCACTGAAATCAATATCACTAACAATAATGCTGTGTAGTTTTTCATGTGCGGCTCAATTTAGACACGGTATGTAATCTATATGAGTTAATTGGCTTGGTCAGAACTATCAATAGATGAATCTACATTATCCTCTGCCTGTTGTAATTTTAGTTCTGCTTTTCTTTCCTTAGCCTGAGCAGCAAAATATACGGTGAAAGATGGTATTAGTATCATAGAAAAACAACCAACTACCGCAGCCAACGCCCAAAGGAATTCAGTACCTGCGTCGATAGAGAAAACTTCTATATCGTCAAAATCTTCATTTACGGTTTGTAGTTCAATACTTGGTGAAGTTGTCCGATTACCTTTCTCTGTTATCTCGACAATAATGACTGATGGTGAGTGGAAATATTCGATTATATCCCTTGCTTTTTCCTCCGCTGAACCGAGTGATTTGGCATAGACGGTCCCGTTATCTCTCCTGCCGGGGTCGGTAGTAGTCATGGAAAATATTTTGACATCCTCTCCATCTTCGCTGTAACCTTCATGTGTACTATTCTGGTAACATTTTTCCTCGCAAGCAAAATCTTCAGCATCTGGATCGCCAAGTTTGCTGTGGCTATACAATCCTGCAGAGTTGGTTAGCCTGATTGTTGATTCTCTGGACAGCTCGGTTGCAGTTAAATTTACCCAAGTGAGATTATCTCCGTCAGCACTCATAGTCCATCGCCATGTTGTCTCATTTTCCTGAACATCGTACAGTTTGGTTGGTTCTGTATCTGCGTCAATAGTTGAAACATTCTCTGTTTCATAAACATAATATGATGGTGAAATAGTGGCGCCATAGACTGCATAAGCTAATAAAAAAATGAGAGTAAATGAGAGCCCCAAGAGAGTCCGAAGCAGATTCGGATTTTGGGCTAAAGCCTTCTGCATGCATTGCCCTATATTGCCTCCTTCAATAACACTTGCATTTCCCTTTTTTCAAGTTATGGCGTCGCATTATTACCCGTTTCATTGATATAGGGGAGTAAAGTCGGCAAATTGCTTGGTGTTGTTACATGACCACTTATTATGATATTCCGGCTAATATGCTGATTTCTGCATTGGCAGATAAACTATCTGATTCTAAAGACATAGTCGCCCCAGATTGGTCAGAATACGTCAAGACTGGAGTAGATAGAGAGAGACCTCCTACACAAGAGAACTGGTGGACTATCAGAGCAGCCTCATTACTAAGGAAGGTAGCAAAACAAGGCCCTATCGGTGTTACTAGTCTTGCTCAAACTTACGGCACAGTCATGAACAATGGTGCTGGACCAAACACTCCTGGAGTTGCATCCAGGCACATTATCAGAACTGCTCTACAACAATTAGAAGCAGCAGGGCTTGTTGAAATGGTGGCTACGAAAGAAGTTGACACAGAGGAAGGTAAGCAACAATTGTATTCAGGCCGCAAACTTACATCAGCAGGTCAAAAGCTACTTGATGAAGTGGCTCACTCCTGCCGTGATGCTGCTAATGAATTATATCCAGGCTTAGCCAAATATTGAGGAAGTGGGAGTTTGTCAATCATGTCTGCAAACGGAAGCGACGAATTGTCTGCTCTTCGTGAACAGAGAAGACTAGCCCTCCAACAGCAATTTGAAGAACAAGCAAAGGTCCAAGCAGATGCTGAAATCGAAACCCAAAGACAGCAAATTGAATCTCAGTCGATCAATAAAGCATTGAAACATCTACTAACTAGCGAAGCACGCTCAAGAATAGCTAGGATTTCTTTGGCTACTCCAGAGCGTGCAGACTCGATAAAAAAATTGATAATATCAATGCATGAAAATAACCAATTTATTCCCCCAATGACCGATGAAACATTGAAGTCAATGTTAAAGAAAATGCAATCCAAGAGCCGCAGCAATGCGTCCATCCGAAGAATCTGAGAAGGTGCTCGATATGTCCAGAAATAAACCAGCAGCAAAAAAAATACGCCTTATGAAGGCTACCAAGCAAAACCGCCGTGTCCCTGTATGGGTCATGCTCAAGACCGACCGAAACACTGTGTCACATCCTAAAAGACACCATTGGAGACGCAGTAAATTGCAGAGGTGAATGATATGGCAAGACCTAACGAATCAGAACTTATTGTCCCATTAAGGAAAGCTTGGAGTATTACCCGTTTCAAGCGGGCACCACGTGCTATGCAGATAATCAAGGATCATGTAATCCAACATCTAAGAGTTAAAGAAGATGAAGAAGTGTGGATTGATCCATCTGTCAACGAACATATTTGGTCAAGAGGGATCGAAAACCCTCCTAGAAAAGTAAGATTACAAGTCATCAGACACGATGAGCCAGATATCCCAATTGAAGTAAAATTGTTTGAGGAGTGATAATCATGGGAAATATTAGACCGAGTTTCATAAAAATAAGAGCAATTGCACTAGTTGAACAACATGGTGAGAAATTCACCGAAGACTTTGACCACAACAAAATAATGGTATCCCAACTAACCGATGTTAGTTCTAAAAAATTACGTAACTGGATTGCTGGTTACGTAACAAGGTACCGTCAAAGAAGAGTCGATTGAGGGCTTTGAATGCCAGTGCGCATTGACTGGGATAGACAACCAGTCAGTATCCACTCTGAAGACAAAAATGAGTTGGAAGAGTTGATATTATTTCTAAAATATAAGCATTCAATAAAAAAACGTTCTATTGTCATGGATGATAGAGAATCAGGTGGGTATCTATTTTTTATCTATCAACCATGTGATCCAAGATGGATAATGGAGTTTTAAAATAGGTGATAATGATGGGTGATAGGAAAGCTATACCAATGCCTAATTCATCCTACGAATTAATTATTGTCTGCGTAAATACTTCGCATCCCGGTAATTTAGGAGCCATATGTCGCACTATGTTGAATTACGGTTACTCTAAACTACGTTTAGTAACACCCAAGTGTGACCCGCTAGATGAAGAAGCCCGTAATAGGGCGAAGCATGCAGGTTCTATACTGAATGAGTTGGTTATATTTCAATCCCTACAAGAAGCAATAAAGGATTGTTCAATTGTAGTCGGTACCTCAGGAAAGAGGGAAGTTGGGACAAAAACCTCATTCAGACATTTTTGCTTCCCGTGGGAATTATCTGAAAGGTTCAATGATAGTTCTGGAAAAGTCGCACTGGTATTTGGGGGAGAAGGAACAGGCCTGTCCACAGAACAATTACATGAATGTGATTTTTTAGCGACTTTACCGACCTGGGAAGGCTATCCTATTGCGAACCTTTCTCACTCGGTGAATGCCTTCCTGTATCAGATACATTCCGACCGAGTGAAGGATAGCCAAGGTAGTGATTTTGGATTACCAGAAATTGTCCCGCTAACACGTGAGCTGGACCCTGATTTGCGAGGGACTTTACTTACTGCACTCGACCAATTTACTACTGCAATGCCCGGCAATAAGGAGAGAAAAGATAGTTTGAATAATTCTCTTATCAGGATGATAATGATGTCATCTCCAACTAGCGATGAAGTAACAAGAATCATTGGGGGGTTAATTGATGCAACAACGGCTCTGCAGAAAAATAACAATGATGAAAAATGGATCAACAAAAGACGCAGAAGAATAGAATAATTTCTACTTAATCCATGATGCGGTAGACTTAGGTGTTTCTCTAACATGCATTGCAACTAATCTCAACGTATTACCGTAAACAGATTGGATATGCGGTTCAACCTGTTCAAACGCCCATTTTGCTAGGTTTTCAGCGGTTGGTATAAAATCAACGATTACAGTTCTGTGGTCGTCATTCATTAGTTCTAATGCTGCAAGAGCCTGTTTGTCACCTTGGTATACTACAAATGCATGGTCAACTACATCGTGTACTTTTTCTGTGAGAATTTTACTGACATCAGAAAAGTCCATCAACATCCCCTCATCTGAAACTCCCTCCACTGAAACTACATCACCCTCAATCTCTGCTTCAAATCTATACCTATGACCATGTAGGTGTCGGCATTTACTCTTATGATTGGGAACTCTGTGTCCAGTATCAGTTTCTACGTATCTTCTTATTCTAGTAACCATATAATCACGACTCCTTAAACTCAATTGATGCTGAATTTATACAATATCTTTCTCCACCATATTCTCTTGGTCCATCATTGAATACGTGCCCCAAATGTGCGTCACATTTTGAACATCTAACTTCTATTCTGATCATCCCGTGGGTATAATCCTCTATACGAGAAATACTTGCTGAATTGTGTTCACTGTGGAAAGCTGGCCAACCACAACCCGAATTATATTTTCCAGTAGATTCAAACAATGGATGGTCACAACAGATACAATAGTATGTCCCGCTCTCAAAATGTTTGTCATATATCCCGGTAAATGCTCGTTCTGTAGCTGAATTTCTCGTTACTTGGTATTGCAAATTTGTTAATTTTTCACGGTATATTTTGTCCATATGCTCATGTTCAATTTTTAATGCGTGTTGCAATGTACTTTCCCACGACTCTTGATACTCAACTGGGTCGTTCCGACCAATGGCGTGGAATGCCAAGATTCGTTCAATGTCTGAACCAGTTTTACCTGAACTACGACCAAGTTCATCAGGTTCATATGAGGTATTTGTGTTAGCAAAAACAGTATCAAAATCTAAGGATAATTGTTCACAAGAGATTAGCGCGTCCTGTAGTATTGATATTTTATCACCATCGATATATGGTAATTCTAGATGTATTCTTTCGCTATCCCAGTTACCTATAGTAAAAGCATGATTAAGCACTTGGTAAAATTCTGGCCGACAGTCAGGATAAATTGCATGGTCTCCCGAGTGGACTCCAAGTGAAATACTTACATCACTGGAATATTGATTACTTTTGCTTAATGCATAACCATAAATTATTGATGCGAAAATCGCATTACGATTAGGTACGACAGTAGATTTCATTTGGTCTTGTTCGTAATGACCTTCAGGAATTTTTTCCCCAGATGTTAATGAGCCGGTAAACATAGACATTATACTAGACAAATCAACAGTTTTGTGTTCAACAACATATCCGGATTTCTTCAAATACTCGATATTTTGTTGTGCTCTATCTAGTTCTACGATGTGCTTTTGGCCATAATTAAATCCAATAGTATATACTTGGTAAGATTCTCTTAGCAATCTAAGCAATAAGGATGTAGAATCCATGCCACCACTAAATGCCATAACCGCAATCTTGGTCAATCTATCCCCATCCATTTATGTGTTTGTAGAGATAGACGCCAAGCATTATTTTCCTTAACTATGGATTCGGTCAACGCAAAATTCTTACCGTTCCATTCAACTGATTTGTCATCAAAGTAGCATGGTTGCAAGTATAGATGTTGAAAACCTTGAATTAAGTCGTCATACATAGCAAGGTCTTGGCCTAAATATACGCATTTTAATTCATCACCATGACGTTGTTTAATTTTGACATTTGTGTAGATTTGATCTTTTGGCGAAACACATATCCAGTCAATCAAACCATCAGGAATTGCTATTGTACCATTAGTTTCTATCGATATGTGATAACCTCTCGCTTTCAGCAGGCGTTGTATAGGCCATAAATCATTAATCATAGGTTCCCCACCCGTAAAGATTATATTTTTACAATCAAACTTGAATACTTCGGATAATATATCCATACAACTCATTTTATCATATTTCAAAAAATCAGTATCACACCATTCACAGCGCAAGTTACAGTTTCCAAAACGGATAAAGACATGAGGTATTCCTGCTCTAGCACCTTCTCCTTGGACAGAATGAAATATTTCGACAATATCGTATACCTGAGATAAATCATTGGGACTATCAACACGTTGACTCCCAGAAATACCACAATCTAACAATTCTTCACCTCAATTTTTTATCAGTTGGAATAATTCTTGCCTAGCTTCGGCATTATCAAAAAATACTCCTTTCATGGCAGAAGTAGACATAATGGCATTTTGCTGTTTAACACCCCGGCACCTCATGCATCCATGTGATGCCTCGATAATTACAGCGCAACCTAGAGGTTTTAGGTGAGTTTCCAAATCGTCTGCAATACCCTTCGTGATCCGTTCTTGGTTTTGCAATCTGCGTGCATGTAAATCAACAATCCGTGAAAGTTTTGAAATCCCTACTATCCTTTCTACTGGAATATATGCAACGTGCGCTTTACCGTTGAATGGTTGAAGGTGATGTTCACAAGTGGAATGAAATTCTATATCCTTCAGTAATACAATCCCATCATATCCCTCGCCGTTAAAAGTTGAACTTAGAATCTCCGAAGGACTCATTTCATAACCAGCAAAAATTTCTAACCAAGAATCGATTACGCGAGTTGGTGTATTGAACAGACCTTCCCTCTCTACATCATCCTCAAGATATCCTAGGAGGGTTTTAACCGCCGATATGGCTTCATTTCTCGTTGTTTTCATTATCATACTCTCCCATTTCGTAAATCGATTTCGTCTAACTGATCTAATAATTTCCTACACGCAGTCCTAACCGCATCAGCAACACTGATGAACTTTTTATCATCGCCAACATGTCGTTTCAAGTCGCTTAGGACTTCTGCAGGCATGTCAAGCGAGATTTTAGGCATATCGTTGCCAGAATCATAGCCAGTATAAGTATTCCTATAGTAATACTCTAAGAATATTACTTGTCGATTATTGATTATTTATTAGAAAATAATAGCGAATGTTGAAGAAGCGCCACGAATGCACAAGTAATGATGAAGGCTGTTAGTAAGGGGGAAGAAGCACTTAGTTTGTTACATAGGATTAGAGATAATTCTGGCAAAATGGATACAGTCGGATTATCTGATGCCAACATTATGAGATTTTGTAAATTAGATTCTAATCTTTTTGATGCAATACATGAAGCCTCAATGATGCATAATGACCTGACAAATCGCCTTGGGACTCACATTATGCACCAAGATGAACAGTCTTTAGTTGAGTTATTACAAGCAGATTACGTAAACTTCTATGCTCCTGCAACCGTTAATCCATATGTTGCTCTTTCTGCTCGAGGCCCTTGGATAATATCATCTCACGGCGCAGTAATTCATGACAACGGCGGCTATGGTATGTTAGGTGCTGGACATGGACCATCATCAGTAATTAACGCAATGTCACAAAATTGGGTAATGGCTAATGTAATGACTCCGTCATTTAGCCATAGTAGGCTAGCAGAATCATTGAAAGCAGAGTTAGGCCACACTAGAGGACATTGTCCGTTTACTAAATTTATTTGCATGAATAGTGGTTCTGAATCCATGACAGTAGCATTAAGGATTGCAGATATTAACGCAAACAACCATACTGGGCCAGGTGGAAAGTACGAAGGTTATCCTATCAAAATGGTGTCTGTAGAAAGAAGTTTTCATGGCCGTACCGACAGACCAGCGCAAATTTCCCACTCGTGTAAAAATGGCTACGATAAGAATCTTGCAACATTTCAAAATAGGGATAATCTGATTCTGGTTCCAGCAAACGACCCTGATGCTCTTGAAGCAATATTTCAACGCTCAATTGATGAGAAATTCTTCATTGAATTGGTTGCAATCGAGCCAATCCAAGGAGAAGGAAATCCAGGATTGTGTGTTTCACGTGAGTTTTATGATGCTGCTAGAAGACTAACTAACCAACATGACTCAATGTTACTCGTAGACTCAATACAAGCTGGTATTAGGGGCCAAGGTTGTTTGTCGGTAATCGATTATGATGGATTCCAGGACGCTGAGGTTCCTGACCTAGAAACCTGGTCCAAGGCCATTAATGCTGGTCAGTACCCACTCTCAGTTTTGGGAATGAATGAAAGATCAGCCTCTATGTATGTAGTTGGTATTTATGGAAATACCATGACCACTAACCCTAGAGCGCTGGAAACAGCAGTTGCAGTATTAGAACAAATCACTCCAGAATTACGCCAAAACATAAAAAATAGAGGCAAGGAATTCGTCGATAAATTAAATCTGCTGGCAGAGGAATTGCCAGGTACTATAACCAAGGTACAAGGCACTGGATTATTGCTAAGTGCTGAATTAGAACCAAGTAAATTCCCAGTAGTAGGCTTTGATGCTGTTGAACCATGGTGCAGAAGAAGAGGTCTAGGTGTCATACACGGTGGTCACAATGCTTTGAGATTTACACCTCACTTCAGAATCACCTCAGAAGAAATTGATTTAATTATCGACATCGTCAGGGATGCTCTTATTGCTTTCTCATGACAAGGTTGTCACTATATCTTCTCGCTTAAATTGCCTTGCCGCATATAGCGCTGCTAATGCCGCATAGAACACTGAGGTTAATGACCAAATTAGCACGTGTTCAATAATAACCCTATCCAATAATAACTCCCTTAGTGCCAATAATACATTAATTACTGGAATCGAAAACCAAAACGACTCGATTCCATCTAAGTTAATCACTTGAGTAAATAGAGCTGGGAATATGATCAAAATTATCGCCGGGCCAAGTATAGATCCAGCCTCTTTTACACTGTGAGAACGCATGGCTAAGGCTAATTCAAGAGCCACAACCATTATTGCGAAAAGCATTATTGAAACAATAATTAGTATTATTGCTGGGGCAGATAAATCTGGTATTCCGATAAAGTCCGATGTAGCTAGATAACCAATAGCGAATAATAGACCCACAATTTGTAGCATTACCCCAACTCCAGTAATTGATGCAACACCCAGCCACTTGCCCATTAACAATTCATTACGTGTGCAAGGAAGCCCAAGTAAAGCCTCTAGAGTGCCACGCTCTCTTTCTCCTGCCGTCATATCTATGGACGGTTGGATGGCGCTAGAAAATGTCCATATGGCTAAAACTAGGGGTATAAATAGCGACAAAATCAATCCGGCTTGTTCCCCCTCTGTAGCTACATCAGATTTTGAGATATCTCCATCATACCTCAAAGGGTCTAATGTGGAATCAACATCTAGTCCACCTTCAACTATTTTTACTTCGGTAAGATTTGCCTCCCAATTAATCAAAGATTCAATAATTCGACTTCTAGCTTCGGTTGAGCCCTCTGATGTGGATAGATATATTATCGAGTAATACCAAATTTCTCCGCTCTTATTGAGCCTCAGCACGGCATCAAGTTCCATGTTTCTAACTCGATCGAAATCATCACCAGGAATGGATAATGATTCATTAAAAGTTATATTTTGAAAGGTGATTTCTGTTGTTGAATAATTAAATTGTTCAATTAATTGTTCTGGAAATTGTTCACCTTGGACTTCAATTTCAATTATCCGGGAATCCAATTCTGCTGCTTCTGATTCTAATAATATTGGAAACACAATAAATAACACCGGAAACATCAAAATTGGAATAATGATTATTGCAACTATAGTTCTCCAATCTCTAACAAATTCGATAACTTCCTTTTTTGCTATCGTTTTTACTCTGTGAAAGGAATTACTCATCTTCGTCAACTCCTTGCAAATTAATACCTTGAGGCAGTTTAGGCTTGAATAGTTTATTCCAAAGCTTACCCAATGAGCCATCTGATTTTTTGTCTTCAAATCTCATTCGTGCCTTCTCTTGCGTCAAATGTACGTAAGCTTCCTCTAATGAAGAACAATCAGTTGTGGACATTAACTCATCAGGTGATCCATCTGCCTTAATAACGCCATTATGAATTATAATTATTCTATCACAAACTTGCTGAGCCTCATACAATTGGTGAGTTGAATAAATAACTGTCCCCCCTTCATTACGGACTTGTTTTACCAATGACCTAACAGTTCGTGCACTGGTAATGTCCAATCCCGCTGTTGGCTCATCTAGTAGGAGGACTCTTGGCCCATGAGCTAATGCGCGCAACAACGCAGTTTTTTGTCGCATGCCGCGAGAAAACCCCCTAGTATATCTTGATAAATTATCTTCCATTTCTAAGCTCTCAGCGAATTTAAGCGTTCTTTTCCATGAGATATCATCCGATACCCCGTATAATCTACTGTGATATCTGATATTTTCCCAGGCAGTTAATCGCGAGTACAAACCCGTAGACTCTGGTACAACACCTAACGTATTTCTCATATTATGAACTTGGTTGCCATCCGCTAGGGTGACTGACCCTTTAGATGGCCGATATACTCCAGACATGAGACGTAGTAGCGTAGTTTTACCTGCGCCATTGCTGCCAACTAGGCCAACGATTTCACCAGAATTAATCTCGAGCGATACACCATCAAGTGCGATAACATCACCAAAGTTTTTGAAAACATTGGATACCGTTAACAGAGATTCAAGTGGCATACTACTCAACTAGCCCTTCCAGACTCTATGGCTAGATTTAACCCGGGGTATTTTGTTTCTAGTTTCCTTGCCCTTGCCAATTGTTGTTTAATTTGGGAAAAAATTTCAGTTTGAGAAACACCCATGTCGATTAAATTGGCAATCATTTCGAATGCGCCTTGAATTGAACCTGCATCTAAAAACGCATCGTTGGTGATTTTCCCATTATATTTTAGAGATTCCAATCTCTTGCTGATGAACTCTGCTTCTGATTTCAATCTTGGTCCATCAATGTGGGAAAGGGCCATAAGTTGGTCAACACAGGTTCGCATGGTTTACAACTTACTATGAAAGATTATGATAATTGCGATAATTCTACTGAGATAACTCGACTAAAACTCCCCCAGTTGACTTAGGGTGCACAAAAGCAATTAAGCAACCTTTAGAACCTTTTCTGGGCACTCTATCGATCATGGTGATGCCGGAATTTTCTAGATGGGTAATCATAGAATATATGTCATCAACCTGAAAACATAATTGTTGAACGCCTATACCTCGCCGATCAATAAACTTGCCAATTGGTGTATCCTTTGCGGTTGGATATAATAATTCAATCATCGCTGGTTTTTGGTGTTCTTCGGTGGAGATGGGTATAAATCTGGTAATTACTCCTTGATCTTCTACATGTTCATCTTCCAACTCTGGAATCATACCTAATAATTTCCAGAAATGTTGACCTTCTTCTAAATCATTAACTGCAATACCAATGTGGTCTAATCTAATTCTAACCATATTATCACCTAAAACCCACTAGGGGCCATCCAAGTTCCAAACTCATCTTTCATTGCATTCATTATTTCGCCTAAAGTACAGTTGTTTCTAACAGCATTGATTATAATTGGGAATAAATTAGTTTTGTTAATTGCAGCAGATTTGATAGCATTAAGTGAAAATAAAACCTTATCTTGGTCACGATTAGCCCTCCATTCAGCTAATTTTGCAGTTTGTATATCTCCTAAATTACCAGCCAGATTCAATGCTGAGATTGGTGGTTCGTTATCCATTTTAGCATAGTTAACACCAACAATCTTTCTTTTGCCAGATTCAACGTCTTGCAAGTGCGAATATGCCGAATTGTGAATTTGTCTTTGTTGCCAGCCATCCTTGATTGCAGACATAGCTCCACCCATGCTATCGATTTGTTTTATCAAATCCATTGCTGAGTCATATATTTTATTTGTTAAATCCTCGACATAATAAGAGCCTCCAAGCGGGTCGACTACATCTGCAGCACCGCTTTCTTCAGCAATTATTTGTTGTGTCCTCAAAGCAATAGTCGCGCTTTCTTCTGTCGGCAGACCAATTGCTTCATCATACGAGTTGGTGTGTAGGCTTTGAGTACCACCACATACGGCTGCTAATGCTTGTATAGTTACACGTGAAATATTGTTAAGCGGCTGTTGTGCAGTTAAGCTAACCCCAGCAACTTGGGTATGAAATCTTAACATTTTTGATTTAGGATTATTTGGGGAATATCTTGCTTCTACTAAATCATGCCATAATCTTCTAGCGGCTCTAAATTTGGCTGCTTCTTCAAAGAAATCATTATGGCAATTAAAAAAGAATGATAATCTAGGCCCAAAGTCATCGATATCTAGGCCCTGCTTCAATGCTGAATCAATGTAATCTAATGCACTGGATAAAGTGAATGCTACTTCTTGAACAGCGGTGCAACCTGCTTCTCTTATATGGTATCCAGAGATTGATATTGTGTTCCATAGAGGCACTTCTTTAGCACAATAAGAGAATATATCGGTGATTAAACGCATACTTTCCTCAGGCGGGAAAACATATGTCCCTCGTGCCATATATTCCTTAAGAATATCATTTTGTATCGTCCCTCTAACTTGATTAGAGCCGACGCCCTGTTCTTCTGCTACAATGATATACATTGCTAACAAAATTATTGCTGGAGCATTGATTGTCATAGACGTACTTACCTTATCCAAGGGAATGCCAGAAAATAATTCTCGCATGTCATCTAATGTTGATATTGAAACACCAACCTTGCCAACTTCACCCAATGANAATTCATCATCTGCATCTAGCCCTAACTGCGTAGGCAGGTCGAATGCCACCGACAAACCNTTTTGACCTCTATCAAGGAGCAGCTTAAATCGTTCATTGGTTTCCTTAGCACTCGAAAAACCTGCATATTGCCGCATTGTCCACAATCTTGATCGATACATTGTGTCATGTATGCCGCGCGTATAAGGAGGCTGACCTGCAGATTCTGCGTTAGAAGGGCCTGATTTGGGGGTTATGTCTATGCCGGAAAGGGTTTTCCAATGGTCTTTCCTTTGGCCTGCCATGATTTAACCATACAATGGAGATACATCAACACTACTATAATTAGCAGCATCCATCATTATTACAACCANCAGATTTACCTTCTTTTTNTGGTTGTTCTGTTGGGTGTATGTGCCCATGCGCTGCTTCATCTTCTGTAGCCGCTCTTATGTCGATTACTTCTACAGAAAAGGTTAATTCTTTACCTGCTAATGCATGATTNAAATCTGCTGAAACAAATTCTTCCGACAGTTCTGTAACAGTGAAAGGAGCAGGTCCATGTGGCATTTGTGCAACTAATTGAAACCCGATCTCTAATTTTGTTTGCTCTTCTAATTGGGCAAATTGTGCTCGAGGAATTTGTAGCAATGCAGCATCGTCTCTTGGACCGTAAGCTTTGTCTGGTGAAAGGGTGAAGGTCTTTTTGTCGCCAACTTTTGCACCCATCAATTCGGCTTCAAAACCTGGAATCATTTGGCCATGACCAACAAGGAATGTTAATGGCTCACGGCCTTCACTGGAATCAAAAGTTTCTCCNGATTCTGGCAATGTCCCTGTATAATGTACGCTTGTTATGGTATTTTCTTTAATTATCATATATTTCTCATCTCCTTGTTGTAATACTTTTTATTTCACTTTTTAATTTATCAGATATTTCATCTGTTAAAATAAGTTCAAGATTTTTCTGTTCGATAAATTCAAGAGCAGCTTCGATGCTTATTCTTTCACCCTTGGCTATGATTTGGCCAAGAATATTAGATCTATGTTCTTCAGGTACATCTGGGTTGTCTAAAATATTTCTGGCGACATATTTGAATTCGAGAATCTTTTCTTTCTTGATTTTCTTTTCCATTCTCTGTCTGCCGCCGCCCTTCTTATCAATACGCCTAGATTTACGCTTTTTCTTAGATATTCCAGCAGATTTTTTGTCAACAGATTGGATAGTTTTGAAAACATTGATATTTATTTCGTCGGATATCAATGAATTATTAGGGTTAATTCTGTCTACGCTAACTTCTGTTTCTGGATTGCCGTCAGTATTGTTCAATAATCCATCACTAACATTGACACTTTCGGTTTGAAGGGAGGCTTTTCTAGCTTTCGCGTTATCTTTAGATTGTTGTGATTTACGCTTTAATTCTGCTAGACGTTCATTGCGCGAAGGTTTTATTATTTTTGGAGCCAAATCTTCTTCAGAATTTTGAGTAATTACTGGTATAATTTCTTCTATTATTTCTTCTTTAGATTCAGTAACTTCTATTGTTTTTGGTTCCTCAATTACTGCNTCTTTTACCGGAGTTGGTTTTACTGNCTNAACTACCGTTTCTTGTACNACAGGTTCAACTATGACTTTTGGTTCTTCAACACCTAATTTTTGTTGAGCCTTTTTCCTCAATTCATCAAGTGATTTGTTGCCTGAATTGTCATTAGCAGCAGGAGTAGTAGTTCCCGCTACNTTTTGTGCATCCTGTCGTCTTTTNTCTTTCGCNCGTTCNGCTTGTCGCCGATTCCTNTCAGCAANTGCATTTGGAGCAAAAGGGTTGAAGGGAACATCCTTTCGGCGCCTGTTACGTCCATTCATTGAATTACCCTCATTATGGCCTCACAATAAGCCTCTTAAAACCATTGGCTAGGACTATGCCCAAATAATAGGTGTCTGGTCAGTGCGAAGATATTGATCTATGGCACTCGAGTCAAATTCTGTAATCCTTCCAGCGCCCAGTTCTAGCCAACCGAGCATGGCAATCATGGTGCCGTTATCAATACAATACATTCTTGGCGGAGCGTATGAAAAAGACTCTCTTTCTAAGCACATTAAATCACACATAGTACGTAATCGAGTATTGCACGCAACACCTCCNCCCAAAAGTAACTCAGACTTTCCTGTATGTGCTAGAGCTCTTTCAGCAACTTCCACACACGCTGAAAATACATGTTCCTGTAGACTCCAACAAACAGCTCCTAGTGGTTTACCATTTTCAACTAATCTTAATGCAGCAGTAAGTACGCCAGAGAAGGCTAAATCCATTCCGCGAACTGCATATGGTAACTCTAAACCCTCCATGTTACAATCAGGGTTCTNAGTTAGCCATTCAGAGGCTAACTTTTCGATTACTGGNCCTCCTGGAAATGGGATTCCTTGNGCTCTAGCAAATTTATCTAACATATTACCAATACCAATATCCAATGTTTCCCCCAAAACTCTGTATTTACCTTCTAATCGTGCAATAACTTGCGTATTGCCTCCCGAGACATATAGTAAAACTGGATCGTCGCATCCGCATTGCTGNCGNCCAATTTCTATATGGGCAACACAGTGGTTGACNCCAATTAATGGAGTATCAAGCTTAGCTGACAAACCCCTGGCAATTGCAGCACCAATACGCAGACAAGGCCCTAAACCGGGGCCTTGAGAATAGGCAACAGCCGAAATGTCTTCCGCAGACAATGAATTATCNTNAAGTAATTGAGCAAGCAAACCAGCCGCACAGTCTTTGTGGTGATCTGCAGCCTCTCGCGGATGAATCCCACCTTTTTCCGGTCGAATTGTTGCTGATGATGAAGGAAATGGAATGCCGTTGTCGTCCACTAAACCAAATGATAAAGTGTGTGCGGTTGACTCTATTCCTAGTGTCCACATGCCATCTCGCCATTCAATCCTAACAAGCCATTATTCTTGAACCCTCACCTATTGGGGGTATTTATGAGGACCGTTCTGATTAACTGTGGACCAATAGTTCATGTCGATTCGAATGAACCAATNGTNGGNCATGACATGGTNNATGAAAAATGGTTATNNNCTCAAGGAAAAGCAATTATTATNGANNNNGGTGAGATAGCCGAAATCCGTAATTCAGATGGNNCTCAAGATGATTATGAATCACACAATTCAGCAGAGGTCAAAATAATCGATATTGACGGAAAGGCGATTATACCTGGGCTAATTGATTCNCACAGCCACATGGTTTGGGGTGGTGATCGTTCTCGCGAAGTTCGGTGGAAGCAGCAAGGGCACACGTACTCCGATATTGCAAAGATGGGTGGCGGCATTGTATCGACAGTAAATTCTACTAAATCTCTAACTGAAACTGAATTATTTCACATTTCCAAGCGCCGTCTCTTGAAGTCATTAAGAAATGGGACGACTCATGTTGAAACAAAATCAGGTTATGGACTAGATACTCGTTCGGAAATCAAGTTGCTAAAGGTTGCCAAGATGTTAGCGGATGATTACATGACTCCGTCGGTTGATTCAACTTGGCTTGGAGCTCATGCAATCCCAGATAATCATACACTAAAGAGTTACACAGNGGAAATAATCAGCGACCAATTGCCGTTAGTAGCAGAAACAAAATTAGCGCGTTCTGCTGATGTGTTTTGTGAACCTGGCTGGTTTGGCATNGATGAATCTGAACAAATACTCGAGGCTGCCAAATCATATGGAATGAATCTGCGAATGCACATTGATGAATTTTCAGATGGTGGCGGTGGAGAACTTGCAGCTAAACTAAAAGTAGATTCTGCTGATCATTCACATTATACCAGCAAGGAAAATCGGGTTAAGATGGCTCAATCCGGGGTTAGCACGGGTTTTTTACCGGGAACACCTTACTCNATGGGTTCTAACTGGCCTGATTTTAATTCAATGATGGAAAATAAACACCTATGGACAATCGCTACTGATTTTAACCCAAATAACCAAATTCTAAGCCTGCCATTTGTCGCTTCATGTATTGTCCANAGGTGTGGAGTTGATCCATTAGCGGCATTAGTAGCGTCGACAATTAACCCATCATTTACTACTCCACACCCCACCGGCAAACGTCACGGGGTAATTTCCCCAGGAGCAGTTGCTAATTTGAACATCTTAAGTTCACCACATTGGGAGTCTTGGTGTTTAACTCCTGGNGATTCTCCAGTGTCTGCCAACTTATTGAATGGAAAGTATACAAATTATGAAAATTGATTAAATACATATCAAATCGNAAAAGAACTAAACTTATNANAAAACAAAACAAAGTGATTTTCATGCAATANCTAGAAACTATCGTATGCCAAGCCAAGGAAGGAAAAGAAGCTAGATTTGAAAGGATGGTGAAATCGCGTATCGAATTGGCAAAGCGGCAAGGTGGGTGTGTCAATTCTTGGTTTGGTAAATCAAGTACTGATGAATTCCTATTTCTCATTCAAACCGTTTACCAGGATTTGGATTCATTTCATGAAGTGAAAAAATTAGTAGATAGTACATTAGATCCAAAAGATGGGGGGCTAGAATCTTGTTTATCTGGGCCACCACTACTAGGTTTGTTCAAAATAGATGATAACACAACAAATACACCAAAATAACCATGTGCGTTAAGTCGTATAATTGATGTTATACGACATTTGTTAAAATTAAGGCTTTAACATAAAAATCCAAAATCAAGGNTNTGCATCGCAGTCTGTCGTTTTTACTTTGATGAGAGATTGTTTTATATCAAAAATACCAAAAAATATGCAAACAACCCCCCCTACAACAGGAAAAAGTCACAATATTTGCAAAACTATNATTAAAACAATTTCTCAAAGGAATAATTGATAGTTATTCACTAACTGGTTAGGTTGAGTGGAATGTCTGAAGTGTCTGGTTTTTGTCTAAAATGTAAGAGTTATGGGCCAATAAGTAATGGTGAACTAATCAAGATGTCCAATGGACGTACACGAATGGCTGGTANATGTTCAAAACAAGACTGTAATGGAAAAATTTCTAAGATAGTNAGCTNAAGTTAAACCGATGCGATTTAATACACCCGGTGATTCGGTTTGCTTGAGGGCTCGTGGTCTAGGGGTTATGACGTCGCCTTGACATGGCGAAGATCGAGAGTTCAATTCTCTCCGAGCCCACCAATGAAAACATCCTATANCTATCTGTGTTAATNGATATAATAAATGCTTTTCAAAAAAGATTTATGGGGAAATCATAATTCTTCGGATTTAGGAATCTCTATGTCTTTAGTGGGATTTGCTTGGATTTTAACACCATCATCTGTGAATGAAAAGTCAGTAGATCCTCCCTCCCATGATTTAACATCATCAGTTTGTTCAAAGGATTCTTCGATAATTCTCTGGTTGGGTCCAATTGAATAGGCCATTGGGTTGACAGTTTGTTCTATGACTTCGCGCATTTCAGGAGGAGGGACATCACGTTCAACTAGGTGAGCAGTAGAATGAAAAGATCCACATCCGACGCACCTAAAAGATCCGATATTCTCGATACAACCGCAGGAGGGACAGTTAGCTTTCCCAACAAACAATTTCAAACTATCTTTTGACATATTAATCTTCTAAGAACATATCATCTTGGTATCCAGTCACTAAATCGCCAGTTCCATCTTCTTCTATGGTTACAAAACCTTCTTNATCATCNAATTCAATGATAGTACCATATACCTCTTCATCATCTAATACTAGCCCAATATATGANCCAATATCGATNTCATCCTGTTCATCATCATCANCANACTCCTCACTATCATCTTCAGACTCCTCATCAGATTCTAATTTTGAATCTTCATCTNTTTCAGTAGAGTCATCTTCAACATCATCTTCTGATTTTGCATCATCTTCATCGCNCTCAATTGCCGTTTTGACTTCTTTTCTGTCGTCGGAATTATCCTTCATGGCTCTTGCTCGTGCTCTCCATCCTGGGACTACAGATAGTTGCATGAACAAACTACCTATCAAGCCAAATGTACCGAGTATNATGAATAATATTCCGTCCCAGTAAAAGCCAGCTGGCATCGAAATCTCNCCACCTTCCGCAGCGAAGGGCGCTAANGAGTTTTTACAACCGTCAGTTTGCACATTTTCGTCNCATGGGTATGCATCNCCATTGNCATAGGCTGTGCCATCTTCCCCAANTGTTCCACCAAATTCGGTATCAAGTTCCACTATTCCACCGCTACCATCGACAAATGGTGCTAGTGTTGCATTTACTGCCCAAATAATGACAAAGAAGACAAATGCAGAGTGTATTAATGGCCATACGACATCCTTCCATTTTTTAGACATCATTCTCTTTTGCCAAGTAGACGGAAATTCTTTTTTGTCTGACAATGCTGCTCCACCTTCGTATTCATCTTCCTCGTGATCCTCTATCGTAGCGACAAATTCAATTATGTCAACAAAACCATCTTCATCTTCATCAAACATATCCATTAGTTGATCGATTGATTCAGGAGTGACTTCATCGTCTAATTCTTTGTGTAATATCAATCCAAGTTCTTCTTTGCTGACCCTGCTATCGCCGTCAATATCCAAGTTGTTGAATAAGGCTGATGGAGTATAGCCGGCGTCGTCCATATAATCAGTTAGTAATTGGATAGCAGACACAGGTTTAGTCACTGTATCGGATTTGATTTCGATATCCATTGATTCGATAATTTCGATTAATTCAAATGCGTCTATTCTGCCATTTGAATCCTCGTCTACTATCGANATAATTTCATACACTTCTGCTGGGGAAAGCGAATCACCACATATTTCTATTATGCCATTTTGTAATTCCGGTCCATTAATCATCCCGTCCTCATCTGTATCAATAGTTTCGAACATAGATCTAATGGTCATATCCAATCCTGCAGCAGTCGATACTAATTTAGCTAAATTACCCATAGCAGAATCGGTGATTACTTCTTCAATATTTTCTTCGGAATCCGCTTCTTCAAAATCTATTTCTTCCTCTTCATCATCCGTTATCCCGTCAGAGGAATCGCCGGCTGAGTCCAGATCATCTTCTTCTGAATCAACATCNTCCTCCGTTTGTGTTACATCCTGAATTTCTTCGACCTCTGCATCAGTTTCATTAGATTCTTTTGTGTAATCTATTGCAGCTTTTTTGAGTTCTGCTTCGGTCAAGTAATCATTGTTATTTGCGTCGTAATCTTGGGCAAATTCGATGAAATTGATTTTGTCCGCTATCTCATATTTNGCGACTATTCTATCCAATACATTTTCAGCATAATCTTTTGTATTCTCGGCAGCATCCTCTACTACTGCTTCTTCCTCTTTAGGTTCAGGTGTAGCAATTGCTTCTCCAGTTATTGAAAATACTAATTCTTCAAGACTTATTACTCCATCAGAGTTAGTATCCACTTCGGCTACTAGGCGGTCGACTTGTGACGGCGGNAGGTCTGCCAATTTCATCTTNAGCAATCCATCNCGCAGTTCATCTGCATCGATAGAGCCATCAGAATCGGAGTCGAATTTTTTGAATAACGTCTGGGCTTCNATACCTGTGTCTGCAAACCATTCTCGCAGTACATCTAAGACGTCATCTGCAACGAAGAATACGCCACAATCGGGGCAGCTTTTGGAGTCAATTGGCACTAAAGAATTACAAGCACCACATTCTCCTAATGCTCCTTCAGAAACCCCTGAGATTTTAATTCCACATTCACTACATTCTTTGGAATCAAGAGGTATTATTGCCCTACATGAACCACATTCTGCCATTGGAGTTTCTATTTCTTCACTGTCGGACATTGTCACACCCATTTGTCGGATTACTACCCATGATATAATGATTAACGGGTAATTTATGCTCAAATGTATATATGATTAGTCTTATTCGTCACTGGGTATCATGTTACAACTGGGTGGTAATCGCGCTTATCTTTATCAAACTCACACCTATTCCAAGTTGTTTTCTGACATTGAAATATTGATTGAGAAAAATCCAGAGAAAAAACTCANCTTAGTTTGTAGGGTCCCTGCACGAAGGCTACTGGAACAACTTGATTTGAGCGGATTAGATACATACTGGATGACAGAACAAGATGGAGTTAATGCGATAAAACCGGATTTTTCCTCAATACACGGTATTATCAGCCAAAACATCGATGCTTCTAGAGAACGTTTGGTTGTCATAGAAGGTCTCGAAATGATCGCTGATACTATTGGTCCAGAACGGCTATTGGCTGAAGTTGCAATGTTTGTTGATAAGTTGGCCAAATATAATGTATCATGCGTATTATGTGTTAATTTGTTATCATTGCCTGTTGAAATAGTGGCCAAATTAAAATTTATATTAGANGTATTAGATTTTAGTACTGAACAAATAGATGGAAATGTAAATCTTGAACAATCCGTTGNGGAACCTAGTATTTTGCCTGGAGAACATATGGAATATGAACTAGGCAAAGATGGTAACCCNAGGTTAGTGTATTTGTCTAAATTGCCNCGANTAGGATTTTCNAACAANATCTTAGTCAAACGGATATTACAATGGAGGCGAATGGGTTTAGATGTTTCTGAAATAGAACCGGCTCTAAAATATCATGAAAATAATGCATATGAGCTATACAAGTCTGTAGAAGAAAAAGTCAGACGGGCTGTCGATTTGGACAGATTCATAAATTCTAATTCAAACTCTATTAATGCGTCGGATTTAGCCACTGATATATTCAGATTAAGGCAATTAACAGGATTAGATGAACTAGAAAAAAAATATTATGATTCACCGAATTAAGCGTTCATTTTCTGCTTCAATCCTCGATAGCCAAGTTCCTTCTCGTAAGATTTCTGCTATTGATAATAATTCAGCACTAGTGGAGCGATCTTCCGTAAGCTTTGGTGATATTGACCGAACTAATTTATGTAGAGATTTTACAAAAGGTGCTGGCTTTAATTTATTATATTCAAGGCCTTGACAGGCAATTACTAACTCGCATGCTAGAACCTCTGATAACCTAATGCAAGATTGGTAAAGGTTCCAACATGCAGTCGCCCCCATGCTAACATGATCTTCCTGTCCTGCTGAGGTGCTAGTAGAAAACGAAGTGCGCGGTGCTGCGTGACCATGCATTTCTGCTAGGGCTGACCCTGCACTATATTGCACAATCATCAAACCAGATTCCAAACCACTGTTGGTGGCTAGGAATGGTGGTAAACCACTTTTATGGGAATCNAGTAACTGGTCCATCCTGCGTTCGGAAATAGAGCCTAATTCAAATATGGCTAGAGACATACGATCTGCACAAAGTGCCAAAATTTCGCCATGAAAATTACCTTGGGAGATTATTTNCGACTTNCCATCAGTAGTTACTGGAAATACTAAGGGGTTATNAGTCGTACTATTAAGTTCAATTTGAATGGTTTCTTGCATACTCATCAATGCCTCATACACAGCACCATGAACTTGAGGTGCGCATCTAAATGAGTAAGGGTCTTGGACTTTTGAGCAGTCTGTATGTCCGGCCAATATTTCCGAGTTCCGCATTATTTGCCTTATTCTGGCCGAAATCAAAATCTGTCCAGGATGTGGCCTAGCCAAATGAACTCTTGCATCCGCTGGACTAATACTTCCTTGAAACGCTTCTAGTGATGAACAATAAATAACNTCAGAGATNGTCAGTAGATTGTTAAGAATTTGAAGAGATAAAATAGAATAACTTAACATTTGACTGGTACCGTTGATAAGTGACAAGCCGTCTTTTGCGAAAAGTTCTACTGGAATCAAACCTTTCTCAACAAGCAAATCTTTGGTTGGGATTTTATTATNGTGGTCATCTATTACATATCCTTCGCCAATTAACGTAAGAGCCATGTGCGATAGGGGTGCTAAATCACCACTTGCGCCTAAACTACCAATTCTTGGTATGTAAGGAGTCACTCCATGATTGACATAATCAATTAGTTGCTGAACTACGTTAGGGTGGACTCCAGAAAAACCCCTTGCAAAGGAATTTATTCTGGCTACCATCATTGCTTTAACAGCCGGTTTAGTCATTGAATCACCCAAACCAGTTGCATGAGATCTAATCAGATTTATTTGTAAATCCTGCAAATGTTCTTTTGAAATATTAGTGTCCACTAGCGAGCCAAAGCCAGTATTAATCCCATAAACCACTTCATCAGAATCCAATATGTCTTCTACTACTTTACGGGATTTAACAATCCGATTCCATGAATCTTCCGATAATTTAATCGCAATATTATCTGTTGCCACAGCATATACTTCAGCAGGTGACAATGTATTACCATCTAATTGAATCACAGACGCCATTAACTCACCCTAGAATGTCGTCTAAAATAGCATCATCGCTTATTTCAGGAATAGTAACTTGGAGTAATTTATTTTCTTCCATTGCCATTTTAATGGCTTCTATCGCACCAGGATTGCGTGCCCAAGCCCTTCTTGCCACTCCGTTATTGACATCCCAGTGCAACATCGATTCAATCTTCTTTTGTGCAGTAGGTGAACCATCGATTAATAGTCCAAAACCACCATTTATCACTTCACCCCATCCAACACCACCGCCATTATGTAAACTGACCCAAGTGGCTCCTCTGAATGAGTCACCGACGAAATTCTGAACTGACATATCTGCAGTAAACATGGAACCATCTCGAATATTAGCAGTCTCCCTGTAAGGGCTATCTGTACCCGATACGTCATGATGATCTCTACCCAGCACTATGGGGGCGGATATATCTCCATCAGCAATTGCTTGATTCATTGCAAGGGCTATTTTACGCCGACCTACATCGTTAGCATACAATATCCTTGCTTGACTGCCGACTACTAGATTATTTTTTCCAGCTTGTTCAATCCATCTTATATTGTCATTCAATTGTTGAATGATAGACGGTGAAGCACCTAATGTCAACTCCTGTAAAACATCTTTTGCTATTTGATCAGTTTTTGCTAAATCTACAGGGTCACCAGATGTACATACCCATCTGTAAGGTCCAAAGCCATAGTCAAAACAAATTGGACCCATTATATCTTCTACATAACTTGGGTAGCGGAAACTACCATCATCATTTAGGACATCTGCACCTGCTCTTGATGATTCAAGTAAAAATGCATTGCCATAATCCCAAAAGAACATTCCCTTACTTGATAATTGGTTGATTGCTTCTGCATGCCTGCATAAGGTTTTACGAATTTCTTGAGCGAATTTATCTGGATTATTAGACATCATTTGAACAGACTCTTCATAGGAATAGTCTGCGGGGAAATAACCTCCTTGATACGGATTGTGAAGCGAGGTTTGGTCGCTACCCAAGTCTATTTTTATGCCCCTTTCAACTATTCGCTCCCATAACTTGACAATATTTCCAATATGACCGATCGATATTGGCTGCCCCTGTTGGCTAGCAGAAACTAACAAATCAATTGAATTATCTACATCATATGACAAATCTGTAAGCCAACCTTGTTCATGACGTTTTACTGCAGCATGTTCATTCATTTCTGCAACAATACATGCAGCACCAGAAATGACTGCGGCTTTTGCTTGTGCACCAGACATCCCCCCAAGACCTGAGGTGACAAAGGTAATGCCCGATAAATCTCTATCTGGGGGCAAATCTAGATGCATTCTGGCCGCATTTAGAAGAGTGATAGTAGTTCCATGGACAATTCCTTGAGGTCCAATATACATGTAAGAACCAGCAGTCATTTGACCATATTGTGTCACTCCGATAGAATTCATTGTTTCATAATCTTCTCGTTTACTATAATTTGGTATTACCATTCCGTTAGTAATGACTACGCGTGGAGAGTTTAGATCTGATGGAAACAATCCCATTGGGTGGCCAGAGTACATAACCAAAGTTTGTTCGTCGGTCATTTGACAAAGATATTGCATTGTCAAAAGGTATTGTGCCCAATTTTGAAATACGGAGCCATTACCGCCATAGGTGATTAATTCATGAGGAAATTGTGCTACCCTTTTGTCCAGATTATTCATTATCATTAGCATAATCGCAGCAGCTTGTTGTGATTTAGCCGGATATGCTGAAATGTGATGAGCCTTAATCTCATAGTCTGTTGGCCTATACCTTTGCATAGTTATTCTGCCAAAGGAATTCAGTTCGTCTAAGAATTCCTTGCCCAATATGCGGTGATGTTTTGGATTGAAATATCTTAACGCATTTCTTATCGCCAGCCTTTTACCACTTTCATCCAATACTTGTCGGCGGTTAGGCGCATGATCCACAGAGTCATCGTATCCCGGGTGGTTCGGCAAAATATCAGGTATACCTGACAATAGGGATGTCCTTAGTGCAGAATATTCTTCTCCCATGATAATCCCAAGCCTTGCAGTTCTTTGAGCCTATTGTTTGGCCGTTGAATCTATATCTGGCCGCCATAAGGTAAATATTATGCCACATATAATCATCAATAACGAAAACGAAATAAAACCATTTTTCAGCGTCAAACCTTGATATTCGACTAAATATCCAGCCACAGTGGTGGATAACGCTGCACTGGATCCAAGGATTAACATGTCCATAGAAAATACTCTTCCACGGACTTCGTCTTCCACCCATGTTTGAGTAAGTACTGTAGACAATACCCAATTCCCTCCACTCGCAGAGTGAGCACAAATAATTAACAGGACTGTCAAAGGCAGATATATTTCTAAACTTAGTCCAACTAGTAGGTAGAAAAACCCTGAAATTGTCACTAATATGCCGATTAATGAAGGCCATTTGTCTTTGTCTTTGAATATCGCACGCGCCAGTAATGGTCCAATCCCTGTTCCAATACCACGGGCAAAGAAGAATAATCCAAACCCAAATGCGGCACCATAACCTGTTAATTCAGAGCCTGCCAAAACAAGAAAAACACCAGCCAAACCCGCACCTGCTAAGTTCCATGACGATTTTGCGAATACAATTCTGAGTAGTTTTTTATCAGAATAAATCCTCGACCAACCTATTTTGATATTAGCAATTGCTTTACTAAATAAGGGCCCTTTCATGCTAGGATCTATATTTTGAGTAAAATTAAGTGGTATTAGAAGTAATGAAGACAACAAGAAAGTGTATGAATCGATAATGAATGCCATATCAGTACCCCAGATGCTCACCACTATGCCGCCTAACATAGCGCCAATACAGAGAGCTGTTGACCAAGAAGCACTATCAATAGCGTTAGCGGTTATTAGATCCTCCTCATCAACGATGTTTGGTAAAGCGGCACGTTCTGCAGTTACGTATACTCCGTGTAATAGCATCATCAATCCAGATAGGGTTACTAACCACCACATATCTTCAGGTCCGTCTACTAGGAGGAATGATAGTGCTAATCCTACTTGTAGTAGATTAGCCCACAACATCAAACTCTTACGACTAAATCTGTCTGCTAATAATCCATTAACGGGTTGTGAGACGGCAAAAAGAGCCATTCTTACAGAAAATAAAATGCCTAGAAGAAATTCAGAACCAGAATATTCTAGAATTAAGAAAAATAATGCAATGGTATTGAACCACTCACCAAGTAAAGATATTACAGAAGCAGCCCATAAACGCCTGAATTTGGCATTACTGAAGAAAAACTCAACATATCCTTTAGTCAATGTCACTCCTCCTCGGCAATCGAATTACTCTCACTTATCGTGCAAATAATCCATTTCGAGGTGGGAGTATTTGAGATGTCAGCAGTAGATTCCAGTGGCACTAATTCGTTCGCCTCAGGGAAATAAGCCGCTACATTCCTTTTTGGTATATTGTATGGAATTACCATCCATTTTCCAGAGATTCTCTTTGTCCCGTTAAAGTGGCTAGTAATGTCAATCAAATCCCTGGTTTTCAGATCTAATTCTAACATATCGTGTGGATTCATCATTAAGATTCTGCGATTACCTTTTATCCCTCTATACCTATCGTTAAGTCCGTAAATAGTAGTATTATATTGGTCGTGTGACCTTATCGTCATCATGACAAATTCATCATCATTTAACGATACATCGGGTAAAGGATTTATAGAAAAGTGAGCAAAACCATCATTTGTATCAAATTCGCAATTATCTTTTGGAGAATTTGGCAAATAAAATCCATTAGGTTGCCTCACTCTGGAATTAAAATCATCGAAGCCATTTATTGATTCACTGATTAAATCTCTCACTTTGTCATAATTTTGGACGCACCCTAGCCAATCAATATTAGAATCTTGCAAGGTCAAGTGTGCCAAATTTGCTACTATCCACGGTTCACTTCTCAACATTTTAGAGGCTGGTTTTAGTTTCCCTTGGGATTTATGTACGATTCCCATGGAGTTTTCGACAGTTACAAATTGCTCTACTCCAGCTTGAACATCTGACTCTGTACGACCCAAACAAGGTAGAATTAACGATTCATTGCCGTTGACTAAGTGTGATCGATTTAGTTTGGTAGAAACATGTACCACCATATCCAAGTGTGAAACAGCATTTGCCGTTCTAGGAGTATCCGGAGTTGCAGAGATGAAATTACCACCTAGACAGAATAAGAAGTCTACTTCGGAATTTTCCATTGCTTGGATGGAATGAACTACATCGTATCCATGCTTACGCGGCATAGAATTTTTCAGACCTATCTCCATTTGGTCTATAAACGAGTCACTGGGTGCTTCCCAAATGCCTACGGTTCTATTACCTTGAACATTAGAATGTCCTCTAACTGGGCATAAACCAGCACCAATTCGACCTATATGGCCTCCGAGCAAATGCAGATTTACTACTTCTTGAATAACATGAACACCGTTTCTATGTTGTGTTAAACCCATTGCCCAACATGATATGATCGATTTAGATTTAGTTATTATTTCTGACAACTTTGTTATTTTAGCTTTAGCAATCCCCGAATCAGTTTCTATTCTATCCCAATCAATATCCTCTAAAGATTCAGCAAAATCCTTGTATGACTTGGTTTTTTGCGCAATGAAATTTTCATCTACAGAATTTGTATCAATTGTGAGCTTATTTAATGCTCTTAGTAATGCCGCATCACCGCCAATTTTAACCTGCAAATGCATGTCCGCAAGACCAGTTGAAGATAAATTCAGTGTCATATAATCTTGAGGATGTTTGAACCGGACTAAACCGGTTTCAGGTAGTGGATTGATGTGAATTATCGTCGCACCTTTCAATTTTGCATCTCTAAGTGCAGTTAACATTCGCGGATGGTTAGTGCCCGGGTTTTGGCCAATGACCAAAATAGTATCCGCATGATTAAAATCCTGTAAAGTTACTGTACCCTTCCCAATCCCTATTGTGGAAACCAATGCTTTACCACTAGATTCGTGACACATATTTGAACAATCAGGGAGGTTATTTGTTCCAAACATTCTAACAAACGCTTGGTACAAAAAGGCAGCTTCGTTACTTGTTCTTCCTGATGTGTAAAATACTGCTCTATTAGGATTAGCGATAGCGTTTAATTTATTGGAAATAAGCTTCAATGATTTTTCCCAACTTATTGGAGTGTAGTTAGTCTGACCAGGCCCCAAATACATCGGTTGTTTGATTCTCCCTTGGCTATTGAGCCAATAATCACTATTTTGACTAAGTTGTTTGATTGAATATTTTTCAAAAAAATGTTCATCTACATTCGCCTGCATTGCTTCGTCAGCAACTGCTTTAGCCCCGTTTTCACAGAATTCAAATGATGAACGATGTTCTGGGTCTGGCCAAGCACATCCAGGGCAATCAAAACCATCTTTTTGGTTTACCATTGTTAGAGTTTTGATGGTGTTTTTAATGCCCATTTTCTTTAGTGAATGTTTGACGCTTGAAATAACCGCTGGTATTCCTGCAGCAGTAGTTTTTGGTTTACCAATTTTAAGGGGGATATCTTCCAGCGGAGTCTTACCTTTCATGAATTAATCCTCCTAATTATCACTCTATTAGAAATCAATCATTTCAAATCTCTGTATAGATTGATAGGTTAACCAATGATTACAGAACTATTTTCTTTAACGAAAGAGTGTATTGTAATGCCTAAATGCCTTGCGCAATTAGCAGCAAGTGATGAGCACGCCCCGATAGATGCGATATAAGATATATTACATCGCGCTGCTTTAGCAACGATATCCCACCCACATCTACCGCTAAGTAACAGAATTGAGTTATTTAAATCAACATTACCAAATGCTTTACCAACTACTTTGTCAACTGCATTATGACGGCCAATATCCTCACTGTGATATTGTAAAACCCCATCACTTGATAATAGCCCTGCACAGTGCATGCCACCAGTTTTAATGAACCCTGTTTGATGTTCAGACATCTTTACCAGCCCTTGGTGCAACACAGAGTTATCAAAATTTTTCAAGGGTTCCACACCAGGTAATCCATCAATCAGTAAGTCCATGCCGTCTAACTTACACGCTCCACAAGATGTTGTGGTAATACCTAACGACTTTCGATGGTTAATTACTATCTCTAAACAAGTCAAGTTAACTAAAATAGTTCCATATTTATCCTGATTGATGGTGATATTGGATTTGTCTATTTTTGTTGTTATGGCTATGTATCCTTCGGTTAGTAAATGTCCTAAGATTAGATCGTTACAATCTTCTGGAGACGCCAATAAATTAGCCATTGGTTCATTATTAATAGTCAGTTTAACAAGCGATTCAATTGCCACATCGTCTGATTCAATAAACCGTTTACCCATCTTATTCCTTGATATGGGGATTTTACGGTAATTCACTTCTCATCACCATTTCTCAAATGCTCAAGGTCAAAGAATTCAAACTGAAGGTCAACCAATTCTTGGCTTGTTTTAGCAGCCGAATATTCCTCCAAAGGTTGATAATTTAATTCAATAAACCTTTGGCCCCAACGAAATCCTGCTAGAAGTTCTTTGGCTTGGTTTTTATTACCGCACAAGTAGGCTGCAGCAGCTAACGCCTCAATTGTCGACAATTTGCCTGGTTTACCCCAATTGACTGGGTTAGCAGCCAAAAATAATGGCAACATTCGAGGCTTTAACCTAGTCCTTTTCATAACTAATTCAACGCTTGGTTCAATCTGTTTCCAACTACAATCAAGACCTACAATTGAACCATTATTTTCAGTTAATAACTCATGGTCTTCTGGACCAAATATTTTCCCGCATAACGGCTCTAGAATAATTCCCTTTTTTGGTAGTGTATTGATTCTTTTATGCAACTTAATGTCGCCACGTTTTGATGATAATACCGCAGTATTTTTTTTGGGGTCATCCTGGGCAAGCCATAATGAATGTACATTCAATTGTCGCATTTAAGCACCATTTTGTTTGAAATAATCGCCAAGGGTCATGTTTCTGTTTCCTTGGGGTATGACTCTAGAGGTTTCAGAGGGAGTAGATTCGACAAGTAATACAATGTCAAGAACTCTTTCTAACTTTTTAATCAAAGAATCTGTTGGTGGTTTGCCAGATTCTGCGGATTTTATGACGTTCACAGTTTCAGCAATTCGTTTACCTAATTCAGCATGGTTCCAACCTTTGGCTTTTCTTCCATTGGCAATTCGGTTACCAAAATCATCGGCTAACTCTTTTTCGCGCTTAGCCATTATGTCATTTTTCCTTCTTGGTTTAGGAGCGCTGAAAGAGGTTCTGGCTCTAGACATTTTAATTCCAGGTGCTTCTTCTTTGGGTGCCAACCCAAGTTTCTCAACGCAGCGGGTACAGGCGTAAACCTGTGCTTTGCCCATCATAATTTGCTTTGTCCCAACTTTCATCGCCCCGCAAACTTCGCATTCACCCATTACCTCACCAAGTCGTCCTATGCTAACATCAAAATGAATCTTGTCATGATTTTAGGCAGAGTTCATAGATGATTGGCGCTTGGGGGTTATGAGCGACATGGTAGGCGACGTAGGGACACCAACAAAAGACATCATGTCATCTAGTGATGAGGACCTAAAAAAACTTGAAGATGATTTCAAAAATCTACAAGACCAAACTCAAGATTTAATCAATGAAAGAGCCCACATGGAATCGGAAATTCGTTCGTTAAAGAAGCGGGCTAATCGTTTGGATGAAGAAGTACGTTCACTAAAATCACCACCGCTTATCGTCGGTCATCTTGAAGATATATTGGATCAAGAAAGAGGTATCGTTCGTTCATCAAACGGAACAGTTTTTCAGGTGGCGTTGAATCAAAGATTGACTCCAAATGTGTTAAAACCAGGTGTGCGTGTCGCCCTAAATCAAGATACTTTAGCAGTTATTGAGGTTCTACACGATGCTTGGGACCCGATGGTCAGCGGAGCTGAAATGGTCGAACGACCAGATACTGATTATGATTCAGTGGCTGGTCTGGAAGAACAAAAGCAATACGTAAGGGAAGCGATTGAATTACCACTGAATTCCCCTGAATTATTCGAAAAGGTTGGTGTCGAACCACCAAAAGGCATCCTATTAGTAGGTCCTCCCGGATGTGGGAAAACATTGCTTGCAAAGGCTGTGGCAAATCATACAGAAGCGACATTTATTCGAATGGTTGGTAGTGAACTAGCACAAAAATACATCGGAGAAGGTGGTAGAATGGTAAGAGAATTGTTCTCTTTAGCCAAAGAAAAAGCACCCTCTATAATATTCTTAGATGAAATTGATGCAATCGGTGCTAAGCGATTAGATGGTTCTACAAGCGGAGATAGAGAAGTTCAAAGAACGTTAATGCAGTTATTAGCAGAATTGGATGGGTTTGATGTATTAGAAAATGTCAAGATCATCGCAGCAACAAACCGCCCGGACATACTTGATGAGGCGCTATTGCGACCCGGACGTTTTGATAGAGTAATTGAAATCCCAATACCTGATGAAGTAGGAAGGAAGGCCATCTTCAAATTAAATATCGATAAAATGTCGACCAAAAAAATTCAATTGAAGCAAATTGTAGATAAAACAAATGGTTTCTCAGGCGCAGAAATCAAAGCGACTTGTGTTGAGGCAGGGATGATAGCAATTAGGGAAGGACGTGGGTACATAACCCAAAGTGACTTCATGGATTCGATAAAAAGAATCAATCTTAAGAAGATAAAAGGTGGACTCAAAGATTCACCTGATACGATTTACAGTTAAGGCTAACTTCAAAGTCCGCCTTTTATTACCAGTGTGTATGGACAAGCAATTAATTGAGTGTGTACCAAATATCTCTGAGGGAAGGAATCAAGAGATTATCGATGAAATTGTTAGTAGTGTACCTCAAAATGACCGATGCTCTATTTTGAGTGTAGAACCCGATGCAGATTATAATCGAACTGTCATAACCATAGCAGGTAGCCCAGAAGATGTCTATAATGCAGCATACAAACTAATTGAAGTAGCGGTAAAACTAATCGATATGACTAGTCACCAAGGTGAACATCCAAGATTAGGTGTCGTGGATGTTTGTCCATTTATTCCGCTAAATAATTATACCATGGCAGAATGTTCTTCTCTTGCTGAAAAACTGGCTAAAAGTGTGGCTGAGAATTTTGGTGTCAGTACCTTCTTGTATGGCTACTCGGCGACTCATGATGATCGAAAACTCCTCTCTACATTGCGAAAAGAGGAATATGAAGGGCTTAAGAACCGATTGTCAAATGGGGACACAATCCATGAAGATTCAACCAGGTACCCAGATTTCGGGCCTAAGGAATGGTGTGGTGCAACCGAAAAATCTGGTGGTATAACAATTGGTTCCAGAGATATACTGATTGCATATAATGTCAATGTTGACGAAACTGATGCAGTTGTAGCAAAGAAAATTGGTTCAATTATTCGTGGCAGTGGCAGGCTAATCAAACAAAAAAACGGACAGAAAATGAGAATCAGAGGAATGATTCAAGAAATCCAAGGCATGGGCGTTACACTAGAAACGCACTCAATTAGTCAAGTCTCAATGAATATTTTAGATGTCGATAAATGTCCAATTCATAAGGCGTTTGAAATTTGTAAATCAATAGCAAAAGATCATTCAGTTTCCTTGAAAGGTAGCGAGCTTGTTGGTTTAGTTCCACTGAAATCTATGCTTGAAACTGGACAGTGGTATCTTGGAGATGGAGATTATTCCAACGAAGAATATGTTAATGCTGCAATCGATGGACTTGGATTATCTGCAATTGACACCTTTAATCCACATGAAAGGATAATTGAATGGGCTATGGCAGGTGAGCATAATTGAGTTGGATGAATAAAACACTTAGTGAGTTCCAAGGTGAACTAGCATCATCAGCACCTACGCCAGGTGGCGGTACTGCCTGTGCAGTTGCTTTGGGACAAGCAGCAGCACTCACAAAAATGGTAATTGAGTTGACGTTAGGTAAAGAAAAATGGCAATCTGGTTGGATTCATGCAAAGAAGGCTAATGATAAAACTGAGGAGATATTGACCGTAGCAGGTGATTTAGCGATTCAAGATAGTGATGCATTTGATTTAGTCATGGCTGCTTTTAAAATGCCTAAATCTTCCGAGGAGGAAAAGTCGCATCGAAGAGAAAGCATTAGGCAGGCTACTTTACATGCTGCAGAGATTCCATTCAAAACAGCATGCTTATCATTGGAATTACTAAAATTGCTTAACAATTTAGCTACTTACGGTAATGCAAATGCAGTCTCAGATGTAGGTGTTGCCGGATTACTTGCTAGCGCGTCCTGCAAAGGGGCCCTGTTCAATGTCGATATCAATCTAAATTCTCTACCAAAAGAATATGGCCAAAGTATGAGGAATTCATGCCCAAATATATTGGCGGAATGTAGTTCATTTGCTAGAGAAATTATGCAATCTGTCAAAAAAAGGATTGCTCAGTGATTATCTAACTGTAGAACCGGTTGAAATTTCTCCATCTACTGTTATTAATTTGACTTGCCCATTTCCATCATCAGCTGCCAACATCATTCCCTCTGATGTAACCCCCCTTAGTGGTCTTGGTTGCAAATTGCTAACAAATACTACTTGCATACCAGTTAATTGATCTGCTGTGTAATATTGTTTAATTCCTGCACATATTACCCTGCCTTGTTCGCCATCATCCAAATTTACAACATATAATTTATCTGCATTGGGATGTTCTTCAACACTAGTTATCTTACCAACTTTTAATTCTACTTTCATAAAATCATTGAAGTCTAAATATTGTATTCCTTCTACTTCTTTTTTCATCTTTTTTCCACCTCTCTTTCCACCTTTGACATTAGTTATAGGATTGCTATCAGTAACTTCTTTTGTCACCAAGGATTGTTCTTGCTTTAGAATTTCATCCAATTCTAAACGTTTGAATAATGGCTCTGGTGTTTTATCATTCCAAGTCATTTCTACATGCCAACTAGTGGCTGATTGCCACTCAGCCTCGGCAACATGGCCTGTTTGTCCAAGAGATTCCCATAACCTTTGGGCACTAAATGGTAAAAATGGTTGAGTCACTATAGCTAGGTATCGGCAAATCCTCCAACCAAATGAAAGACTGGCTAATGATTCTTTAGCTGCATCAGAGCCATCAAATTTGTCGCCCAAATATTTCCATGGAGTGGCTGTTTGAATAATCTGATTCCCATATTGTGCAGCATTCATCACATATCTTAGTGCTTCTTTGTAGCGATGTCGTTCAAGAGATGTTGTAATATCATCATGTAATTGGTCCAATTTTGCTGAATGTTTGGCAGTAATGTGTTCTATCTCGATATCTGCAAAAGGACCATTTTCTGTTTTAGGTAACCGAGCACCTAATGTCAGAATACGATGAACAAAATTGCCATATGCGGCAATTAATTCTGAGTTTATTTTTTCTACAAAATCAGGCCAATTAAAGTCTGTATCATGATTTTCTGGCATGTTTATGCTAAGATAGTATCTCAATGTATCTGGATCAAATCTTTGCAAAAATGAAGGTAGCCATACCGCATGTTTCCTCGACTTGGAAAATTGTCCACCTGCCAACATTAGGTACTCCATTGCTGGCACGTTGGTTGCAAGGGCTAATTCTCCGGCCCTTGGCAACTCAACTGGTTGAGTGGCATTTTTGCCCGCATTAGCATGGTTAATTCCCATTATAAGAGCCGGCCATATTACGGTGTGGAAGGGGATGTTATCTTTACCCAAGAAGTATAGGTGTCGCGGAGTTTTGCCATTGTCACCAACCATCCACCAATTCTTCCATGAGTGTTTGCCATCGGGGTGGCCTGACTTAGCGGCGATAGATTCTGCCCAGATTTGGGCACATGTGTTATAACCTTGGACTGCTTCAAACCATACATAAACGCATTTTCCCTTCCATTCATCACCTTCAAGAGGCAATTGAATACCCCAAGTTAAATCTCTAGTTACGGCTCTCGGGCGTAATCCCATATCTAGCCATTGTTTTGTCATTGCTTTTACATTAGATTTCCATACACTACTCCTGTCTTTTGCATGTTGTTCTAACAGGTTCTGGAATAAGTCAAGTCGGTAAAAGAAATGGTCTGTATCGCGCACTTCTATTTCGGCAGATGGGTTCATTTTAGACCTTGGTGACTTTAATTCGATCGCTTCATAAGTGGCTCCACATTCATCACACTGGTCGCCTCTAGCACCATCAGCATCGCATGTGGGGCAAATTCCTTCAACGTAACGATCTGGCAAAAAGCGTCCCCTATCGTTACTTGATACTTCATAATACTGTTGAGTTGTTCTGCGCTCAAACAGGCCTGCATCTAATAATTTTGTAAAATTTTCTTGAACTATGGTTTTATGTCTTGTATCTGAGGTTCTATTGAATAGCGATCCGCCGTATTCAATACCCCTGGGGTCTACCGCTGGCTCCCAAGAACATCCTAAATCAAGTAGTGCTTGTTGGTTTATTTTATGGTATCTATCTACAATATCCTGTGGATTAACACCTTCTTGTTCTGCTGATANTGTAATNGGAGTNCCATGCTCATCTGAGCCAGATACCATAAGCACCCTGTTTCCTTTAGCTCGTTCAAACCTTGCTTGAATNTCTGGCGGAAGGTAACATCCNGCAACGTGACCTAAATGAAGTGGTCCATTGGCATATGGCCAAGCGACACAAATCATCACATATTCACTCACATCGGTCATATGATGCCCTCATTGTCTGTGCGGGTAGACTTCCGTTATTGACTTTCACCATTAATATCGGTTTATGCGTCATTTTGAATAACTAGAATCGATAGGGAGGTTTAGCGCATCGTCTAGGGGCCGTCGTAAATTCATGGATTATACATTACTGATTTTTTACATTACACTCGCACTTGGAGTATCTTTCCTTTGCTCAATTTTAGAAGCAATTGTCCTTTCTATACCATACACTCACATCGCAGTAATGGAAAAAAATGGCAGTAAAATAGGTCAAATTTGGGCCAAACTCAAGGATGACGATGCAGTAAAACCGTTAACAGCAATACTAACTTTGAATACAATTGCCCATACCATGGGGGCTGCTGGAGTTGGTTCTGAGGTCAATAAACAGTTTGGCGAGGAATATCTAACTATAGCATCAGTAGTGTTAACTCTAGCAGTATTATTCCTCTCGGAGATAATTCCAAAGACTCTTGGAACTGCATACTGGAAACAGCTTGCTCCTACTGCAGGACATATTCTTAACTTTATGACTTTCACATTGATGTTAATCATAATTCCAATTCAGTGGCTAAAGAGGATATTACCATCTGGAGGCAATTCATTAGTAACACGTGATGATGTTGCAGCATTAGCGGATTTAGGTGAAGAAGAAGGAATTTTAGAAGTGGATGAAGAAACGGTAATTCATAACTTACTCAGGCTTAGAGAAATTGCAGTAAATGAAGTTATGACGCCAAGAGTGGTCATAACTGCATTTCAACAAGATTATACCATTAGACAAGTAATGGACGAGAACCAAGTAATAAGATTCTCAAGAATTCCTATTTTCGATGAGTCTATTGATGACATAAAAGGCATCATTATTCGTTCACAATTGCTTATGGCAGCAAGTCGTGATGAATGGGATTTAACTATTTCTGAATTATCAAAACCAGTTAAAACTATTGACGCAAATAGTTCAGTTGACAGCGCATTAGACATGTTTTTGACCAATAAACAGCAGATAGCCATTGTTGTAGATGAATTTGGCGGCACCTCAGGAATCCTTACAATGGAAGATGTACTTGAAACTCTATTAGGTGAGGAAATTGTGGATGAACTAGATGAAGTAGAGGATATGAGAGAATTGGCCAGAGATCAAGCAGATGTCAATGAATCTGAGTGATTTCTATCGCTAATCCATTCTTCAATTATTTTGTCTCTAGCATTATTGGTTCTAGATTTGGCATGTGTCAAACTAGGAACTATATGATTATCAAATGTATAACGGGTATGTTCTAGATTAGTTTGTACGTCAACCAGTCTATCATAATGGCGTATCCCTAGAACATCATCATGTTCTGCTTGGATTAATAATAAATCATTATTGATTGACCCCCACAGAGGAGTATCAACTTCAATAATATCTTCAACTGAGGCTAATTTTGGATTGACCGTATTGAAATGCACACGCAGCCTCCTCCAGTATTGATTGACTAAAAACCTTGGAATAAGTAATTGTTTAAGTGTCTCGTTAAAGATAAATGAATAACATGTTAAAGGAGATTCTAGAATATACCCACATATTTTTTCATACTGATTATTAGATGATGTTAATTTATTGAACTTCAGCAATACAAAACCACCCATACTATGCCCATGCAAGAATATCTTAGAAACTAAATCCATGTTAAATTTTGATTCTATTGCTTCAAAGAATTCATGAAATGTTACAGCCGCATGACCTGCAGTCCACTTTGCCACTGGTTCACTAGCACCATGTCCAGGCATTTCGAAAATAATGACATGCATACCCATTTTGAGATATATTTCAGCTCTTCCTTGCATTGATATGGCACCGCTTCGCCAACCGTGGATTATTATTACTAAGGGGCGCTTTACCTCATCAAAATGTGATTTAGCATGAATTTGGGTAGATAAATTATGAAATGAAGATTGCCATTTTGAATTAGTAAACATTTTCTTTTTGTTTCCTGGTGAAATAAATGCCATTCCAATCCATAATTCCAAAANAAAATTGTATGCCANTATTATTGAAATCGATACTATGACAAAATATTGGAAAAATGAGGAACTAATAAACAAAAAAATTACCGCTACTAATAGAGAAACAAACAATAAACCGGGGCGTAGCCACCTGTATTTAGCTAAAAANATGCATCCCACAAACGGAAATCATTAGTAAATTATTTCTTAGTTGCTTTTGCCTTAGGTTTGGCTTTTGCCTTAGGTTTGGCTTTTGCCTTAGCTTTAGGTGTTTCATCGGCCGGTTTGTCTGCCTTTCCTTTTGCATCTGAACCGCCCTCAGGTTTTTCAGTTGCTTCCTGTTCTTGAGCCAACTTTTTGGCTTCCCTACTTGCTGCAAATTTATCACCATAATCACCCATGCTCTCAAACTTGGCCCAAAATCCGCTGGATTTCTCTTCCGCTGTAGGAATGTGCTTTACCAGATATGCGCCGAACATTACATCGTAAAGTCCCTGATTATGTTCACTTGCTTTAGCAAATTGCCAATTGACAATGTATAATATCACGAATATTGCCCCGATGACGGTGAAAATTATTGGCGCTACTCCGGCATCTTCGTCGCCAAGATTACTGGTTGAGACGAATATAAACAAGAAACCAAATAAGGCTAAAATCCCAACAGAGTTTGATAATGCTCCTTGTATAGGGGTTGATTTTTCTCCTGCAGAATTTACATATTTAATTCTTGAAACAAATTGTCCAAGATTCCTACCAGTCTTAAACGGTAGAAGTATCACATTGAGAATCATCATTATTAATGCTACTACAATCAAAATCGTTGTAACTAGTCCTGTGTCGCTGGCCATCATAAACAGAGAGGCGAAAAGTACGCCAAAATTCCAAGCGAAATTGACAAACCAACACATAGTTCGATCTAATTTGTTTGCCATTTCAAACCCGTCTGGCAGACCTGATGAACCTGCAGTCCTAGGTTTTCTTTCTTTCTTGGCTTTCTTTGCCTTCTTGGCTTTTGGTTGTGCTACTGCCACTGGTTCTGCCACTTTCTCAACTGCTTTGGCCACGGTCTTAGCCTTGGCAACTGCCTTTGCCACTGGCTTTGCTTTTGCAACTGCTTTGGCTTTTGGTTTGGATTCGCTTGCTCCGCCTGCTTTATCTAATAGTCCCATATTATCATCCTCACTGATACAATTCTCCGATAGCGCTATAAATTTTAAAATCAGCAGAACCAACAAAGGTTTCAATTGATTCTGAGTCCATATTACCAAGTTGTCCATCTACAATATTGAAAAATAGCGACCTTAAATCTTCGTCTGCAGCATGCGGGTCACTACCAACTGTTTGGTATACTGAGAAGTCATCTGATCCGACAAAGGTCTCAACAACATTTGCCGGTAAATTAGAGCCTAGCAATTCATCAACAATTGCTACAAATGTAACAAATAAGTCTTCTTCGGTAGATTCTTGAGCAATTACCGGTGTTGAATCAGCGATAGGCGTTGTGGTTGATTCTTCTAAAGTAGCCTCAGATATAGCGGATTGCAGTTGCTTTCTTTCCTTTAGTAGTAATTCCAATTGTGGTTTTAATTCTGCTAAAAGATCGGCATCACCATCTGATTTAGCTTGCTGATATCCTGGTTTCAATGTTCTAATCGCATCTTCGGTCTGGCTTAATTGCTCACCCAGTGACAGTTCGTCCACATCATCTTCAAGCAATTCAACAACTGGTGCATCTCTGACTTGTGCGATTTTATCGTCATGTTGTTGTTTTCTTAACACAATAATATCGCGGTCTAATGCATGGCCGAAGCGATCTGCATATCTATCTAACAACGAGCCAGCTTCACCAGATGAAATCCGGTCTATGTGACCGTAAATTTGCGGTAATGGTTTGTTGGACTTTTTTGCCCAAAGTTCATTATAATCATCTTCTTTATCTTGGGTTTCTTGAGCAGTTTCATCTGTTTGCTTTGGTTCAGGTACTGCGGGCATAGCAGGTGTTGGAAGAGGAGGCATAGACGTTGCATTAGGAAGTGGTAACGGCATCCCAGGCATTGGTGGCAGTGGTGCTGGAGGCAGGGCTAGGTTAGGTTGCTCCGGAGCGGATTTTTTCTTGTTCTTCCTGAACCCCATGACCTCACCTACCCCCAAGGGAGAGCAGTATAGTATTGAACCTTACCTAAAAAAACCTCAATATTAGGATAATTTACAACACTTAAGGAGATGCTATTCTTCCCCATCCTTTGAGAACTAAAAATGTCGCTGCTGCATCACTAATATCTAGCACATCACCTAAATTTGGTGACCATTCTTCATCAAAGAATTTGAAACGGCAATCTTCTTGGATAATTTCGACCTGTAGATTTTTGTCTGTTCCTAGAGCAACTGCCTCATAAAGTGGATCAAAACTATTTGATTTATCGGGGTCTAGTCTATTCAGTGGGAACTCAGTAACTCTCATTCCGGATTTCCCATGTAGAGAAGTGGGCCACCTTATCTGCCTTCTGACATCTATTGTAACCACCTCATCTGCTTCACCTGCGTTGGACAATACTACGGATGTATCGGTTTTTAGAAGATCAAGGAACAAAGAATCATGTTTATTGAGTACCCCAAAATTACCCGCAAGTAGGTTATCTGCTCGCTGCTGATTGGTCAAAAGTTTCCCCAAATTTTGAATTGAGGTTTTACCTTTTGAACTTGACCTGTTTTCTCGTCTTGCTTGAGATTTTAAACCATCATGTAATTCATCAAGTATTGCTGTGTAGCCCTTTTCTTTGTTGGCAATGTCTTGAAGTTTTTCTACAACTGATTCCATTCCTCTATTAATCCGATTGGCCCAACCTGTTCGGTCACCTAAATGGAATCTAGCCAAACTTCCTTTGACGTCCACATCTTCGCCCCTGATGTGAGAAACGATTTCCCTTCGCGCTTCGGAATCTAAATGAAATAATGATGGGTCTCGGTAATGAAGGTGAAATCCTCTATGCCCTGAAAAAGTGACTTGTAAATATTTTTCTTCAAATCCTAATTCAGGCTCCAAGTAGTCATTCCATAATGTCCATGCTTGTTCTTGAATGACTTCTAACATTGCAGGAAAATCCCTATCGGTAACACCTGGTAAATGGTCACCATCAAGATCGAAGATTAAGTCAGCACCGATCCATTCCTTTTCAACCATTTTCATCATGTATGGTTTTTCCCAATAAGCAGTTGAATAAAAGCATGAATGCATTGGCCTTTGGGTAATAAAATTTCTAACTGCTTCCGTATCAGAAAATCCCTTGTGTCTAATCGGTGGGGAGTTGCCAAAAGGAATAAACATCCATTCCCGGTACTTTATCCTAGGTGGAGCCCAAAGCGGTGAATTTCTGTAATAGTTGGTGAATTTATGAGCAAACCTTGCCCATCCAGTAGAAAACATCATCACACCATAATTTCATTCACTAGTCATCCAGAATTTCTTCTCAGCTTCGACTACTTTTGTAGATGATTCGGCACCAGTCACTTCAACATAACATTCCCAACAATAGTAGTTATTGTTAATCACCATTGCAGCACCAAATGTCATTCTGACACCACATTTTTTACACCGTGGACCAATCTCTCCATTCGGTGCCTGCGCTAGTTGGATATTGTCGTGTGGCATATTACTCCCTGCTGCTTGGTAATTATTGTAGTTATTGAATTTGACTCAGCAATCTATCATCTTATATTCTTTTGATTTCACCTAATCTAGTTAGTAAATAACAACCTTGTTCTACTTTAATTTGCGTGCGTTAATTTGTTGGTAACCTGAGTTAAACGAATAATATTGGCTTACTGTTGGTTGCCTTACCATCAAACCGCCCCAATAAACTCAATACTGTTAGTATCAAATTNTTGGTCAATTAANCCAATTTTCTGTCCTTCTTGTAAGAACAGTTTTATTGAATCTCTTCCGTCTTGACGATAGTCGATTGTTCTGTCATTAACATACATGCTGACAAATTTTTGGTTAGTAGCGTCATCTATACCTCGGCCCCATTTCTTGGCAAATTCCAATGCCTCATCTGGATTTTCAATCGCATATTCGATACTCATCTTGGTATATAGGGTGATGTCTTTCATCATTTTTTCTCCGAGATCTTTCCTAACAACATTTCCACCCAAAGGCATTGGGTAGTTATCAGTAGTACTATTCCACCACTTGCCAACGTCAATTAGAACATCTAGATCATGGTCGACATAAGTCAATTGTCCCTCATGGATAATTAATCCAGAAAGGTAGGTTCCGTCGAGTATACGGGGTATTATTTCATCAAACGGAACAACTGCAACATTTACATCACCCCATGCTAACCTCAAACCAAGGTAAGCGCTAGTTTTCATTCCAGGNACAGCAATTGTTGAGTTTTTAGCATCCTCCATCGAAACTCCAGCCTTTGCTACTACCATCGGCCCATAACCTTCGCCCATTGATGCTCCACAATTCATGAGGCTGTAATGGTGTGAAATTTCTGGAAATGCATGAATGGAGACTGCAGAAACTTCTAATTCCTGATTCATTGCACGATGGTTTAAAGTTTCTATATCTTGCAATTCATGGACAAATTTGTAACCTGGGGTGGCGAATTTTCCGTTAGTCATTGCATGAAACATAAAAGCATCATCTGGGTCGGGAGAGTGGCCGATTCTAACTAAATAATCACCGTTTTCATCTCGGTCTAATATGCTCTGCATATAACTCCCAAAATCAAGTCCTTCAATAACCATCCGTTTGAAGATAACAACAAACTACCGAAATCGCACAATGAAATTATCTTTCGGCTATATGTTCAAGTAGTTCAAAAATTAGGAATATTTGAATCCGATGAAACCTAGGTATTTTGGCGCAATAATATGCACTTTACTCATTTCATTAATGGCACCGTGCGTATCATCTAATTCTTCTGGCATCAATTTTATCGGAGTCACTCATGCTGATTCTAGCAGTGCTGATACTAAATCAGTGACAATTAGTAGCGAACGCAATATAATTGCTAGTTCCTACAGTAAAACCTTAGAATTCCATGATTTAGATACTCTAGAATTTTTAAATTCTTCAACTTTTACCGGAGATATTTATGATATTCAAATTTCTCCGGATGAGAATTATCTTGCTATAAATCTTAGAAACCAACATGATTCCATTCAGGTAATGAACTTACAAACTGGAGAGATTAAATCGGAAAAGGGAAATGGAAATGACCGTAAAAGCAACATTGATTGGTCGCCAAACAGTGAATATATAATCGCACCTAATATGAACAACGGCGCAAATATATACCAATTAGAAAATATGACAATAACCTCTCAACTGATGGGACAACACGTTTCAGACATGACGTGCGTAAAATACTCCAAGTCAGGTAATTATATCATGACTGCAGATGAACTTGGCAGAATTAATATTTGGGATAGTCAGGGGGAATATCAAGAAGTTAGTTTTGATGTTAATGAAGAAGTCACAGGATGTGACTTTAGTCAGTCAGATGATAAGTTAGCAATCGTAACTTCAAGCGGTAATTTACACACTTTTTCTCTGAGTGGCTCTGAATTGCAAAGTTTAGATTTAGGCGATTCCCATGAAATAAGATGGTCCGTTAATTCCGATAGGATATTTGTTCTTGAATCAGACAATAATCCTGAATTGAAAGTTCTTGATGGGTCGACATTTGAAGAAATATCATCCGTACGTTTAATGCATAAATCACTTGATTTTGGCATAATTGAAGACCAAGGAGTGATATCAAAATTATTTGTTGCCACTGACTCAAATCATATTGCGGCGTACGGGACACCTACAATAGCTGAAGGTTTTGGTTCTGTAGGTTCTGATTTAGACGGCGACAACATTCCAGACGTATTGGACAATGACGATGATGGTGATTCACATTTAGATGATTGGGATTTTAATTGCCAGACTGAAACTGATTGTAGTAGAAGTCCCGACCTTAACACATTGAGATCTTATCAAATCCAAATCGTTGGAGACACACTAGTGATTAATGACATCTACACAATGAATGCAATGGACACATATACCTTCAGGAATTTGTCTAGACGCTCAATCATTTCAGACCAACAGATTAGTTATGAAGAAACTAATTTGATTGAAACTGCGATTTGCCACAACATGGATAAAAATGATTACATCACAAAGTTGCGTTCATCTATCGAACTTTCTATCGGGCAGATAACTAATGGCTCAATCGAGTGTCAGATTATTCAAGGATTATCCTTAACGAAATGGGATGATAAAGAACAAATAAAATTTACCTTCAAAACCACTTTTGACATCATACCAAATGCTTCACTCCCTGTTAGTATAGAGATAGTTGACCAGATATCTGTTGCTGGATCTTCGATAACCCACCTTGTTGAGAACCACCCAGTATACATAACTCAAATAATGCAAGATGGTTTAACTCAATCTAATGTTTGGTATAATTATGGAAATAATCCGTTGATTAATTATTCCTCTATAGAAGAAAACGATAATAAAATTGATTCAATTTTAATTAAAGTCGGAGAAAATATCACAATCATATTCGTGATAATAATTGCCAGCATATTATCGGTTTGGTTGATAATTAGAAGAAATAACCTAAATTCGACAATTCTAGACGTTATGGACTTTTCAGAAAATGAAGAAGAGGAAGAATATGAAACAAATCAAGAATTGGAAATAAATGAAGATTATGCTGATATCACAGAAGTGGCAGGATTAATGACCAAACCGGAACCTGTAATGACCTCAAGTAATAGTTTGTATTACGAAGAAGAATCAAATTTGATGATGGGGCAAGATGATAAAAGTCCAAACAAACGAAGCGCGTTTACTCTAGATGAAGATTTAGAAACATATGAATCTAGTAAGATTAAACGTCGATCTGGCAAAATACAGAGAAATAAGCAAGGGCCAGTAATGTCTACAAAAAGAAAACGATTAGACGGCAAGCTGGATATTCCAGGTGAAAAA
>PBTA01000010.1 GCA_002726395.1 Methanobacteriota archaeon | reverse complement strand
ATTCCTTGAGTTTTAATTGGCACCCATGTCGTGCCAGATAATTTTGCTTGATGACCGACTATTTCTGTTCCTGGAATCTGAAACATCATTGAATCATTACCTTCAACAATCATCGTCACTAGGTGAGTAACCTCCCAACCTCGACAAGTTGCCCACCACCATGCCGCAGAAGAATCCTTACCACCTGATGACAGAATTGCTACTCGCATATTACATTCCAGAAACTAACTACTGATGAAATTGATTATCTATTCGTAGGGGTTATATGGGTCGCAGAAAATGGCCTATTACTTCGACTAGACACAGGGCTAAGTAACCCTCATGCTCATAAAGTGTCGGCTCGAGGAATAGATAGGTGAGAAGATGCAACCAAGTGGAAGAGGATATGATCATGGAATCACGACATTCAGCCCTGACGGAAGATTATTCCAAGTTGAATACGCAAGAGAATCAGTAAAACGTGGTACGACTACGGCCGGACTAAAATTCAAAGATGGCGTAGTTTTAGTTTGTGACAAAAGAATCATCAGTCGATTAATTATCCCTGAATCTATCGAAAAAATGTTCAAAATTGACAACCATGTTGGTGTTGCAACATCTGGATTGATGGCAGATGCAAGGCAACTAGTCGCTCGCTCAAGGGTTGAGGCTCAAGTCAACAGAATCACATACGGGGCTACAGTTCCAGTCGACGTTCTGGTAAAGAAAATATGTGATTTTAAGCAATCATTCACTCAATATGGTGGTTCAAGACCATTTGGAACCGCATTGTTAATCGGTGGAGTAGATGATAACGGAATCCACCTGTTTGAAACAGACCCAAGCGGTGCATATCAATCATATCATGCTGGAGCAATTGGTAGCGGAAGAAATACGGTAATCGAATATTTCGAAAAGAACTGGAAAGATACCCTAACCCTAAATGCAGCTATGAAATTAGGCCTAGAAGCATTAAGAAATGCCAATGATGCAGAATTAAATCGTGATGCAGTAGAAGTAGCAGTGATTGACTCATCTGGCTACAGATTCCTCGATAGAGATGATGTAAATAAGCAAATTGACCGCCTAAAACCACTTGAAGAGTAACCGTCAANATGAAGGGGCACCTTCCTCATGGACAACATGAGGGAGATACATGGTCAGCCTAGATAACTCAGTGCTAGCAAGGATGGAAAAAGGTGGCAAACGCTACGAATTACTAGTTGACCCTGAAATGGTTGACGACTTCAAAAATAACCCTGACTCAGTAAATATAGATGACTTTCTAGCCATGGATGAAGTTTTTCATGATGCGAGAGGTGGAGAGCGGCCAACAGAGGAAGCAATAGACAATACCTTCGGCACCCAAGATATTTTGGAAATTGCTAAGACAATTCTAAACAAAGGTAGTATCCAATTAACCACNAATCAGCGCAAAGCAATTGTTGAAAAAATGCGCCAGAAAATTATTCACCACATACACAGCCAGGCTGTTGATCCAAAAACAAAAAGTCCACATCCAGTCACTAGGATTGAATTAGCTCTAGAAGAATCCCGCTATTCGGTAGACCCGTTCAAAAAGTTGGAATTNCAGATTAAAGATGCTGTTGATAAATTAAAGGTGCTAATCCCGTTGTCTTTTGAGACAATGAGGCTGGCTTTCAAAGTGCCCGGTTCTGCCTATGGTGGTGCAATGAGAGCTCTGCGTAATTATCACGTCAAAGATGGCTGGCTAGAAGATGGAACNTGGGCTTGTGTAATCGAAATACCTGCTGGAATGAAAGGTGAAATTATCGGTCAAATAATGAAAGTCTCTTCGCAAACTGAAGTTAAAGAAATGTGATTGCAATTACCGTTCNCTAAGGGTTGAGTTTATCATGGGTTGGCCAGTCGCNGGNTCGGAGAGAAAGAAATGTCCCAAGGTCTTAGCGGCGCCGAGCAGCGCCTAGTGACCCCGGGAATGACCATTGGGTCATTGACCGGGATGCGTGTCGGAAGTGGCGCAATCGTCCACAACGACGAAATTATAGCAACTAAACTCGGTTGGGTCCGAGAAAATAACGGAACCATATCGGTTGACCCAATCAATAGCCCATACATACCCCGTTCAGGAGATTTAGTAATCGGCAATGTTGCAGAGGTTAGAAATAATCTATGGTTTATGGATATTAACGGTTCATTTCAAGGATTACTTCCTATGTCACTAGCGCCATGGAAAGTTGAATATGGTCAAGCAAGACAACACATGGATGTTGGAGACAGTTCTCTTGCCAGAGTTCAAGAAGTCGATGAATGTCATAACGTAGTACTAACTATGAAAGGCGTTGGACTTAGAAGATTATCACAAGGTGCTGTAATTGATGTACCAGTAAACCACTTGGATAGAATCCGTGGTGAAGCAAATNCAAACTTAGACCGTATGAAAGAAACCAGCGATTGTAGAATCATTGTTGGTGAAAACGGCAGAGTTTGGGTCGATGGGCATGAAAATGGCATTGACTGGGTAAGAGAAGCACTAGATATTGCAAAACAACATGGACATAAATCTTCATTTGATTCTGCAATGAAAAAACACGAGAAAAAATTCAATAAAAAAGGTGATGCTTAATGGGCGGATACGGAGATGTACAATTATTACGAGAAGATGGACTAAGATTAGACGGACGAAAGGTCGATGAGATGCGACCTGTTTCAATCCAAGCGGGGATTTTACCAGCAGCAGATGGTTCTGCAATGGTAACCCATGGACTAAACGTTGCAGTAGCAGCAGTTTATGGACCNATGGAAGCACACCCAAGAAAAATTCAACGCCAAGATAGAGCTGTTATTGATGTTAGATACAACATGGCACCATTTTCCACCAGCGATAGAATTAGACCTGGATTTAATAGAAGATCTAGAGAAATTTCTAAAGTTACTGCTGAATCACTAGAATCAGTAGTTTTGGTAGAACGCTATCCACGTGCTAAAATCCGCGTAGAAATAGAGATACTAGCCGCTGAAGCAGGAACCAGATGTGCAGGAATAACCGCCGCATCTGTCGCTCTTGCTGATGCAGGAATCCCAATGCGCGACATGATTGTTGGTGTTGCATCTGGTAAGATCGAAGGGACTGTCGTACTAGATTTGGACAAAGCAGAAGATAATTATGGACAGGCAGACCTTCCTGTAGGAATTCTACCAAATACTGGAGAAATTGCTTTCTTACAAATGGATGGTGATTTATCACCAGAAGAATATGACCTAGCAATGGAATACAATTTCAAAGCCGCTGGAGAAATTCACGAGATTATGGTTGAAGCTTTAAGAGCACGATACGAGGAGAGTGAGAACTGATGGTTCAACTAGTACCAAACTTGCTGCGTCAAGAAGTTGCAAGATTAGCCGAACAAGATGCTAGAATTGATGGTAGAGACAGATTTGAAGGACGAGATTTCACCTTAGAAACAGACTGTCTGTACAATGCTGAAGGCTCAGCAAAAGTAACCATGGGTAAGACTGTTGTTTATGCTGGAGTTAAATTCGAAATTAGAACACCGTGGCCAGACCGACCTGCAGAGGGTTCACTNATGTGCGGTGCAGAACTTAGACCAGTAGCGCACAGAAAATACGAACCTGGACCTCCATCACCGCAATCTATCGAACTAGGTAGAGTAGTTGATAGAGGCATCAGGGAATCTGGATGTATTGACATGAACAGCCTGTGCATAATTCCTGGCGAGAAAGTTTGGGGAGTAATGATAGACATTCACGTTCTTTCNGACGGTGGTAATATTTTCGATGCTTGTGGACTTGCCGCAATAGCGGCGCTTAGAACAGCAGTAGTTCCGGCAGAACGATTTGATGTTGGTGAAGATTACACACTTCCTGTTAACGGCACCCCGATTATGGCTTCGTTCACTAGAGTTGGTGGCCGCTATATTTACGACCCTTGTGAAGAGGAAGAATTGGGCGGAGACGAGCGAATTCACATCACAATTGGTGATGAAGGACATCTTCACTCACTACAAAAGGGGTTAAGAGGGGTATTCACACCCGCAGAATTCGCAGAGATATTCAAGGTGGCGCAAATCAAGTGCGGCGAACTAAGAAAAGTTGTAGCAGAAAAGGAGGCGAACTGATTGGCTAAGAGAACCCAAAAAGCAGGAGCAACCGCCAAATTTGGCGCAAGATATGGTGTATCGGTAAGAAGAAACGCTGGTTCTGCCATGGCCAAGAAAAGCAGGAAATATACCTGTCCGGTTTGCCAATACAAGAAAGTCACCAGAAAGTCTGTGGGTATTTGGCACTGTAACAAATGCGATTACACATTCGCTGGCGGTGCTTGGGAACCATTTACCAGAGCATCTGATGCTAATAGTAGAATTCTAAGAAGATCTGTTGAAGGCGCAACTACTGCTGATATGGCATTCATCGCTCAACAAGCTGCAATGGACTACGAAAGAAGTCTTGTAGAATCCGAAGAAGAATGATCAATTTGGAGGACCTATATGTCCGCCAAATGGAAAATAACCTTACAGGTTCAATCTAATTCCAGTGATAACACATCCTCTCTGCAAGCAGCTATGATTACTGATTGTGAGATAATTAACCATGAGAATTCTTTTTCCATTGAAATTATTGAACAAAAGGCCAAGGATTTGCGCGCCATGTGGAATACAAGAATACGCGGATTAATTGCGGTTGATTCATTAATGGCAGTATTAGATGGATTGGACCATACCGAGGATTCATCAACCAGTAACGCTTGAGACCGAATGGTGAGCATATGAGTGACATGGAACAATTCCAGATAGTTGTCTCTGAAATTCAATCAGTTAGGCAACAAATGGCAAGTCTAAATGCTCAAATTATGGAACTAAAAGCAACTTCAGAAGCGGTTACGAACCAACCTCCTGAACTTTCATTACATCAGCAACTTGGCGGAATCTTAATCGAGGTTGCTGATAGAAAGTCGCTAATCGAAGTCCTCAACAAAGATGTCAGTACATTGACTGAACACCTAGAGAGATTACAAACCCGTGAAGTTGATTTAGTTAATTCTTATGAAGAACTAAAAAAGGTTCTAGAGGGATCTAATTGAGTCATGAAGATATCGAGGTAACCAGGCAACTGGCCAAGCTGGATGACTGGATATCTGAAGCATGTAAACGTGGAGCAGTGCCTGTGTTAACTGGGATGAACGGCGACATGGACACAGTAGGTTCTGCAATAGCATTAGCAGCATCAAACCCTAACATGATGGCTTGTGGACTTCACCTAGGTCGGGTTTCGAAAAAGGTTTGTCAACAATTATCTGCGCCGTTTAGAAAACTATCCAATGGATTGATGGATTTACCAAACAACTTGGGTGGTATCATAATTGTCGATGCCGCAGCACCAAACCAAGTTGGTATTGATTTACCTGATGACATTCCCAAATGCGTATTAGATCATCACAGGACTGATGACTGGGATTTATCGAAGTCAGATTTATCTGTCAAATTACCTGTTTCAGCCACCACTGAAATTGTTGCCCAATATTTGGCTAAGCACTCCCCTGGTAGTCTTACAGAACCTGTAAGAAAATTGTTATTGGCTGGACTAATTACTGATAGTGGTAGATTTAAGCACTCTAGTAAGGACTCATTCAACACAGCTGCGTTAATTCTAAACGGGTCTGATATAGACTATGCAAAATTTGTCGAGTGGCTGGAAACTTCCAAGATTAATTCCAGTGAACGGGGTAGTTTGCTTAGAGGTATGCAAAGAGCAAAATCTACTAATTCTGGCGACTGGAGTATAATCCACTCTTATTGTGGGACATTAGAAGGAAGATTAGCATCTCTCCTGCTAGGTTTAGGTCCAGACATCAGTTTGGTTAGCAGGAACAAGGATGGTGAAACAAGACTTACCGCCAGGGCTTCAAAACATGCTACTTCAGAGGGGTTAAGTTTAGGCAATATAATGCAATCAATCGCCCAGCAAATTGGCGGAGAAGGTGGCGGACATGATGGCGCTGCTGGCTGGACTGGCTCTACCGATAGAATAACTGCTGAAAGTTCCTTCATTGCCCACATTGCTAAATTAGAGAGGAATAGTGAATAATCATGACGCAAATTGACGTACCTAATACACCGGGTAAATTTATTTCTAGGTGGCGAGAACAAGGGCCTGTTGGCATTTTAGTCTTAGAAGAATGGAAAACTGAAATGGAATTGGAATCCTGGTTAATGATTTCTGAAGCAGCATTATTTTTAGATGCCGCTGAACTATTTGACATAGTAAATGAACAATTAACTCCCGCAGAACAAGCNACNATTGGNCTNGTNAGNAGNAGAATGCTTGGTGATANTATGCTTGAACAAGCAATTAATGATGCNATTGCTATNGCNAAANACCCTGAAACTCGTGATTTAAAANTAGAAGGCNGACTTCGNATGGANAGGGGATTAACACGATTTGAAAATGGTGATATTGAAGGGGCTAAAGATGACCTTGAATGGGCTGAGTTGCGACTTAAATCTGTTGCCAAGGCAAGTAGGGATCATGATTTATCATTACTAAATAAAGCCGCTTTGTTATTATCAACAGGTGCGCCTCTAATGGCACTGCATGTTTACGCTGAAATAACCAGAACAGGTGAACATGCCCAGGAAACCATCGCCATATCTAGGCTGGGTGCATCAAGAATAAGAGCCTCACTTGGACATATGTTCGATGCAGCAAGACATGCATGGAATGCCCATGGACATGCAATTAGAGCGTTCCAGATAAACATGGCAATCGAGGCTGGAACATTATTCATCGAACTTTCATTAGATTGTATTGATGATTCTGCTGAACGTTTTGAGTCACAGGTAGATAATGCCAAACCTAGAACTGTTGAACAAGATGATCCTACACTATTAGTACATCCAAAAGATATCGACGGAGTTTTTGATTGGTGTTATAATAACCTCCCGAAATCGAATTCCGGTGAACATCGACCAGATTTACGAGCCATGGTAAGTATNGCTAAGAATCTAGAAAAATTGGCACAATTTTCCGACCTGTTTGCTGAACCTGATGCAGTTGAAGACGCCACATTGGCGGCAATGATTCAAGTATGCTATGACGACCCAAAACACACTAAAATTTGGGCCGATAGATTGTCTATCTTAACCCTCATTGATTAGTATACCAATCATCTAAATCGATGAATTCTTGCTTTGTCCAGGTGATAACCGGAGGAACAGAGGCCCACCACCTAATTTCTTCAACCTTGGAATCATTTACTTGCCAATTATGCTGATGTGGTTTTTCTGTGGTCACAGCATTTGCTACCCAACCATTTTGATAGTATTCTTTATTCCATCCAACAATGGAAACCTCGAGTCCTGTTTCCTCTAATACCTCTCTAACCAGAGCTTGCTCAGGAGATTCTCCCGGCTCCAAGTGACCACCCGGTATTTCCCAGCCTCTTGTAGGGTGTTTGACAAAAACTACGTGCCCACCATTTTCTAAAGAGGGATTATTTTCTGACGAAGAAGTNATCCAAGCTAAGACAAATNTTGGAAGCATACTAATCCAAACCTTGCTTTGCTTGTTCTAAGTATTCTAAAGCCCACTCTTCACCCGAGGCNACTAGTCTTCTAGCAACAAAAAATGCTTCTGAGAAATTGCTTTGTTGAATTAGTTGGACTAATTTTTGTTCATCCTTGTTTTCGATTTGCGCAGATAGTTCATCATTCTGGTATGTAATAGCAGGTTCAGAAACTCTACCTGCCAAAACAACCATTTGATCTAAAAATTCTTGACGCTTAGATACTGGCGGTTTTGTCCATTGCTGTTTATCGCCACCATCCATACGTGAATGCAAACGGTGCATGAAGTCATCTCTAGGGGATTGATGNGCACGAAGATTTTGTACATGGTCATAGCAAATCCAAGCCTCTTCAGCTTCACTTCTTCGCTCATAAAGCCTACCAAGTTCCATCCAAAGTTCATGGTTTTGCGGTCTGTGAGCCAATAAATTCCTGGCTAAAATAATGAATAAATCAATCTGTCCAGAATCTCTAATACGCTCTATTCTGCGCCCAAATATGATATTTGCTCGCTGATCCCTAAAGTCTAATCGACCACACCTTTCAACAAATGATTCAAGGCTTTCAGATTCGATTTCTTGAGAATTGATTCTTTCCCACCAAACATCCGGATTAAGAGGGTCTCTAGCAAAGGCAGCCTCCAATAGCTCAAGACCTAAGGTTAAGAAATCTATTCCAATTAATTGATCAACCTGTTCNGGATCTCTGCCTAAAATTGAAAAAACATCTTCCAAAACTGAACTAAGCCCTTCAGCGTCTCCAAGAATTACTTTGATGTCAGCCAAACAGCGCCAATTTTCTTCTTCCGTAAAATCATACAAAATAGCTTGTCGTGCACTTTGCTCAGCCCAAGAAATATTGTCGGAAAATCTGGTATCATCGATTGAAGCTAATNTCGCAAATTTTCTAGCCTGCGACCTATATCGATTTCCTAGATTACGCCTTGGATGTTGCAACAGATCGCTACTGTCACCTTCCAATTAAACACCTCATTGAACAGACATGAATCCAGATTTATCAGCATCAAAAGCAATTGTTGCGTCAAATCCAACTTTCGAAGTAGTACCGTCCTCATACCGTGATGGATCTAGAGAACTACCCTTTTGGTTTGATAAAATTACCGTATCTCGGTCAGGTTGCCACCTGGTAACCATCGCCCATTCAACTCGAACAGGGTCAGCAATATCGATATCTTCATCAACAACAGTTACCATCTTCATACTGCGATGTCCAGCCAAAGCTGCCTCAATGGCTTTAATTGCGTCATCAGGATTATTTTTACGGATTTTAACTACAGCAGCAAGCCACCCACAGCCGCCTTCAGTCATGTGTACATCGAGGCACTCACAAACTTTCGAAACTGCATCTTTGATAGTTGGAGACCTTGGAAGACCCATCAAAGTTTTGTGCTCAGCCTCGCCAGGAATAAGTGCATGGAATATTGGGTCATTTCTATGAACGAGCCCGGCAAATTCAATCACTGGTTCTTGTCTAACATCATCTAAGGTTCCAGTTATGTCCACATATGGACCCTCATCGTCATTTTCAAGAGTGATATTACCCCAAAACACATATTCCGATTCAGCCGGAACTACCACGCCATTGGGCATTGTAGTGAGTTTTAGTGGCTTATTATACAATTTTTCGTGTAATGCGGCTGCGATAGTTAATTCATCGATATTTTCATCAAATGACATTGCTGCTGCTAACAAAACAACTGGGTCAGGAGCATTAACAACTGCTATGTTGACAGTATCACCATTTGCTCTTGCAGTTGTCATCATAGTCCTTAGATGCCTGGGCACTAAACGAACAACCGTGTGGTTCTCATCGCGCAAGAATTGACGGTGAAATGACATATTCCTAATTCCGTCATATTCAGCAATTATGACGCTAGCAGATGAATAGCGGCCTCGATCTTGAGGCCAGTGATGAGGGATTGGTATTTNAAGTAGGTTTACTTTAGTNTGTTGATTTTCAAAACATTCAGACTTGGATGGGTCTATCAGGACAGGTGTAGAGGGGTTTTCCATAGCCCAAGCCAATGTGTCNATATATTCTTCTGGGGTAATTCCAATGGCTGCACACAATCTTTCCCGAGTAAGCAAATTAACTGCTGCTCTGTGGCCGGGTGTTTCTGTAATATTTTCAAACAATAACATAGGGTTATTCCGACTTCTAGAATACTCCCACATACCGTGAATCAGGCTGATTGGTTGTGATATTTTTTCTGCCGCAGCAAGATGGTCTCTGAAGGCCATATTATACCCAAATGAACCAATGGCTTAACCTTTCATACTGAATGTCATAAAACCATGGGAAATAACGCTTGAATTATGATAATCAGTCCATCGAAAAATTACTTCTCAAGGGTCGTTGTTAAATAGGGGCTTCAAGTCGGCGAATTGCTTCAATGAGGTGATTATGATGGGTAGAGGATTATTCGCCGGTGCAAAGATGGCAAAAGACCGACAAAAATTCCGTTGGTCTGACCGTAGATACAAGAAGCGTATGCTCAAGTCTAGAGCCAAACATGACCCGCTTGCTGGTTCAACACAAGCCAAGGGCATCGTCATAGAAAAGGTTGGCATTGAAGCCAAACAACCTAACTCTGGAATTAGAAAAGCAGTCAAAATTTCACTAATTAAAAACGGTAACAAACTAACCGCATTTGCTCCAGGAGATGGTGCAATTAACTTCATTGACGAACACGATGAAGTTATGGTTGAAGGTATCGGTGGACGCATGGGCCGTTCGTACGGAGACATACCCGGAGTCAGATACAAAGTGATTCAAGTTAACGGCGTATCTTTGAACGAAATGGTACGTGGCAGAAAAGAAAAGCCAATTAGATGAGGTGATTATTTGTCAGAAGCAGAAGTTGTTGAAGAAACCGCCCCAGTACAGGAAGAAATTAAGCCGATTGCCGGGATTGGTACACTTGTCTTTGGCAAGTGGGATGCTTCTGAAGTAACTTGTAAGGATCCGGGACTTGCACCATATATCAACCTGACAACTGTGGGTGTTCCTCATACTGGCGGAAGACACGCAAATGCATGGTTTGGCAAAGCTAAGTTATCGGTAGTTGAAAGATATATCAACAAACTGATGAGAACTGGGCCATATACTGGCAAGAAACAAGGAGCCATGAAAGCATTTGAGGCTGCTCTAGATAATATTGCAGAAAAGTCAGGTAATAATCCACTACAAACCTTCGTTGATGCAATCTGTAACGGTGCGCCAATGGAAGAAATTACTAGGATTAAATTCGGTGCTGTCTCACAACCAAAGGCTGTAGACTCATCACCATCTAGAAGGCTTGATGTTGCGCTAAGAAACCTAGCAAAGGGGGCACAACAAGGAACTCACAAGTCCAAGAGAACTCTTACTAATTGCATCATCAACGAGTTGAACAAAGCATCTGCAGGGGACGTAACCTCATATGCAGTATCTAAAAAAGAAGAACTAGAAAGAATTGCATCATCCGCTCGATGATTCATTACCGTTCCCCAGACCTACTGGATTTATGTAGGTGTTAGTTATTGTCCAACTATGAACTATTACTTCGCCTACGGTTCCAATCTAGACTTAGATGATTGGAAACAGTGGTGTATTGATAATAACCACCAAGCTAGTGGACTGGTTGAGCACTGTCGAGCATTTTTGCCAGGTTACGTGACCAATTACAGTCATTATTCTACAGGCCGAAATGGCGGTGCTGCTAATTTACGAGAGGCGGATATTGATTTAAACGGAGTATATGGAAGTTTATTTATCGTTGATCAAGAATGTCTCGAAATCTTAGATGACAAGGAAGGGTATCCAAAACATTACGGCCGGAAGATGGTAAAAGTAATTGCCGAAACTGGTGATATAATAGAAGCTTTAACTTATATTTCAGTAAAGTATTCTGATGATAGATTTTTTAATCCCACAGATAAATATCACGGATTAGTTGTTGGTGGATTAAGCCACAGAGGTATGCCAACTACTGACATAGCCAAAGCGAAAAGCAATGANGAGAATAATAATCAAGGCTATATTATTGTGTATGGGACATTGAAGAGGAATAACAGTCGAGAGAGTATAATGCCTGGCAGATATATTTCAGATGGCACAATTTTAGGTGAATTGTATGATTTAGGACAATATCCTGCTTTAGTGGATGGAAATAATGAAATCTTGTGCGAGATATATTTTAGCGACGACCTGAAAAACGATTTAATAGAATTAGACCGAATCGAGGGGGCTGACTTAACCCCACCATATTATGCCAGAAAAATCATCCCTGCAAAGTACGGTGATGACCAAATTATTTGGGGTCATTGCTATTTTTTTTCCCAAGATTTAACCAACTATCCCGCTATATCTAACGGCATTTGGTGAACTATAAACAGATGATTAAATCTTCAACTACATCCGAGGTGCTTAAGAACCCCTTTTTAGTGGGTCGGTACATCGAGAAGTGGTGAACACATGGGCCGAAAAGAAGACAATATCAAGAAAGCAACAGAAGTTATGCATATACTACCTCAGATTCGTAATCTATGTATTGCTGCACACATTGACCACGGGAAGACAACTTTGTCTGACAACCTTATCGCTGGTGCAGGAATGATGTCATCAGAATTAGCAGGTGCTGCCCGTGTTTTGGATTTTGACGAACAAGAATCAGCGCGTGGAATTACCATCAACGCAGCTTCTGCGTCAATGGTTCACGAGGTCGAAGGCACTGACTATTTGATCAATCTAATCGACACCCCAGGTCACGTTGACTTTGGTGGGGACGTAACAAGAGCAATGCGTGCTGTCGATGGATGTTTCATCCTAGCATGTGCTGTTGAAGGACCAATGCCACAGACTGAAACTGTAGTTAGGCAAGCACTCAAAGAGAAGGTAAAGCCGGTACTTTTCATCAATAAAGTTGACCGACTCATCAACGAACTTCAAGTAACTCCTGAAGACATGATGGCNAGATTTACTGAGACAATCAAGAAAGTCAACAATCTTATCAAGCAATTTGCCCCAGATGAATTTAAGAAAAGCTGGCAAGTTTCGGTTGGAGATGGTACAGTAGCCTTTGGCTCTGCATACCACAACTGGGGAATAACCGTTCCTTACATGGCCAAATCAAACATATCGTTCAAGGAAATTTTCGAATACTGTAACAATGAAGACCAAAAGACACTTGCTTCAAAGGCTCCTGTTCATGAAGTTCTTCTAGACATGGCTGTTACCAAACTACCAGGTCCTGTCGAGGCTCAACCATACCGTGTACCAAATATTTGGACTGGCGATTTAGAATCAGATATCGGTAAATCGATGATGTCTTGTGATCCAGAAGCCGAACTATCAATGATGATTACTAAAATCTGGATGGACCCGCATGCCGGTGAAGTTGCAGTNGGAAGAATTTATTCTGGAGCCATTGCTCAAGGAGAGTCCGTTTATGCAATTGGCGCTTCCAAGCCAGAACGTGTTCAACAAGTTAGCATGATGGTTGGCGGTGATAGAATCACCGTACCCAAAGTTGTAGCAGGAAATATTGCTGCGCTAACTGGAATTAGATCTGCCGCTGCTGGTGTCACACTATCACATGACAAAGACTTCACACCATTCGAAGCGATTCGCCACTACTCAGACCCTGTAGTTACAGTTGCGGTTGAACCAAAGAGTATGAAAGATCTACCAAAGTTCATTGATGCACTAAGAGCACTTGCCAAGTCAGATGCGTCATTACAAGTAACAACAAACCAAGAGACTGGAGAAGCACTACTTGCTGGAATGGGCGAATTACACTTGGAAATCACTGTTTATCGTATTGAAGAAGAACAGAATATCAAGGTCAGTGTGAGCCCACCTATTGTGGTTTACCGTGAAGGTATACAGGGTAATAATCACAAGCGCCCATTCGANGGTAAATCACCTAATAGACACAATAGATTCTACTTTGAGATTGAACCACTACCAGACAATGTTGTTGTAGCAATGAAGGCTGGAGATTTAGGTGACGGACCTGTTCGAAACAAAGATTCCAAAGAGGTTGGTAACAAATTCGGTGAACACGGAATGGACAAAGATTTGATGCGTAAAATATACGCAATTAAGGGCACTAACGTACTGGTCAATGATACAAAGGGTATTCAAAATCTGCACGAAACCCGTGAATTGATTATTGAAGCATTCAATGAAGTCTGCGTCAAAGGACCTATTGCTGATGAACCTGTTCAAGGTATGATGGTAAGATTAGTTGATGCAAAGTTGCACGAAGACGCGATTCATCGTGGACCAGCTCAAACCATTCCTGCGGTAAGAAATGGTATCAAGGGTGCAATGGTTCGAGCAAGAACAATTATTCTAGANCCAATGCAAAAAGCGTTTGTCTCTGTACCAAATGACTGGCTTGGACAAGTCACTAGAGAAGTTACTAACAGAAGAGGTATCATTGAAGATATGCCATCTGATGGAGAAGTCACCACTGTTGTAGGGATTATACCAATTGCTGAAACCTTTGGTTTCTCCAACGACATTCGAGCTGCATCACAAGGACGAGCGGTTTGGAATACTGAGAACCTTGGATTTGAACCACTACCACCTCAATTATTTGAGAAAGTTGTCGGCGAAATAAGAACCAGAAAAGGACTTAAGCCAGATCCAAACCCAGAATCATACTATTCTGATTGAGCCACATGTCTGCCAAAGTTACTGGCTTACACATCTCTAGCGGTGGGGTTCCAAAAACTCCAGTTCAGTCACTTAGTGTCAACATCAATGGTTGCCAAGGTGATGACCAAGCGGATAAGAAACACCATGGCGGTAAAGATAAGGCAATCTGCTTATTTCAACAGGAAATACTAGACTCATTATCTATTGATAGCCANCCGATATCCCCNGGTAGCACNGGAGAAAACATCCTCATAGAAGGAATGGAAATAGGTTCCATAGCNGTCGGTACGTGCTTAAAGATTGGAGAAATAGAGATTACGGTTACTCAAGATGCACCGCCNTGTAAGACAATAAGAAATTCATTTATCAACGGGGAATTTAACAAAATATCTCATCGCAAAAATCCTAACTTTACCAGATGGTATGCATCTGTTAACGTTACTGGAACGATTACCATTGGTGATCTTGTTGAGCTAATCAACTAATCCGTTTCAACTGATAATCAGTTAGTTCTCTCAGTGCTAAGATAGCTGGAGAGTCCGGTAAACGGTCTAAACAGGNATGGGCCTTAGAGTGGTACATCTCAGCTTTTTTCTTAGCATAATCCACTGAACCAATTTTATTTAGGGCAAGTAAGCCCAAGTCTATTTGTTCTTGGGTTGCATCTTCACCTTTGCCTAATACTGCCTTTAGATTGTCTAATTCACTTGAATCACTTTGAGAAAGAGCATGAATGACCATTAACGTTCTTTTACCCTGAGCTAAATCTGAACCTGCGGGCTTACCTAAGGTATCTGAATCTGAAAGAACATCGATCAAATCATCCATCAATTGGAAACATAGCCCTACTGCTAGACCCCAATCAGCCATACATTGAATGGTTTCATCATCTGCTCCAGCCATTCGAGAACCTACTTCAGCACAAGTCAAAAACATAACAGCAGTTTTACCTTCAATCATTTCAAAATAATCTTCTTCAGATACTGCNATTCTATCTTCAAACTCAATATCTAATTGTTGTCCTTCACTTACCCTTCTAACCATCCAAGCCAAACGATTTACCATCGCTCCAACATCCTTGTGATCTAGACCCTTAGCCCCTACTAATCTTTCAAAGGCAATGGCTAACATTGCATCGCCGGCATTTATTGCCGTTGGCAGTCCATACTCAATGTGNACCGCATTTAGTCCACGACGAGTGTCATCATCATCCATAATATCGTCATGAACCAATGTGAAATTATGCACAATTTCGATTGCTGCACCAATATCAAGTAAACCAGAATGGGAATCTCCAACCGCCTTTCCGACTAACCAAGGCAGGGTTGCCCTCAGGCGCTTCCCGCCACCTTCAATCAAATGCATCATTGCATCAGAAAGCCTAGAGTGCTTTGAAGCACACAGACTATCGGATATTCTCTTTTCTACTAGTGGTTTTACTTCCATAATTGATGTCGATAAACCTGCACCAGTAGCATAAGTTAGCATGTGTGAAACATCACCCATATCATGAATCAAATCATCTTTTAATTTGGCAATTTTAGCCAAGTCACCTTGACTTGACCACCACTCATCGGTCATTATTCTTGATGCTATACATCTAAACCATGGAGCAATTTCTCCGTCTGACAAATCCTCGTTTACCAGCATAGATTCAAGTTCCTCTTCAGAAACCCATTTTACATCTGAAACTTCATTGTCATTGATGTTTAATTCAACATCCGCCTTTATTATTAGAATATGGTCAATTTCTCTTTCAATCCATTCATGATTCATCCTCGCAGAATACATCATTTTGGTGATAAAGTGAAAATCATCTGTTGTGATAGAATTTGGATCAATACCTAATTCTTGGTGTAATTTTCTTATTGCTGCGCGCTTTACCCCCATTGCATCAGTCAAGTCTCTTTCACTTTCAGAGTAAAGCGGATGAGAGCAACAAGAATTTGCCCAAACGCTTGGAAATGTGACTTTGTGACTTGCTCTTTTTTGCAGCAACAACTTATTTTCTTGATTGAATAGAAGGACACTGAATGCACGATGTAATTGTCCTGCAGCATAATGTGCTGCTACCTTTGAAGCCATACCTGTTTCATTATCCAATTCATCAACTGCAATAACTGCTTCAGACATCAAAGTGATTTGTTCTTCATCTGCTGAATTTTGCTGCAAAACCTGTTGTAATTCAGTATCGATTTCAACCGACGGAACATCATCTATTTGGTATCCTGTCAAGTCATCACCATACATTGCACTAGAACTCGATAAATGAACAGTTCCCCTATCATGTTAGATTAGTCAGCAAAAATTTGAGTGCCGCGAGTTGAAATACCCTTACAAGCGTCTAGCAAACGCTGTGGTTCTTCTCCATTGATAATGAAAACATCAACCCCGCCCGCGGCTACTTCTGAACCCCTGATTGCTTTTAGACCAATACCACCAGTAACATCAATCTCGCTATTGTGGACCCCACTATATTCGATACTGGGTGACCAACGCTTGATTAAATCACTTTCATCAGCCAATTCAGGAGGCCGCTTTAAAATCCCATCAACACCTTTCACTGCGAATATTAATCGCTTTACATTTGGGATATCTTGACAGATTCTGACTACCAAATCATCACCAGAAAGAATACCGAAAACCCCTTCATCACAATCTACCACATCCCCAAAGGTGATTCCAACTAAATTGTTTTGTTGAAATAAATGAATGATGTCTCCCTCGAAATCACTCCCAGTATTTCTTGCCCATTCATGAGGGGGTAATTTATACGTATCAATACCGCTCTTAGAAAAGGCGTCTAGAACTATTTGATTTAATGTAAGCATTTCTTTACGTACTAGGCTAACAGCCTCTTCTTGTGTTTGGCAGTCATCTTGGGGGGCAAAATCATAATCCGGCAAATAACCCTGATTAAGTTTCCAATACTTAGCTCTCAAATGGCCAAAAGAACCTGCTCCATGCACAACAATTACCCGTAAATTATGTTCTAGACAATCTGCTACAACATTTACTAGTGAGTCAATGACCTCATTATTTGGAGTACACATGGTTGATTTATCGGTAATCAGACCACCCCCGAATTTAATGACTATGCAATCATCCATGTCAATGCGATGAGGCGAACACTCAATAGCATTGTCACTAAAACCGATTATAAAGACACGTCATAGAGTCATCTAAGGAAATTTATTACTTACAAGGTTTGATGAACGTGGTCCTTGTGGTGCAACCCATGGCAGATGGACCCCAACTTGATGAATTCATGAGACATTTACAAGCATGTCTTGATGAAACAATGGAGATTGATGATAAAATCGAGCGACACGAAAGGATTCTTCAATTAGAAATAGCCATACAAGAGGCAATTATATTCAAAAATCGATACACAGAACTGGTCAGCCATGGAATAGACCCGTTACTACTAGTCGCTCAAAAAGAAGGGATAGAAACTCCTCCACCTGCCACTAAATCTCAAGCCATAACCCTCGGATTGTCTAATTGTTCCAAGTGTGGTAGTACTCTTGACCCTGATTTAGGATTCTGCCCTGCGTGTGGGGCAATAGAAAAATAATTTGATTACTCTTCTTCTTCTGCTTCCCATCTAGCAACCATTTCAGCGACTACAGGATCATCTGCTTCTACCTGGTATAGATAATCAGCAGGCATATCTGTGGTCAGATATACCGACTTACCTGCACGATAGATTATGTTACCATCAGCAATTGCTCTAGTTGTATCAACTTCCATAATTGCAGGACGGTTAATTCGAACGTGACCAGCTTCCATTGCTTTATTGATTGTCTTGGAAAGATGAACGTGTTGTCGGTCACCCGCAGTAATTCCTAATTCGAGAATCGCTTTGACTTGTTCTTGCTCACATGGCCAGTATAGAGCTTCAGGGATGTCATCGGTAGGAAGATCCAATTCTAGTTCTATAGAGTGGCCGTATGTGGCTCTAATCATTTCACCTTCGACTTGATAGCGTCCTTTTTCGTCTGAATTGGCTATTGCCGAAAAATGCCATCCTCTAAGCCAATGATAGTGTCTTCTCTGCTTTGAAATTGATTCAGATAGTTCGCGAGTATTTACCCATCCATTGATATCCATGTCAACACCGAATTTCTCTGGTGCGTGCCGAAGTACTAAAGCAAGGATTCTACCCAAAGAGTTAGCTTCTCTATCGCTCATAATGAATTTACCTTCTTCATTACATATCGGGCAGTTGGAACCGTTGAAATGTCCGTTGTTAATCGAGCAGGAACGTTCTCTACATTGGCGTAGCATGATTATAGCCGGTTGGGGGTTGTTTTTAGTATCTACGGAATTTTTGACTAATTGAATAATAATCATCAAGCAAGATTTTCAACCGCTTTAATCAAATGCTGTGACCCTTTGGGACTAACATGGTTGATGTTGCCATTGTTGGTGCTGGACAAACAAAATATGGCAATCATCAATCTGGAATGAAAGGAATGTGGGCAGAAGCTGCCAACAATGCATTCCAAAGCGTCGATAAGGATTTTCAACCCAAGCAAATCGATGAAGCATATATCGGAAGTGTTGCTTTTGGCGGGGGACAGTTAGGTAATACTGCTGCTTTACTGACTGAGCATTCTGGTATGCAAGGTATACCAGTTAGGCGTATTGAGAACGCATGCGCATCATCAGGCTTCGCACTTAGAGATGCTTGGATGGCGATAAAAAGTGGTCAAGCAGATGTTGTAGTTGCCGGTGGCATTGAAAAAATGAATGACTTGACTCCTGAACGGAAGCGATTCTGGCTAGGCGTATCTGGTGACACTGAATGGGAAAGATTAGCAGGTCTAACTTTTCCTGGAACATATGCTCTAATGGCGCGTAGATATTTCCATGAGTTTGAATCGACTCATGATGATTTAGTGAATATCAGCGTCAAAAACCATTGGCATGGTTTAGATAACTCAATGGCGCACATAAGAAAAGATGTGAGTTTTGATAAAGCTAGCAGTGGATTTATGGTTGCCGACCCGCTAACACTTTACGATTGCTGCCCAACCTCAGACGGAGCATCATGTGTTATCTTAGCGGCTGACCATGTGGTGAAACAATTTACCGACGATCCAGTTTGGGTCAACGGATCTGCAGCGGCTTCAGATTATCTTGCGTTACATGACCGACCTTCAATTACGCAATTAATTGCTACTCAGAATGCGGCTAAAAAAGCCTACCAAATGTCAGGTATTACGGCAAATGATATTGATTTGGCTGAAGTTCATGACTGCTTTACTATCGCTGAATTACTAGCGACAGAAGATCTTGGATTTACCAAGCGTGGCACTGGTGGTAATTTTGCAAGGGAAGGATTAGGTAGAAGAAATGAAGGTGATGTATGCATTAACCCTAGTGGTGGATTGAAATCAAAAGGTCACCCACTAGGTGCTACTGGAACTGGACAAACAGTTGAAATATTCAAGCAGTTAAGAGGCGAAGTAGAACAATCTCGACAAGTAAGGGATGCTGAAAATGCACTATCACACAATGTTGGTGGCTCTGGTGCAACCTGTGCTGTGCACGTATATGGGAGAAATCGAAATGAATGATATAATAAATTTCCACGGATATTTGATTTCACAAGAACCAGATTCGTTCACAATATATTCGCCATATGTAGTTGATGAATTACGAGTTTTTGGACATGATAGTGATTATACAACCATAGCAATTTCATTAATCAAACACCTACTCAATAATGGAGTTGAAGTTTTGATTGGTCTAGTTGATGATAGGATTAACTTTGCTGTGCTAAAGATGGCAACCGGCATAGAATTAGTTGAGAATGGTAGCCATCTACAATGTAGGGAAGACGCATCGGTGGTAATGTCAAGCACTAATAACCTAACCACGGGCTTGGCAAAGGTACCTTCTAAACCGCTAGACAAAGAGTTGTATCAATCTGTTAAAGAGGCATGGAAAACCGAATTGGATATCCGCAACATATCACAAGGTGCCTATGTTTCAATGCAACAATATAATGAAAGTTTATCAGCAAGATTATCTTTAATTGCCCAAAATGATGGTACTATAATATGGCCACCAAGGCAAATGAATAGCGACGGGGTCACATTATCTAAAGGCAGTATCAACTTGTCACCAAACGCTTCTGTAATGACGTGGACTAACTTAAGCGCAGCAGGCGCACCCTCTGAATTTGCTATCCGCGCACCTATTTTGGGGGGTTTGACAACTGTAATGGTTGAGTTTAGTGAAGGACCAAAAGGAGTCTTCTTGATGGTTGATGATAAAGAGAGAAAACCAATAATCGGGGATAGTGTTGAATTCGTGGTGAGAATGTTATATGGACAAGAGGGAATTATCCGATATGGGGCTAAGGCAAGAATAGATTCCAGCCATTTATAGGCAAAGCATTCATACAAAAAACCCACTTTAGCAGGTATATGGCGGGGTTTGGTGGACTTAGGAAAGGTCGGCGCGAGGCTGTTGATAATTTATCTTACAACGAAGGTGGAGAATGTCCACGTTGTGGCGGAGAGGCTGAAAATTCATCCATGGCAGGCTACCTAAGATGCGTCACCTGCTCACATGAATGGGCAGACCCAGATTACGTAGAACAAAAGGCAGAAACAGATATTCCAACCTATCACCGTGATGCTGAATTAATAGATCAGTTCAAAAAAGACGTTCAATCAGGCAGCCTGGCTAATGTCCTAGGGGTTGAGAGTAATTTATCTGAACAACAAGAGGCTAGTCTAGCTCGCTTAGAAGACAAATGGATGAGCGGAATGCAAGGCAGGTTCAATACCGCCACAGAAGAAAGAAAACCGCTGATGATAATGTTTGATGAAGAAGACAATATTGTATCCACCGAAGTTGCAGCCCTAACCATTGTCGCAAACGGCTTTGATGGTGGCGAGGAGATACGCTTGGAATATCCAGGTAAAGGAACTGAATTCTATTCCTATAATGTCAATGATGGAATGGGCTGGAAGAGAGGCGCAAATGCAGAGGAGACTGCAAGATCGATTGCCAACGTAATAAACAATAAATCAAACCTCGTATTTGCAGATGCCAAAGGTACGAGAGTTTCCTTTGAATTAAGAAATGAAAGCCTAAAGCGAGAATCATTAGTTTTATTCGTTGATGACCCTGGTGGTACTGATATTGTAGCTGAAAAGAACGGAGTGGTTTTAGATGCTCGAAATGCCGGTGACTTTGAAGATTATCGAAATGTAGTAGAGATGGTATTGGAAGATGGTATTATTTCTCCAAGTGAAGACCAATTATTGTGGTCACTAAGACAAGAATTAGGCATTGATGATGCATATCATATCCAAATGGTTATCGAAATGTGTGGTGAAAATACCCTCAAAGAATGTACTTCATGTTCAGGAATGGCCGAATTATATGTTGAATATGGTACATGGTACTGTCATTCATGCGAAGAATGGTGTTGAACCACAAAATACTGCTAAGTAATATGTTCTATAGATTTTACATTACGAATATTTGAGCCTATATTTACTTATTTGCATAGGGATTATTCATAAGGTATGTCGCAATGGGATGGGTGAGTGAGTCACATGGCTGGAGATGTATTGTATATTGGAATTGATTTAGGAACCTTTCGCTCTGTGATGGTTTCCTCTGATAGTCACGAAGAAGAAGAATTAACTGTTATTGGAACCCCAAAAGACCCAATTGCAAGAAATTTCTTGAAGAGAGATGTTTTGTTTGGTGAAGAAGCACTGAAAAATAGACTTGCACTAAATCTGTTTAGACCTCTAGAACATGGGGTAATCAAAGATACTAATGAAGACAGAGATTTCATCGCTCACTTCATTACCCACCTAATCTCACTTTCCGACCCAGAAGATTACGACCGTGTAGTTGCTGTTATCGGAGCGCCTGCTGAAGCAAGTTATGTTGACAAAACCGCTATCTTTGACGCAGCTGCAGGTACTGTTAACGCAGCCATGATTATATCAGAACCGTTTGCTGTAGCATACGCACTGGATATGCTTGAACATACCCTTGTCATTGATATTGGAGCAGGTACTACTGACCTGTGCAGAGTATACGGAACCATACCTAGCCCAGAAGATCAAATGCATACTGAGTATGCAGGAGACTATGTCGACAGGAAAATTATTCAAGAAGTACAATCAAAGTACAGTGGTGCACAAATTACCAAGGACATGGCAAGAAGATGGAAGGAGCAACATTCTTTCGTCAGCACTTCAACGCCAGACTCCCCAATTATGGTTGACTTTTCCATTGACGGCAAAGCAATGACTCTAGACATCACAGATTGTGTTCAAAAAGCGTGTGAATCAATCGTCGACCCTATTGTTGAGAATGTCAAGAAACTGATTTCCAGTTCAAACCCAGAGTACCAAGACGCCTTTAGAAGAAACATGATTCTAGCTGGCGGCGGATCTGGAATAAGTGGACTTGGCGCTATGATTGAAAGAAAACTTTCCGATCTTGGAGACGTCAGCGTACACGTTGTAGACGACCCTGTTCGCCTCGGTGCAATGGGCGGTCTAAGACTGGCTATGGAAGTTCCAGAAGAGATGTGGAAGAACCTAACTCTAGCATCACGCTGATTAGTATTATTCTTCTTCAACTGCACCATACTTGGCTGCTAGTTTTGGATCTATCAGTGAGGCTTGACAATGTGGGCATTTATCGCTTGAACTAAGCATTGAAGGTCTAATAGCAAGAACTGCCATACATTTTGGACATGCTGCTAACATTTCTCCGTGTTCTAATTGGAAATCCATAGAACTTGATTCATCATTGAAATAACCAATTTTGTAGACCGGGTTAAAATGGTACAAAAATCGCCTAAAGGAGCCTAGAGTAGCCCATCCTGTCAAGAATAAGAACAGAAGACCACCCATATTACCAGTCATTACAAAAAATAATGATTCTATTGCATTAATGCCAAAGAATAATCCTGCGATTAAAATTAATGTTGCTGCTGGCCAGTAAGCCCATTTTGCACGATTTCGGTAAGAACTCCATATCACAAAACTGCCTATAGATACAAAACCAAGAACCGCAGTAGATGCAGACGGAGAAATCAAACGAGAAATCGCCCAAAACAAATACATCACTATCAGGCCATCAATAAAAACAATGAATGATGTACCGCGGTGGATTCTATCAAATACACTATTGCTAGCGGTCAAGGAATTAGGACTCATCCCTGCTACCACTAACTGGTCACCTCTACTTGAGCCCATGTTGCTTTGCTATCATTCACTAATCTTGAACCATTGGTTTACAATCTCATAAACACATTCAACGAAGGTGTCAAATTTGGACAGCCGTTGCCCTAACCATGGCGATGCGTGATACGGATGTTGAAATTCGTGGCGATAGCCTTGCTAAGATGCGGATTTTGTTAGGCGTAAGTGGCGGAATTGCCGCAGTTGATACAGTCAGATTAGCCAGAGAACTTCGACGACATGGGGCGATTGTCAGTGTCATGATGACGCATTCTGCCCAAAAAATAATCAGTCCATTAGCAATAGAATGGGCGACACAATCACCGGTAATAACTGACTGGGAAAGTGATTTGACTGCCCTTGAACAGGTGGATGGAATTCTTATTGCACCAACCACAAGAGACCTAATGGCTAGTTATCTGCATGGGTTGCAACACGGACCTATACTGATGGCTCTCAGCGCAGCTAGAACCAGAGATTGTCCCGTAATGATGATTCCAAGCATGCATGCAGACTTAGCTAATGACCCGGTCACCTCTGAAATAGTTGACGAAGTTAGACACAAAGGAATTGAAGTATATTGGGGCAAGGAAGAAGAAGGAAAAAGAAAAACCCCACCTCATGAAGAGATTGTGGCAAGATTTGCTAATTATGTCAATTCCAGAAAAACTCATCGAAAATCTGTAGTGATCACCCTTGGTGCTACACGTTCACCAATTGACGATATTCGATTTATCCAAAACACTAGTAGTGGCTCTACTGGTTTTGCTATTGCTGATGATTTATTCCGTCATGGTCATGACGTTACTTGTGTAAAAGGTATTACTAGCGTAGTTACCCCTAATTGGTTACCGTTGATTATTCCAGCCGATTCACCTGAGGAGATGCTTAATGAATTATTTGCCCTTACTAATGATAACATAGAGGCTTGGGTTCATTCTGCTGCAGTATTGGATTACGTTGTTGAAAATAGCGCTGAAGGAAAATTAGCTAGTCAACAAGGTCCACTAGATGTCAAATTAATTGAAAGTCCAAAACACATTTTAGCACTGACACAAAAATGTCAAGGGTCTGTGAGAATAGGATTTAAGTTAGAGACCGGAATAAAACAAAAAGAACTTGTAAGAAGAGCCTTAGCGCAAATAGAGCATGCAAATATGACTGCTGTAGTGGCTAATCGCTTAGAAGACCTCGATGATTCAAGTAAACCAAGAGCATACTTAGTGGACAGAACTGGTTCAGATTTTATGTTGCAAACAATCGATGACATGTGCACAGCAGTTCGTATCTTGATTGAACGAGGAAACTAGGTGTTTTGATGCGCAGATTTGTCATAATTGGACATCGAGCAATGTCTCAAGGAAAACTACCGATTAGTGATTTAGCAAGTGGTGCGGGAAGGGTAGATGTCTTAGTTAGAGCAATCATGTCATCCTTGCTAACCAGTCATGGCATTCGCCAAGATACTGAAGTAATCATCCACTTACAAGGTGGACCAGGCCCATATCGCAGAATAAAATTTGTTGGTAATGAACTACGAGGAATGCACGCTGAAGAGCGTTCAGTTGCTGGTTTAATTGGTAAAATAATCAAGCAACCAACACCACCAATCGGTATATGGCGTCGAGTATCTGAAGGGTTATACGAATCTGGTGGAGATATTGATGACACAGTAAGAGAGCATTCGCAATCCAAAATAGTAGTACTAGATGCTGAGCAAACATCATTGTGGTCGTTAGATGCCAAGATAACCAACAACGAAATTAGCAAAGACGACTTTGATGTTACTTTTATCTTGAGTGATGACAAACCATTAGGGCTAGAAATCAGTGGTAATATTGTTTCTCGGTCAATTGGTTCACAGTGGCTACAGGGTCATATTGCAATTGGAATATGCCACTTTTTATTAGACCAAAACGTGCCACTTAATGTTGATTAAACCAATCTGGATAACCTTTAGTATCTTCCTTTAAAGCATGCTTCAAGATTTGACCATCAACTGCTAGTGGATGAGTTTGTGGCCAAGTCGGTAAGCACGAAATACTAGCTTTTTGCACCTCAACTGCATCACAATCGCTCTTATCAATTTGGGTATGATCAATACTTGCCGCACCAATAGTGAAAGTGGCGGTAGAATGCGAATCAGTATCTTGGATACTGATGGCATCACGATACCATCGCATACCAAGCCTAGTACTGGTAAACTGACCAGCCCAATCTGTTGGAACATTCAAATTAAGCATCAAATCACCTTGGAAAAAGGCACTTCTTAGTGATTCACTTGCATTAGAAAACTCGAGACTGTCTGGTGATGGCCAATTGCTAAGATATTCTTGGTCAAAATCAAGATTAGGTCTGCGCAAGTTTTGGGGAACCATTGGTAAAAACTCTAGAACTCGTTCAACGAATTCTACAGTTGCATCAATCGCAACGTCCATGTTGGTTTCATCAAAAGATGCCAGAGATGAAGCAATTGCTGGCATCCCATAGAGCCCAGCCTCCCTAGCAGCACCCATTGTACCACTATGATAGGAATCTTGTGACATATTTGGCCCGAGGTTTACTCCTGATACAACTAGTCTAGGAATGATATCTGGTAAGATATGTCCCAGTCCACCATCTAAGGATACAATCATAGTATCACATGGTGAGCCTTCTAATTCTAACAATTTCACATTTTCTGGTGAAGAAAGATTCCAAGATTTGAATAAATCTTCTCGGTATCGCCACTTAATTGGTTTCATTAAATTTATTCGCATTCCAGTTGCTGAATGATTGTCTTTTGGTGCAAAAACCACTACTTTATGACCACGAGAATTTAATTTTTGCACTAACTTCCTCATACCAATAGCTTCAATTCCGTCATCGTTGGTCAGTAGTAGCCAGCCTAGAGTTGAGTCTTCTGCCATAACAATCCTTAATCCGTGCTCATTGCACCTAGTGTTTCATTGTTCGTATCTTGTTGTGGAGTACCGATTACGACTAATACGATACCTGAAATAAGCACTGGGCCGCCAATCCATGTCCAAAATCCAGGTAAACCTGAATCAAATAATACGTAACCAATAATCGAACCTATTATTGGCTCCATAGTAACGCTGGTTGAAACTACTAGTGGCGGAATGTACCGAAGGCAGGTATTAAGCCCAGTATGACCAAGTAGTCCAGCAATTAGAGCCAATGCCAAAAACCACCAGAAATATGTTCCTTCAAGCCATCCAAATATTCCAAAGCTACTGAATTCATCTTCCAGTAGCATTGAGCCCGGGATTAATAGAATAGCGCCAATAAGAGTCACTGGAAAAGCGTAGATGAATATCGGCATCCATTTCCGGAGGACTCTACCACTAACAATATAGCCAACCACAAATATTGCCCCTAAAAATGCCAGAAAATCACCCCAAATAGTAACAGTTCTGCCGCCTTGTTCATCTCCAAGATCAATTAATGCTAATGCTGCACCAATAAAACCAATACAAGCACCAATAATTTCTAAGCGATTTGGACTTCTATGCTTTTTGAATAATCTAGCGATTAAGAACATACCAAATACAATGATTAACGGGTGGGCAGTGACAAACAGCAGTGAATGAGTCAGTGAGGTTTCATCTAAACTTGCCACCCATGCACCGAAGTGTAGAGCCAAGAATAGTCCGCCACCAAACAGCCACATCAAACTATCACGTTCTAGCATTCTATCTTTAATTTCTGCGCCATGAACTCGCCACTGCATTAACGACAATGGAAACAACACAACTGAGGTCAACTGAAGACGCCATGAAGCACGCAATAACGGTGGAACATCATCGACTTGTTGGAATAAAGCACCAGCGCTGGAAACACCAAAAACAGCAGCGATAAGTAAGAACCACACCCAATTAGGGGTGGAGTTATTGTTCTGCATCGATTTCACACTCAAGCAGTCTTAGCATCAGGTGAATCTGAATTTCCACCAATAACTCCGGCTCTCTTGAACAGCCAATAAATTAGGTAACCAATAGACACATTAAGACCGATAAATCCAGTCATTCTAGCGATATACCATTGCGTAGAGAATCCAAATTCATCAATTCCAAAGAACTTTCCAGTTGGATTATCATCAGTTGCATTCCATAGAGAGTCAATAAATGACAGGATACTTGATTCTGTACCAAAGAACGCCTCACCGGTTAATAATCCGGCGGCCACCATGAAAGTCCCAAGTAGTATCAATGCACGTTGCTTCTCCGCTTCATTGGAACCTGATTCTTGCTTAATCTTGTCAATTCTTGGCGACAATTTCTTTTCTTCCCAATTATCTCTTGCATAGCCACCAATCAACATTGGTAAAGTATACGGTATAGTCAAGTACATACCAAGTCCAAATGAAGTCCCCATTCCTGTAGCCCATTCAACAAACATGCCCAGTAGGAACCCAAGTAATAGCAAAGTCATATCACCTTCTTTCTCAGCAAATATCACTGAGAATGTGGCGAACGCGTTTGCCTGAGGTGCTAATAGATCGATGTTACCGTCAGCTAATTGGATCGAAAGGAAGATAGCAACTCCTGCACCAATTATTGCCCCAGGAACAACTCCCATAATATTCCCCTTGGAGATGTGATATGGACGGTTGCCAATGTACAAGCTGTTTTTATAATCACCAATTACTGTTCCTGACATTGAAATGGCTGAGCCAAATACGGTAGTACCTACCAGTCCTAGTAACACCGCATCCTGAGTATTTAGTTGCAATAAATCTTGAGCATTAAGGAATACTCCCAAAAGCATCAACAACACAATAAAAGAAGTTCCTGAAACAGGCTCAATTCCTGTTTCTCCCATTACCCTCACCGCGATTGCTCCAAGTAGGAATGTGGTCATGATTAGTACTGTAGCGAAAATCAATGACGCTAAAATTGAGAAACCACCAAGAGTGAAAATCAGTATCATTGAGAAGAATGTTAGTACCATGAATATAGGAATATGTTTCAGTGGCCATTCATACCATCCTTTACCTTCCATATACTCTTGACTACCCTCGCCCTTCAATGCACCGCCAATGTCGCTGAAAATGTTGAGGAAAGTCTTGTACATCTTTGCTAAACCAAACATTCCACCGCCAACTATAGAACCAATTGCTATTGTTCTAACTGATGCAGCGAAAGCCTTCATTTGAAGAGCAGCACCAGTTTGTCCAGCATATTCTTGAATTGGAATGTTAGATTGTGTTACAGCATCATAAACAGGGAAATTAAACCAGACAACCAAAGGCACCAAAAAGAACCAGCCGACTAACGTCCCAAGATTAACTAGGAAAGCAACTCTGGTCTTCATAAACCAGCCAATAGCAAACATAGATGGCGTCAAGTATACCCCGATGTAGGTGTAAGCAAATGGATTCCATGCTGTATCTGGTGTCCATTGAGTATAACTTAGGGAGACACCATCTTCAGTCCCTGATGGTTGGTGTATTGTTCCTTTGGAATAAAGACTTGCTAAACCTATGTCGCCAATACTAAGAGTTTGAGCAATCCAATCTAGCAATGCTAACTTTTTGTCTCCAGCCCAAATAAGCGGATATTCAACCAAGAACAAACCGACCATCGTGAAACTGGTCCAAATCCCAATGGTTTTCAATGAATCACGTGCATGTTCGACTGCCCCGGTATTGACGTCTGAAGCGATATCTAGCATCTTTAGAGTTGCTTCAAAACCAGGAAGCGGTAGTGGGTCTTCAACCAACCAAACTCTACGGAAAATTATGAAGTACATTACACCAAGGAATCCAGCAAACATACTAGCAACAATGCCAATAAATGCTAAGTTAAATGCATCCCCACTACCCAATGTAATCAAAGGACCACTGGCCAGTTCATACCGTGGATCTGATGCTAGAAGGAAAATTGCCGGGAATGTGAAAATAAATCCGGTTGAAGCATGGGTTGCCCCAGTAGTTGCTGATGTAGCAATATTTACCTCAGAGGGTGACCATTTTAGTGCCATACCCAAAAGATAGGCGATATACCAAGCAGCAGAAATAGCTAGACCTAATTTGAGGCCGATATATGCAGTAACTCCGGAAAATACCGCACCAATCGCAATTCCGTACAAGACTTTAGGAGTACTCCAGTGAGATACTTCAAAAGATTCTTGAAGATTTTTTTCTTCAAGATATTGTTCTAGAACACCAGTATTGAGATTATTATACATCTCATCGTCAAGCCAAGTTAACTTACCCTCCTCGATGGCTTTGAGTCCTTCAGGAGTAACAGGTTGACGATATGCAGATTTCTGAACGCCCATTATTTATCCACCTGCATGTGCTTCCGCACATACCAAACCATGCGCGCCCACTTGAATACTATTGCGCTTCAATATGTGCCATATATGCAAAATATTACTAATTTCTATCTGAGGACTTTTTGATGCATTTGACTGGCAAACCAGCCCACACCTCTCCAGCGGGAATTGTTTTGTATTTACCAACAAGACCACTTGTTCCAATCACCGCACCTTTACCGACTGTCACACCCGGTTGAATAGTAACTCGAGAACCTAACAATGAGCCTTCTTCTAAGGTGATTCTTGCTAATATCATCTGCCCTTTTTCAACTAGATGCCCATTTATGACGCATCCGCCACCAACGACCACGTTATCTTCGATAGTAACCGTCGAAGGGTCATTTAGATTAATAGTATTAATTTGAACTCCCTTACCAATTTTAGCACCGGCTAAACGGTAATATGCATTACTTATGAAAGATGGAATCGTATGGACTAAAACCGGGTGAGTACATCGATGAAGATGTGCACAAATAGCCCATCTAATTGTTGTCCAAGAATTAAGGTTAGCAACAATTTTATCGCCGGAAAATCGAACATAAATCAATCTTTGCGACAAACCAGACATAGTTAACAAACTCAGTATGTAAGTCATGAAGCCTAATCCTCCTGCCAACCCATAAATAATGTAATTTAAATTATCATTATCTGTCAAGGTTGCATCAGTCACAATATCAAATAATGCCAGCGTTGGGGCTAATGGTAAACCCCACAGAATCATTGTGTACACCAATAATAAAACTGTACCAATTGTTTGGACTAGCCCGAAGTTCTTCATGGCTATGCCCTCGACTCAAGGTTTATGGTCATGCTTCTTGATTTTTAACCGCAAGTCGGTTTCTAGCATCTTCTTCTTCAGCGACTCTTATTCCCTCTTCCAAATCTACCCTACTGGTAAGATATGTCCCGGCCAAAATCACAAGTGTAATTGACAGAATTGCTACTCTGCTATCAAATGCCGTACTTGTAATCCCATACAAGAATGTCCCTATCATTGCAGCAGATTTCCCGAGGAAACCAAAGAATCCAAAGAATTCAGAGGTTCTAGTCTCTGGGACTAATTGAGAGAACATCGAACGAGCTTGAGCCCCTGCTGAGCCCATCGCCACACCAACAAACATACCAAGAATAATCCATTGCAATGCCACACTAATGCCAAACGGTTGCCAGACATTGTCGCGCATGAATTTAGCCCATCCATCAACAGGGCCACCTTGATCCACAACGGTTGGATGAGTATCGCCAATTTCGTCTTCACCTGCTAATGGCCCATCAATAAATATAATGGCAAATCGATGGTCGCTAATATTGTCGAAATTAGCAACAATTGAATTTGCATCTGTTATTCCGATGTTATGTAATTCATCTTCAGCTTTTTCAGATTGTCCAGCAAGAAGTGATGCACCAAGAATACCAACCACGACGATAGCAATCATTGCTACAACACCCATCTTGCCAAGGTCTTTACTTTGAATGAACATTATTCCTCCACCAATTATGGCAACAAATGCCAGTACCATTAAGCATACGAGCAAACCAGTACCTATGGTAGAAGACCCAGAACTTTCCTTTGAGTAATCTGTCGAGTTATCTGGGAAATACTCTTGGAAATTATCTCTAAATTCAGAATCTCCTGCTGATGTTTCTCCAACCCAATTCTCATAACCACGTTCATACAAAGTGGTTAGTTCATACTCTTGTGTAGCGTTATCCCACTCAAAGGTAAAATCATAACGTTCTGCATCTTCTTCACCTTCTAGTTCAAGAGGGGCAAAACCTGCTGCTACAATCGCCACAAAACAGTAGATGAATAGAGCCGTCATAAGTGCGAATTTGGTACCTTTTATGTCTGCTAACTTGCCAAATACGATAGTCATAGGTATTGCCACAATGTTGACCGTAAGAAGAAGCATGACGTTCATACTTTGGTTTAACCTTAGGACCGATTCACCAAATGCAGTAGCCATGCTGGCGATAGTATTAACACCATCATAAAAGAGCAGATAGGCAAGTAGGAAATATGCTAAAACTTTGAATCTTCTTATCTCTTTGAATGTTTGGAATACCTGACTATAAGCCACCTTAGTAGCATCTTTCAAACCCTTCCATTCCATAGAAGATGGAATATCTGGTTCTGGAGTCCACTTGAATATCTGTAAGCCGAATCCCCACCACCAAATTGCGGAGGTAGAGAATATTATGGCCATCTGGAAATTAGTATCCCAACTAGTCCCCAATAAAATTATCAAGTGGAAAATTAGAATCATCGAACCTCCAATGAAGCCATAGGCATAACCCCAAGTAGAAACATGGTCTTGACATTGTCTTGGCGCCAGATATGGCATAAAGGAATAATAAATTACGTTACCACCAGTAAAACCGATGGTTCCAATGGTATACATTAGTGCTAAAACCAAATATCCTTGAGAACCAAAATATGGGGCTGCACCCATCATTGCAGTAAAGATAATTCCAACTATTGTATACCATTTCAGTAACTTTTTCTTGATCGGCATCTTATCAGCAATTACTCCAAGTGCAGGGGCAGTTACCACGACAAAGAGCATGGAAAAGGTCAAAACCCAAGCATAAAATGTGTCACCAGATTGTGTACCTGTTGCTGTATTGTATAATCCTGCCATCAAGGCTGGAGCAATTACTGTCATTACTGTCAGAGCATATGCTTGGTTTGCCCAATCATAAAAATACCAACTCTTCAGCGACTTCTTCTTGTCATCACTCATTGAGTTGAGAATCTCTTTCGCACTACTATTCTCAATTGCTACCGCTTCGCCAGCCATAATGTTAATTAATTATGTTTAGTTTATGAACTAGACACCTACAAATCACAGTAAGTGTTGTATTTCTTACCAATAATTTCCGTTTCAATGGTCTCTAATAATGATATATCGGCCAAGAGCTTCTTGCCACATTATTTTCTGACCTGCTTCAATTGTCATTCCAACACCAGTACTAGGCATTGGGAGAATCATCATAGAATAATCTCTATCATTCATCGCATGAACTTCACTGCCATCTAGGTGTGTCACAGTTGCTGTCCCTTTCTCAATCATTGGGACATTTATCGAATCCGTTACTGAACCTACGTGAGATATTTTCTTGCCAGTGAAGATGCTCTCTAAAGAAATTCGAGCTTTGGCAGATCCGTGCTTCCCGGGCTTAGATGTAGAAATACTCAAAATTTTGTATGCTTCATCGTCAACAACACAAAATCTGCCTACTTTTAGTGTCCTAATTTCTACTCTATCAGTTCCTACCATGGGTCTGCCTCATATTGCTGGCTATGTATTGGCTTATGACCATTCCCGCTATTATCGGGTAATTTTTACAAATCTCTTACATCAAACCTACAACCGATACCAACCTTAGAACGTTATTCTGCATGCATTTCTA
>PBTA01000048.1 GCA_002726395.1 Methanobacteriota archaeon | reverse complement strand
AAGGCTCAAAATAAAACAGCGGTAAAGAAATACCTCAAAGAAGAACAGGAAAAAATCGACCAGCACACCTATATGATGGAAGTCAGCAATCACTTACCTGGGACCAAGGATAGAAGCGCACTGATCTTTTGGACACCTTATTCATGGGGCACAGGTGCAAAATGCTTTGAACGTTTAAACACTCTAATAGAAAATGAAAACCTAGACTATTGTGCTATTTTTTCTGATGGGGAAAGAGTTCTTTTCATTTGCCCTGAATCTATCACTAGGGCCAAGGTAGTAAAAATTCTAAGCGAACTAGGTATTGAGAAATTATCAGAGAATCTAAAACAAAGAGAACATTATTGGGTTAGAATATCGGGTATAATGGATGATGATGGTATATGGCACAATGAGCCAAAGTTCATCTCTATTATTAACAGTAATAATTCAACACCAATCTTTTCAAAACCACATTTAACATTACTAACTAAACTTGGTATTCCCATTGATAATTTTCAACATGATAAACTCGCAGGAAACAGTGAACCAAGCATTAGAATGGTTGTTCGAGACTGATTATTTATAGACTGCTTGTCAATAGTTCAAAGTGCCCCCAATGGAGTCTTAGGACAGTGACATTTTTCTAAAGAAGGCTAGAAACAATCGGCGACGGCGCTTGGGGACAGCGCCTAGCCACATTTTCGTGATAATATGGCTGAAAAAAATTACTTTTCTGCTATGATACTGGGTGTTATATTTGCGGGATTAGTCTTCATGGCATCTCTTGGCACTGTACACACTGGAGGATGGATTACTTTAGCATGCTTTTTTGGTTGTGGATTTGTTGCACAAATACTTGTAGTCAACGGAATTATGCAGGTGACACCGGTTAATCAGGTTCCAAGATACAGATCGGGTTCATCTTACAACCAACCTGCTATTGACTATAGAAATTATCAATATAATTCAATAGTTGCTAAAATACAATCAAGCGGGGTAACTGTAACTACCGTTGAAGATGCAATAAAGACATATTCAAGCTTGTTCAATGTCGGGGAAAAAGCAGCAAGGCCATTCTTTCAAAATCAGTTTGTTATGGCAACACTAGGATTGAATGTGCAAAATTCACCCCAAATTTCACAAGTAAGTACAAGTCGTCAAAATAAATCTAAGAAACTGGACGCTAATTTTTGGGATAATGTTTCAAAAGGAGTTGCAAAAAATGATGGAAACTCTGATGAAATTTGTGCAGACCCTAACTGTTCAAAGCCTGTATCTGCATTTGATTTTCGATGTTTCAAATGTCGAAAACGATTCTGTAGTGATTGTGAAAGCGGCAAGAGCATTATGTGCAAGGCGTGTTCATAGGAATATTTCTTTTCTATGTAGAGAATTTTGAGGTATCATAGTAGATGCCTTAATGATTTCAACTCTCATTTTACCATCTTTACTTCTGGCGTAAAATAACTCTGATGGGCTGACAAATTGATTCCAATATTGCTGGAAGATTTCCGCCTTTTCTGATGATGCAGCCAGAATTTTAGGAACTGTGTGGTACATTACTAGTTTGTCTTTTACTGGCCTGAAAAACTTGGCAATAACTTCAGGCATGAGTTTTGATAACCATGTATCGGTAATAAATTTGGAAGAACGGGAAATAACATATCTTGGCTTGTCTATTGGTCCAAGTATTTCCTCTAAACAGGCAGTAAATAATGCACTCTCTTCTTCAGTAGCATTCTCGAGATGTAAGCGTACCCAGCCACCTCCTCGATTACCACCATCTGCCCGACAATTCCTTGAAACCATTCCAAGATGGATGAGGCTGTTGATTATTGAAAGTGAAATGGCTTTTACTAGAGATTCGTCGGTCCAAGGTGATTTTTCTCTACCAAACTTAAATCCGCCACCAAAACCAGTACTTAACCTAGCTTCGATTGCTGAAGTTGGTTTTGCATTAAATGGTTGGCCTATCCCCCATAACCCTCTGAGATGAGTTCTATTCCGGCTACGTCGTAACATATCTTCATTGAATGCTGACATTCCCTCACTTACTCCTTCTGGCTCAGCCTCAGTAAATGCTGCATGAACATGGCCAACTCCTTTCTCAATTGCACCATCATCACACACACCATACAGTTGCTTATGCTTTTTCTTGAACCGGTCATAATCAGCAAAGCCATTGGTGAACTCTTCCGCTAAACAAACTATGTCCCAGTTATTGGCAACTTTTTCTGGCCATGCTTTATCTAATCTTATTGAACGTCCCCTCAGTTGATTGATACTCATACTTGTTGTAACAGTGGTCAAATCAATCAACACATTGATTTTGGATGCATCCCAACCTTCTCCAAGAAGACCACGTGTTCCAATTAGGCACTTTGTAATGCCTGATTGGAAAAACTCAGTTATCATTAGCGAATAATGTCGCGGGATCCAATCCTTGCCTTTACCAATAATTTCATGATAATTCCCTCTTAACTCATCTATCAAAGTTATTGCCAGGTCTCTTTCTTTTATCCAATTATTTGCTGCTTTAAGGAATTCTTCCGCAAGGTCATCATCAACAAGTACTGTACTACCTGTCATCAAGATCGGATTTAGTAAATCTACATTATCACACTGTACTGCTTGTCTAAATGCTGCCACTGCACCGCCAGCTTCTTCATCCATTACCCCTTCAACCAAAGTTGTGGCTGAGGTTTTCTCAAAATCAGTTATTATTACTGCTCGGATATCCCCACCTAATGCTTGCATTTCAGAACTTAGAATTGTAGATATTGCCTTGGTTTTTGATGATGCATAGGCCATTATCCTCCCGACTGGTGAGGCGCAAGGACGAATCCCTGTTTCAGTTATTTGAGTGCCTAACATCCGCAACCTTTGAGTAACTAAGTCTGCTTTTTGATGGTCTAATTCACTTTCACTTCTGCGTAATCCATGTCTTACATAGCGGTCTAATACTGGTCTTAATATTGCCAGCTTATTTTGATAATTCTCTAAAAGATGGCTTGGTGGATGGGGTACTCCTGCTGGCAAATCACCATTTGCGTAAATCAAAAAAGCCCTAGCAGCATCGGCAAACGCAGAGTTTCTCTTGGCAAATTGTTTCCAATCTTCCTCCTTACCCCCTGGGGACTTTCTTTCATCAAGAGCATTAAAGATCCATCGATTAATTGGTGCTATAGCAGCTTCATAATTTTGTTCTTGGTGTAAATCATCGAGTATTTCCTTGAATTCTTCATCAACCTGTGCAACATAATTTAATTCATTTTGCGATGGCCTAACAAAATAAGCGAGGTCTTGGTAAGGAGCTAGGTTTGAATCTCTTACTAAAGCCGGTACTGGAACTTCATAATCAATGTCACCAAAGAATTCTTGATATCTTTTAGAATCAAGCTCATCGTAATGTTCAAAATCAGGCGGGGTTGCTGTTAGGCCAAGGACAATTGGGTTATCGAAGTATTCTCTTACCTCTGTAAGAACTCTACCCCAATGATGTAGTAAATGATGACACTCATCCAAGATTATCAAACCGATACCAACTTGTTTTAATCGTTCTAATGTTTTTCTCGATGATTCACTTAAAGTCCATAAAGCGTTACCATGTTGAGAGAAATCATCTCTAACCTTTTTTCTATAGACCGATATCCTATCTTGGAAATATTTGGTGTTTTTCACCTGTAAATCATTTATCCAAGCAAGAGCAGATTCATCATCAATTGCCTCTTTTTTAGAAATTAATGACTTTATCCAAAGTTCAATTGCAGCCTCATCTAGATTCTCTCCTCCCCGCTTTGGCATAGTTATTGACTGATATGTGAGACTGGTCAATAAACCAGGGTTTGCTGGATCAGTACTGATGAATTCATCTTTCCCATCTAAATTAAAAAGATCGGTTCGTGCTGCCCACTGTGCCTGAATTGCTGAGTTAGGAGAGAGAACTAAGGTCGGTTTTCTTACCAGATCAGACCAAACATACAGACCAAGTACTGTTTTTCCAGAACCTGGTGGAGCAACTATGTGTAAGTGCTTACCTTGCTGATCTAGTTCTGGTTCAATTATTGAGGCAGCCGCTATTTGTGAGGGTCTCAATTTACCATTGAATCTTATAGCCCCGAATTCTGGTAAAGTTTCAGTGCCCAAAAGTAACCCTCATCATCTAGGAGGGCCACGTTTAGGTCCCTTCGGAGGGCCGCTTTTCGGACCACCGGATGGAGGTCCCCTTGTTGAGCCACCAGGTGGTCCCGGTTTCTTGCTTGGTGGTGATTTTGATGGAGGTGCTCTTCCCGGTCCCTTAGATGGTCCGCCGGGTGGGCCGCCTCTGGATGGACCTCCGGGTGGTCCGCCCCTTGATGGACCGCCGGGTGGACCGCCCCTTGATGGACCGCCGGGTGGACCGCCCCTTGATGGACCGCCGGGTGGACCGCCTCTGGTGGGGGCTCTTGGAGGACCACCTATGGAAGGAGAGTTTGGTGCTTGCCTTGGACTGGGTTCTTCAAAATCATCATCCTCTTCGAATACCGCACCACAGTGTGGGCATTCTGAATCGCTTTCTTTTACCAATCCATCACAGATTTCACAAGCAAACATTTCTCCGTCATCTTGTTCTTCTTCCGATAGATTCTCAATCTCTCCATCTCTAGATCGATATAGATTTATTTCGGAAACATAATCAAAGCCTTTCAAAGCAACTTCAGTTTGAATAGCATGCTCAAAGGCTTGACTAAGGTCTTCTGGCGTATCTAAAACTCTACCGTCATCGATGTAAGTTATGTTTACAGTTAAGATATCATCAGCTAATTTGGCTTGTGGAGTTTCAACTGCAACTCCTCGTTTCCTTGCAACTCTTCTAACAGCAACTTCACACATTCTTCGTAAAAATGCATCATTAGGTGCTTCTTTCTGACCGCCCAATGCGCCTGTTAGAATTTCTTGTGCAGCGTTTTTCTCATTCCGCAAATGCGCTGGTAAATCTGCTCCCAAAGAGGATAGAACGTTGGATGCTGAGGCTTGATTCATATTTAGCCACTGACTCCTTCTTTCGGTTTTCATAGCCTTTTCTGCTTGCGCCAATCGAGTAACCATCTCGTCTGTGGGTGATGATTGGCCCATTGGAGTGACATTTGGAATATTTTGTGGCATATTACCTAAATCATTCATTGGGTTTTGATTAAGATTATTTGGTTGATTTTGGAATCCTTGAGGTGGAAAATTACCAACTGGAGGAATATTTTGTTGGTTTTGCATTCCTTGAGCAATCTGTCTCATTAATTCAGGTGAAATTGCATTAGGATCGCTTACTGACATCTCTCGTTGCTGTCTTATTGCTTCTCCAGAAACCACACCAAAACTGCGCCCCCCAGTTACTTCTTGACCGGCTAGTCCAACGGAGTTTGGTGTGGTAAAACCACCTGCTCTGGATAAGTCTTGTCTTGCGCCACATTCTGGACAGAAAATACTGTCATCAGGTATGTGCTCACCACACGACATACAATCCATTGGCGTCCCCTCTACCCTTTCGGACTAACTCAATGCCTAAAGCATTAACTAATTTACAACCAAGTAATTCATTGATTCTTATGATATGAAATACCGACAGAAATAACATATTTGACCACAGCCTCAATAACAAATAACCATTGGAGTTGCATGAGGGGATTAATTGTCTGTACTTATCAATGACAAGATTGATAATTTACTTAAATCGACATCAAGATCTTTTTATCCCACACTCAAATATCTCCCAAAGAAAGTCCGTGGGCAAATTGGCCTGCTTTACCTTTTGGCAAGAGTCGCAGATACAATTGCTGATTCCAAACACGGGGATACTGAAGAACTTCTTAGATTATTGCACAGTTACAATGATGTTGCCCAAGGGAAATCAGACAAATTACCCGACTTTTCTAGTCTTGCAGAAATTCAAGATAACCCTCATGAAGCAGAACTTCTTAGAAATGTAGAATATGTTGTCGAGGGTTTAGTAGTTTACCCTGAAGAGGACAGAGAGAGAATGTTAGAATGCCTAGATATAATTGTAAGCGGTCAAATTCTAGATTTAGAAAGATTTGGGCCAGCCAACGAAGGCGGAAATATATCTGCATTGAATGATAATTTAGAATTAGACGACTACACATTTAGAGTAGCTGGATGTGTTGGAGTATTTTGGACCAAAATGTCGCTCGCTCATATCATCTCAATACCCCCAGAGCAAGAAAAGGAATTTTTTGAAAAAGGCGTGAGATTTGGTAAAGCATTGCAAATGATCAACATCCTTCGAGATATACCTGAAGATTTGCGATTTGGACGATGTTATATTCCACGACAAGAGTTGGACAAACATGGAATGAAACCCGATGATTTACTCACACCAAATAATATTGGAAAATTTAGACCACTCTACGATGAATATTTGGATTTAACAAATGAACATCTTGATGCTGCCATAGAATACATAAAGATGTTACCAGAAACCCAATTTAGACTCAAGGCTTCATGTATGCTACCTGTTTTGATTGGCCAAAGAACTGTCACTCTGCTAAGAGACGGCAATATACTTGACTCAGCTGATCGGATAAAAGTCACCAGGGATGAAATTAAATCTTACGCTAGAAAATTATTACGCGCACTAATAATACCCGGTGGGGTTAGAAGACTTTTGGAAAAAAATAAGGATTCCGGGAATAAATAATTACACCCATGTTAGTAAATACTTACAAACCATTTGCGATAGCATTTTAGCACCAATTTAGGCTTTGTATTATATATTGCGTAGTGATACTTTTTTACAAAGCAATCAAAAAGGAGTAGTCATACAGGTAATTGATAGGGATGTTGGAACGCCGGAAACCTCTAGACTTGTTATTCCCGCTCAAGGGAAGCGCAAAGAGTAGAGTTTCTGAAGATGAGGTGGAAAAAATATCCACTCTAGACCGCCTCAGAGCTGGTGTAATGCTTGCTAAAGATGCGGTCAAAGCAGTCAGCGTAACTGCCATGGAAGCACTTAGAGAAGGTGCAGCATTTATCGGGCTAGCCGACAAGAATGAACTTGTGGACCCATTCGAGAATTTGGATGCTCCAATTTGGTCCGAACAACCCCCCCAAGAATTACTCAAACTAGCTTACAACTATTGTGAAAAGTTAACAATCCAAGAAGCCGGCAACTTTTATCATTCATTCAAGTATTTACCAGATGAACAAAGATTAGCAATGTGTGCGGTTTATGCATTTTGTCGAAGAGCTGACGATATTGCTGACGGTGATTGGGCTGATAGGTTCCCAGGCAGCGTTGGACAAACTGATCCTGAGGCAGTAGCATACAGAGAACAACTAGAATCTTTACAAAATCGTGGAACTATTTTGGATGAAGAATCGTATCTAAACAAAATTACTCAATTGTTTTTCTTTAGAAAGAAACTTTCAACTTGCTACACCGATGTGTATTCCACAGACCCGGTTTTCTTAGCATTGAAGGACACAGTTGAAAGATATAAAATTCCAAGAAGTGTATTTGATGATTTGATATCAGGCATGGAGGATGATTTGTATAATAACCGATACCGTACCTTTGATGAACTATATGATTACTGTTACAGAGTTGCTTCTGTAGTTGGATTAATGTGCATCGAAATCTATGGATATAGCGACCCAGCAGCAAAAAAATACGCTGAATCTTGGGGTATTTTCATGCAATTGACCAATGTCTTGCGAGATGTTGGTGAAGACATTGAGAGAGATCGAGTGTATTTACCGCTTGATGAACTTGAAAAGAATGGCATTCAAGAATTGGAACTTGATGGTAAAGTTGTTCTCAACAAAACTTGGGAACCATATTGTTATCACTACGCAAAAAGAGCCAGAACCTATTTGGAAGAAGCTCGACAACTACTACCCCTACTACCTAGAAGAACAAGATATTCCCCTGCCGCAATGATTGCATTTTATGATAAAATCTTACGCCAAATAGAAAAAGAGCAAGGAGATGTATTCACCAAGCGAGTTAAACTGAACAAGTTACAGAAGATGAGTTTAGCAGCCGCTGTTTACGTAAGACACAGAATGCTTCCTAGATTTTTAGACCCTGTGTGGAATGGTCTTGCCAAGATTGGCTTATTACCATCAGTTTGAAACATTCAAACTTGTCTTGTGAAAGCTTGAATTCCTGTGATATACCTGCCGATAATTAAATTGTGAATATCGTGGGTTCCTTCATATGTTTTAACAGACTCAAGATTTGCCATATGTCGCATTACAGGATACTCATCCAGTATTCCGTTCGCCCCGTGAATATCTCTTGCAACTCGCGCTATTTCTAAGGCAATATCGACATTGTTCATCTTTGCTAGAGAAATCTGTTCATTAAACCAAGTCCCATCATCTTTCTTTCTTCCAAGATGGTATGCTAACAATTGTCCCTTAGTAATCTCTCTTAGCATCCATGCTAATTTGTTTTGAACCAATTGATAAGAAGCAATTGGTATGTCAAATTGTATTCTTGACAATGAATATGTCTTTGCACTATGGAAACAGGCCATTGCTGCTCCTAAAGCACCCCATGAAATACCAAACCTCGCATTGTTCAAGCAGGAGAATGGACCCCTTAATCCCTTAACCCCTGGAAGGATACGATCTTTGGGTATTTTGCAATCTTGAAATACTAATTCGCTGGTGACTGATGCCTTCAAAGAATGCTTTCCTTTCATTTCAGGGGCGGTAAAACCTTCATCATCTTTCTCGACGATAAAACCTTTAATGACGCCATCTAATTTAGCCCAAACTACAGCAACATCGGCAATTGTACCATTGGTAATCCACATTTTTGCACCGTTCAAGAGATAGTGGTCACCCATATCTTCGGCTTTGGTGATCATATCGCCAGGATTAGACCCGTAATCTGGCTCGGTAAGACCAAAGCAACCAACCATTTCTCCAGAAGCCATTTTGGGTAAATAGTGATTTTTTTGTTCTTCACTACCGAAATCCCATATTGGATACATAGCAAGAGAACCTTGTACTGAGGCAAATGAGCGCAGACCTGAGTCGCCACGTTCCAGTTCTTGACAGATCAGACCGTATGCAACATATGACAATCCAGGGCAACCGTATCCTTTCAAAGGTGCACCTAGCACACCCATTTCCCCAAGCGCTACTCGCCATTCATCGGGAAATATGCCTTTGTCACATGCATGCTCAATTTTGGGAATTACTTCCTCGTCAACCCAAGCTCTTACCATGTCACGAATCATTATCTCTTCTTCAGTAAGTAAACTCTCTATATCGTAAAAATCGAGACCTTCGAATGGCTCCATATGCTCTCCTCAATTTGACCCTGCCACAGGCGCTTTTAGAACCTAACTATTTTTCTTGGATTTCTTCCGGCGACTATTTCGTCTAAAATTAATATATTTCTTTTGCAAAAATGGACTGTTCATGTAGATTAGACCAAGAATAACACCAGGCACAGAAACGGAAACTGCAATTAGAATTAATGTTGTTAAAATCGTATTGTCAATCTCGACAGTTATTGGTTCAAATGAAATTATATTGCCATTTGTAGTCATAATGTATCCGTCATTAAAGCCAGTTTCCCACACATAGGCAACTTGGCGGCCGGCAATGACTGAATCCCATTCAAGCATCTGTTCGGAAGATATTTCCACTTTTGCAATATTTTCCAACGGATTAAATCTGACTGTTGCCAGTGGAGCAATATGAATTAACGAAGTGCCGCCATATCCAGGTGATGTCGCAATAAAATCACCACTGAGGCTTGGATACTGCACCATTTCACCTGTATCAGATTTTGAATGATCTACCGTGTTCAATAAAATCGGTATTAACCTTAACCCACTACCATATGCTACGCATTCATTTAATTGAGAATCTGGGCAATCAACGTCAATCCAAGTATCAGTTTTGGTCCCGCTTAGCCACGATATATTGTGAGTTTGTCCAATGACACCCAAACCATCAGAAAGAGTTGAAACTACGCACATATCGTAATTCTTGTGGCAAGAGATACCGGTTATTTGGGAACCAACGCTGTCAATAAGCATAAACCCTGTTCCTTCCGAGAATCGCCATAAAGAACCATCTTCAGCTCCAAAATACGAGTAATCCCCTGCACTTCTCCAGTCGACTGAAGTCATATTTCTACCCAGAATCGCCCCTGTGCCGTTAACTACAGTAATTCCATGGTCAATTTTTTCGTAACGCATAGCGGTACCCAAATCTCCTGCAATTAGCGCTGCTTCGCCTCGGGGGTGCCAAGCAATGTCATTGAAGTGATTTTGTCTGCCGCTATTGAGTTCAATATCTAAAGATCGGTCTCCAGCATTTATAGCCGATATCAAATGAGCAAAACCGTCGAGCCCAACAATCAGTAGATTGTTACCATTTGGTGATACTTCTGCACCGGTAATCCCCGCATCACTATCACTCAGTGATGATTCCAATCTCAAATTTACATTATTGTCTTGGGCAAGAATCGTTGGCATTAATAGAATCAAAAGCATTGAGATGCACATTACACTTCTAACTCGCATGTTTTGTTCCATAAACTGCTCAATCAAAATATTTCGCTTCAAAGCGTTTTAACGGTGAGCCTTATGTTCAATGGTGTTTTGCCTTGCAATATGGAGAAATTTTCTGTAAAGCGTGGGTTAATTAAACAAATGGGTGGAAATGCAGGTCTAGCAAAGTTAGCGACTCAATATTTTGACGACGTTTCGGCAAATTCTGAAGGAGTATTTACTGCATCTTTCGGCATTTTGAATATGGTAAGCGGACACTACAGTCCTGATGGGAAACTGTCAGTAGATGTAGACCAATTGAAAGGTGACTCATTAAGCGAACTTCTCTCCTCTGATGGTGGTCGAGAAAAGGCCATGGAATCAAGAAAAAGATGGTCTGGATTCTTGGACGAAGCGACAGGATACAATGGAAAGCAGAGAGGCGACAAAGCCAAAGAAGAAGCAAAGAAATTTTCAAAAGCAAAAGGCGCTATTAAGATGGCTCACAAATCAATGAAAATGAGTTCAAAACTTACCGATGAGTTGAGAGATAAGGCTCTTGGTATGATTGCAGAACTTGAGTCCATGATCGAAGCTGGAGATGCTCCTTCTGAAGGTAAAGTGAAGAAACTTAATGACTTATTTTGAGGTGAAAAATATGGATATTGAACAAATGGTAATTCAATATCAAGAAAAGTGCCCAAGAATCAAGGAATTAAGTGGGCAACAAATTTCTAGAGTGCACAAAATAATTGGCTCTGTGCAGGAAACCGTCGGTTTACCGCACCTAGTAGACTGTATTGCAGATAATACCAGTGCTGGCGGTGACGGCGTGATAAGATGTTACGTAGGATTTGAACCATCTGGAAAAGCACACATTGGTTGGAAAGTTCTATCACTACAGCTGAAAAGAATGATTGATGCAGAGGTAAATGTATTAATTTTTCTAGCAGACTGGCACGCTTGGATAAACGATAAATTCAACGGTAATATGGCAGATATCCAATTGACTGCTAAGTATATGGAAGATACTTTTAGGGCATTATTAGACTATCCTCCCGAAGGTGATGGTCCAGGCGAACTAAGATTTATTTGGGCTTCTAATTTAATGGATTCTGGCGATTATTGGGCACGCGTTTTGCGATGTTCAAAAGGTGCGACATTGGCAATGGTCAGAAAGACGTTTACTATCATGGGTCGAGATGAAGCCTCGTCTGACCATGACCTGTCGAAGTTTTTCTATCCAGCAATGCAAGCCAGTGATATTTTTGAATTAGATATTGATATTGCCATCGGCGGCATGGACCAAAGAAAAGCGCATATGTTCATGAGAGACGTTGCCAGTAAATATGGTTGGCAAAAAGCAACTTGCTTGCATACTACAATCATCTCCTCACTAAAATCAAGTGGTTCTAGAATGGAAAGTTTCGACCATAAGATGAGTAAATCAGACCCGAGTGGAGCTATACTAATTCATGACAACCCCAAATCACTAAGGAAAAAAATGCAGAAGCATGCTTACTTAAATCCCGATGATGATAACTCCCCGATCTATGAACTAGCACAGCACGTGGTGCTGCCAGAATTTGGAGAAATTCTAGTTACACCAAACCCTAAGTTTGGCCAACCATCAACGTGGCGAACTCTTGAAGAATTCAAAAGTGCCGTTAAATCCGGAGAATTGCACCCATTAGACGCTAAGTTAGGGGTTGCTGATGGAATATCCAGAGGCCTAGAAACTGTCGCTAAACACTTTTCAGAACATCCTGATTTATTGGAAAGCGTCAATGAGATTATTCAGCGAAAGTAACCTTTAGCTGAGTTTTGTTACACAAATCAAAAAATCTGTCGATACAAATGTTCATCAATTGAATCCGATAGGGTAGGTCATTGGTGATACTATGGTGAAAATAGCAGTACTCGTTAAGCAAGTACCTGATACAAACTCAAAAATACAAATCTCTGGCGACAGAGTTGACTTAGCAAGCGTTAAGATGGTAATGAGCCCATTTGACGAATTTGCAGTAGAGAATGCACTACTTCACAAAGAGGCTGTCGGAGGCACTGTAACAGCGATAACTGTTGGTGGAAACTCTGCCGACAAGGTTTTGAAAGATGCAAAAGCAATAGGAGTCGATGAAATTGTTCGTCTTGACTGTACAGAATATATGGATTCAAATGCTTTTCAGACAATCATTTCTGGAGTAATCTCTCAAGATGGATATGAGGTCGTATACTGCGGCAAATCCTCAGCAGATACTGGCTCTGGTTCAACTGGCCCTGGTGTTGCTGAGAAATTAGGCTGGGCTTCTGTCTCCAATGTAACGGGCATAACGTTTGCCGATGGACTAACTGTAACCGCTCCAGCAGAAGGTGGCGATGCGATAATTAATGTCGCCACACCAGTAGTTGTGAGTTGTGACAAAGGCGCCATAAAGGTAAGAAAACCAAATGTCAAAGGAATTATGATGGCAAAAAGAGCACAAGTAGAAGTCAAAAGTGTCAGCCCTAATATCTCCAGTGTGACCATTGTATCACAAAGTATGCCTCCTGAAAAGCCAGCTGGCAAGAAATTCGAAGGTGGACAATCAGCAGAAACTGTTGTCCAACTACTAAGAGATGAAGCAAATATTATTTGAGGTGAAATCATATGACAGAAACAGTAATTATAGCAGAAATGAATAAAGGAAAAGTAAGCCCAACTACAAATGAACTAATCAGTGCAGCTAATCTTCTGGGATCAAATTGCACACTTGTGATACCTTGTACAGATTCAAGTGTCGCTGATGAAATAAGTAACGTTGCGGGAGTTGCAAAAATAATCGCAGCAAAATCCTCCGTCTTTACTAACTATGACGCATCAGGATGGGCACAAGCATTGGATTCTGTTGCCCCGCAGGGAATAATTGTTACATCTGCATCGGCACAATCAAAAGACTTAGCAGCAAGAATTGCATCAAGAAGGAACGTATCAGTGGTTCAAGATGTCATAGCCATTGATGGAAGCACGTTATCTACACCAATTTATTCTGGAAAAGCCATTGAAAAAGTGGCAATAAACGGTAATGTTGTAGTAAGCATTCGGCCAAACGTATTTCCGGCAGCCAACAATGATGGCTCTTGTGACATACAAGTGATCGATGCTTCTGGGGACTTATCCACTGCAGTAAAAGAATTGGTAGAAAGAGCGTCCACAAGGTTAGACGTATCTGAAGCGAACATCATTATTTCAGGCGGAAGAGGAATGGGCTCACCTGATAACTTCTCACACCTTGAGGTAATTGCTGACACTTTAGGAGCAGCAGTTGGTGCTTCAAGAGCTGCTGTCGATACTTGGGCAGACATCCCTCACTCAATGCAAGTTGGACAAACTGGAAAGACCGTCAACCCAAATCTATACATCGCAGTCGGAATATCCGGCGCAATACAGCATCTAGCTGGAATGCGTTCATCAAAGTACATTGTAGCAATTAACAAAGATGCTGATGCACCAATCTTCCAACACGCAGACTATGGAATTGTTTCAACTTGGGAAGAAGCATTGCCGGTATTAAGCAGTGCATTGTCAAATATGCTCTCATGATTTGTGAAATTCTGCAAAGGCTGGGCTGTTTACTCCGACAAATGGGTTTGTTGATTTTTCTACACCAATAGCCGTCAATGGACCATGTCCAGGATGAACTACGGTGTCTAGATCCAATGGCCACAATTTAGTCATAACTGAATTAGCTAATAAATCGAAATCTCCACCTGAATGTGGTAAGTCGGTCCTTCCAACTGAACCCGCAAATAGCGTATCTCCAGCAAATAAATGATTGGGTCCATCTTCGATTTTCACCTCAATACAACAACCGCCAAGTGTGTGACCTGGAGTATGATAGATTTCAAATGTGAGCGACCCAAGTATTAGTGTCATATTATCTTCTAGCTGCTTATCTGCTATGGCAGGAGTGGGTAAACTAAACCCCCAACGCTGAGCTGAAATTTGAGCCAAGGATTGTAAGTAATCATCTTCGGGGTGTAAGTACCAACTTACATCATACCTATCAAGCAACAAAGGAATCTCTCCCGAATGGTCAAAATGAGCATGAGTATTTACCAAAGCGATCACCTTCCTGTTTGATAAACCACAGGATTTCATTGACTCAAAGCTACTTGGACCTTTAGACCAATCCGGACCTTGGCCGGAAAAATCTTCAATCCAAGAGATTATTCTTTTAGTTTCAGAACCGCCGTCAATTATTACGGTATCTCCTGTTTTCAAGTCAGTCACAACCGAGCAACGCATTGCTAACGCACCAACAACGAAAGACTCAATCCACAGATTTTCATTTAACAATTAAATCACTTCTATTTGCACTGAGTCGGCAGTTGAATTACCTTCTAAATCACTAACTCTTAACTCAAAACGATAATTTCCAGCGCTAAGTTTTGCCCTAAATTTTACAAGTGTAGATATTTCTCTTCCCGAGTCATCTGTCCAAGACCACTTGATTACTTTTGCTTGCTGATTCTTGGTTGCAGTACCATCAAGAATAATTACAGCCGAACCATCATCGCCAGATTGGTAAGTCATATCATTGCCCGCATTGGCAACTAGAGGTTTGTTGGTAATTACATCGTCTAGTAACTCCCCTAACAGAGATTCTCCATCAAATTCTTTGTCTTGTGAAGCATTCTCTGAGTTATTATTAGCTTCGATATTATCACCTAAAGCAGATAATAAGTTGGTAACCTGTTCATCTTTTAGAATTATTTCGTGACCAGTAANATTACTGTTAGTATTCAGTAACTCTGTCATCTTATCATCATTTGAGTAGATCTCCTCTGCACTTAATTGAGCAACTACTTCCTTTTGCTCAAACCATAATGTTAATTCGGACTTATCCACCGTGATTGGTTGATTTCCAAAATTAATANTGCCAATTGGCTCAGTATCGGTAAAGTCATTTTGGTCGTCACCNGCAAAATACAAACGATTTGAATTTTGTGAATAAACTGAGTACTGGACAATTCCTTGGTGCTCGACAATCCATGTTTGGCCGTCGGGGTTTAATCCATGAATGTAAAACCACGAGCCTGCAACTATTGAATTATTGCAAATAGATAATGTTTTGATTGGATATTTACATTCCATTATTGGCTCATTTAGTTTGAAATCTTCATTAATTTGCCCTTCAATCAAGAATACTGAACCATCATCAAGTCCTATCACCGTCTGATTATCTATTGAATACACTTGTAATAATCTATTATTCAAGTCCAACCTTGTCATAAGCCTATTTCTAGAAACATCCCATATTTCTAATTCTAAAGCTTCTTCATCTCCTGGAACCAGTGCATAACCTTCTCGACCAATAATCAAATCACCATCATGACTTATCCCCAATGCAGTTATTGATTCGCCAACATCACCCCGCTTTGGTCTAATCCAAATATTTTGATNACCATTGTAACAATATACACCTCCATCTTCTTGAGCAATTATTATGCNATCAGCATAGGGTTCTAGTTTACTAACAGAGGAATAGGGCAAATTTGAGTTGATGATTTNACCATTAAAATCTGTTGTTAGAAGTCTTCCAAGATTGTCCACAATAGCAATGAATTTGGTGGTTAATTCGAGCATAGAAACACCACCAGGAACCTCATAACTCCATAATTTATTCCCGCTAGAATCATAACTTTTAATCCCATAAGCATCATCTGCAATTATCAAATTTGCTTCATGGAAAGCCAATCCAGTAATTATGCCATCGCATTTTATTTCGTAGACTTTCTCCATTGATTGGTAAATATTGACCGAGCCATTTGACTCAGACCAAGCTATTGTGGCACCATCAAGGGATAAACCCAGTCCAGTAACAGTTGAATGAGGCGCGAAAGTTATTGACGCCTCATAGGTAAGCATGTTTATTCCATGTCGCTTTGTATCATTAAGTTCTCTACGCGTTGTTTATTCTTTGAGTATCAAAAAAATCTCAATTTGANTCATTATGAATATCAAGTATTTGATCATCATCGAGATTCTCCCGCTTAGCATTGTCATTTCTTTGTTGGTGTAACAATTCTAAATATTCTTCAGTAACGTCCCCTGTAACGTAAACACCGTCAAAACAACTAGAATCAAATTTAATTTCAGAACTGCTTGAATTTTTGGTTGATTTAATCAAGTCTTCTAGGGTTTGATAAAATAGTTTATCGCTTCCAATATGTTCATTTATTTGGTCAATAGTACGATTATTCGCAATAAATTCTGATGTTGCTGGCATATCTATACCATACACGTTTGGAAACCTAACTGGGGGGGCTGCAGAAGCGAAATAAACTTTCGAGGCGCCAGATTCTCTTGCCATTTCAACAATTTGTTTACTGGTCGTACCGCGCACAATTGAATCATCAACTAGGAGGACATTTTTGCCGCGAAATTCATCATCGATAGCGTTTAATTTTCTCCTAACTGACTTCTCNCTTAATGATTGACCAGGCATAATGAATGTTCGACCAATATATCGGTTTTTGACGAATCCTTCCCTGTATGGCACCTTTAGACTACTAGCCATTTGTAGTGCCGCAATTCTGCCTGAATCAGGAATAGGAATTACGGCATCGATATCGTGGTCAGGCCATTCTGATAATATTCTCTCGGCTAATATTTTTCCTTGATTTAATCTAGCCTCGTAAACAGAAATTCCGTCTATTACTGAGTCGGGTCTTGCGAAGTAAACATATTCGAAAATACATGGATTACTCTTGGTCTCTTTAGCACAGACTCTAGAGAACAAATGACCCGATGAAGAGATGAATATTGCTTCACCTGGCTTAACATCAGAAACTACTTCAAAACCTAGAGCAGTAATTGCAACAGATTCACTTGCCACAATCCATTCTACGCCTTCTTCTGTATCNCTTTTGCCGTAAACTAGCGGCCTAATTCCATTTGGATCTCTAAATGCTAACAAACCATAACCTGAAATCATTGAAACGCACGCATAACCGCCTTTTACGTAGGTATTTAGCGCAGTTATACCTTTGAATACGGTTTCTATATCAAGGTGCGGCGCGCCTTCTATAGAAATATCCGAGGAATACTTAGTCAGCTCAACAGCGAGAATATTTAACAAAATTTCTGAATCACTTTGCGTATTCATGTGCCTGTGGTATTTGTTTGACAAGATTTTTCTCAACTCAGTAGCATTGGTTAGATTACCATTGTGAGCGATCGATAATCCATATGGCGAATTAACGTAGAACGGTTGTGATTCGGCTTTAGATGAACTTCCTGCAGTTGGATACCTAACATGACCTATTCCGATGTTACCTTGCAATCTTTGCATGTGTCTGGTATAAAATATATCTGAAACTAGACCGTTTGATTTCCTAAGCCTAAACTGACCATCATATTCAGTCATTATCCCGGCTGCGTCTTGACCTCTGTGCTGCAGTACTGTCAAACCGTCGTATAGTAATTGATTGATGTGAAAGCCTTGGCGACCAACAACACCTAAAATTCCGCACACAGTTAACCCTCTAAACAGTGAGCAAATGATTGTTTGCAGAGATTGTCGAGTATTGACATAGCTAAATCAAGCCTTAGGACGGTGAGTTTTCTTAGACCAACTAAACTTTCTCATCTTTGCAGTAGCGCCGTATCCGCAAGAAGCGCATACGCTCTTTTGTTTGTGATAGGCATTCCTGCCACATCTTCTACATCGGATGTGTGTTGTCTTTTGACGTCGACCCATGGATGGTGTACCTTTTGACATATATTCACCTCGATGTTTCGCCCACCTACCAATCCTTTATGAAATAAACGGAGGATGATTTTACTCTTCTTCATAGAATTTAGTTTCGCTTATCTTAGATTTTGAATGAGTTAAAGATGAAAATAAAATCCCTATTGACACTCCAAATGCCAGCAGTACTGCAAAAATTGATACTATTGTATGAGATATATTGTAAACCAATTGTGCTATTACCGAACCGTTATCCTCAAGCAACATCTCACCTTGTTTGATAAAAAATATTGTTGCGCCGAGACCAACTAGGATTGCTATGATCATTGAAAATAATGGTGCGAGAGGTCGGTTTCGAGATTCGCCATAGAAGTACATATTACCCAAGAGGAATGTCGAACTCAATATGAACGCAGTCAACGTGGAATTAGCAATTCTTGGGTTTATAATATCCGTGGACAAGCCAGGAAAACCATGCATACTGTAATCAATNGCGAGAATCAACGCAATAGGGAATAATAATCCTGAAGCAACTAATTTCAGAGATGTTTTTTTAGTCTCCCCCATTATTCATCGCCTCCAAGGTTTAACGAAATTATTTTTGCCGAATGCTGCAATTCATTTTCTGTTGGCGGCAGGATGGATTCTGGTTTTGGTAAACTCTTCTCGTAGCTGTAAATCACAAGAGCAAAAGATATTATTGCCAATACAGAACCTAGCAGTATACCAACCAAATCAGCTATTGAAAGCCAAACATATTTTCTAAATTCATTTGATGTTGTTTCGCTGGAATCTATATTCATGGCCGAAATGATGAATATTAAAGTTAAACCAGACATGAAAAATAAATTTTTGGATTCTGCAGTTCTATTATCCCCGAGTACTAACATTGCTATTCCAGCAGATAAAGATAAGCAGGATAATGAAATTAAAAAGTTCGGGAAAAATATCAACCAGAATCTGTTGATTTCTCCTGAATCTAGTACCGGCGTTAGATCACCCCAATGCATGAACGAGAACCAAACCATACCAATAACGAAGAACAAGAATCCCAGATACTTATCTCCTGAAGATAACCGTCCTACAGGAACATTGCCAGAATAAGCCACCATGTATAGCCCAAATAGCACCAGAATTGATGGCCCAATTATGAAGCCAAACAAGTGACCTAAATCTGAGGAAGGAGATTCAGGTACCGTCCATGGACTCGCCAATACTAGAACCAACCCAATAATCAGTATAATCTTCCCGTTTCTGCTGCTTTCTGTAGATTTTTTTGATTGAGAAATCCATAGACCAACAGGGATTAANGCTAATGGCAGCCAAAACAGCGAGGCCGCTTGNAACATATCATCCATGANCGCTGGAAGGAAACCGGATTAATTACTTCATCCCTTGTTTGAGGGTGCAGTGGCATGTTTTGTGACATTGCTCCATACGGAGTTTCTAAATACCCGACCTTAGTGGCACGAATGCTCAAGGTGCTACCATGGTCAAGATGCCACGTCAAATCAAGCGTTACAGCCCCTCAGCGGGTAAGCATACCATGCATACTGTTGAGCGTGTCAAGAAGCGGCGTGCTTCTGAATTGAAATGGGGTCAAAGAAGATTCCGAAAAGTTATGGCAGGTTACCGTGGTTTCCCACGTCCAAAACCTGATGGTAGAGAAAAACCAACCAAGAGAGTAAATATCCTATTCAGATGCACTGAGACTGGTAAAGCGCATTATGCACCATGTCAAAGAGCCAAGAAATTCGAACTTGTGGACAAGTGAGGTGTACTAAATGGCTGGTAAATTTATGAAAGTATCATGTAAAGATTGTGGAGCTGAAGTTGTAATTTTCTCTAGAGCAACTAGCAGAATTGCCTGCTCTGTTTGCGGCTCAACTCTTACTTCGCCATCTGGCGGAAAGGCACAACTTGTTGGATGTCGACCTTTAGAAGCAATTGAATGAGGAGGCTGAGCCTCCATGAGCGAAGATTTAATGACTCCTGAAGAAGGAGAATTAGTTGTTGTTACAGTTAAGAATGTCAAACAAAATGGCGTTTACGTAGATTTCGATGAATACCCCGGAATTGAGGGATTCATATTTATTGGTGAAATCGCCAGTGGTTGGGTAAAAAATATACGTTCCTTTGTCCGAGATGGCCAACGCTTAATCTGTAAGGTCATGAGGACTAAAAAAGATGGTTCATCATTAGAACTTTCGCTAAAGTCAGTCTCTGATGAAAGGCGTAGAGACAGATTACAAGAATGGAAAAATGAGCAACGTTCGAATCAATTGCTAAAGGTTCTGGCTGAAAAAGTNGGATGGCCAGAAGAAGTTCGGGATGAGTATAGAGAAGAATTGACCCTGGCTTATGGTTCTCTATATTCATCCTTTGAAGAAGCCGCAATGAATGAAGCATCACTTGCTGATGCAGGTTTTGAAGGTAAATGGATTAAAGAATTTGTAGAAATTGCTATTGAAAACATTATTCCACCATTTGTCGAAATCAAAGGTAGCCTCAATCTTTCTGTGAATTCTGAAAATGGAGTTGAGATAATTCGAGAGGCTTTACTGTCAGCTGAAAAGTATTCTTCGGAGCAAGATGAGATTTCAGTAATGTGCTATTATGATGGAGCACCAGAATACCGAATGGTCTTGAAAGCTCCAGATTTCAAGACTGCTGAAGATCTATGGCTTGAAGTATCCAAATCAGTCGTATCCATTATTGAAGAAAATGATGGACAAGTTGTATGTTATCGTGATTAACACCGAGTCAATGATAAACAATCACGACTAGGCATAACCATGGCAAGACAATTATTGCAACAATGCGTAGATTGCCAAGATTGGACTTTGGAAAGAATTTGCTCCAAATGTGGTGGCGCAGCAAATGCAGCCGCTCCACTGAAATGGTCACCAGAGGATCAAAGAGCCAACATCCGTCGGAAAATGTACAATGTAGAATCTACCGAATGGACTGCAGCGCTACCAAAATTAGAATCTCTTGAAGAGATGCGATTACAAATTCTCGAAGAAGAATAACCGCATCAAAAATTACCTCNANAAATAGAGGTTTTTGNCTNCTTNCAATGTCAAACATTATACCTCGTCTTGATAGCATTTTATTNTCATGAGTTTACTTGTTGAATGGCGTAACGGACATTCTGATATGAATAATTCAAGGCTTTGCCTGATTGCTCTTCCCGGAGTCGGCAATATTGGCAAGGCTGCGATTGACGCACTAAACGAAACAAATGACGCTGTGGAGGTAGCTAGATTGCATCATACAGCACTACCCCCGCTTGCTACACTTGATGATGATGGTTTACTCTCTCCACCACACTTAACCGTTAGAAATATCAAACTTCCAAAAGGAGATTATATTGTCACGATAACTGGTAATTCTCAACCCCTTGAACCACAAAACCAAGGGATTATGGCTAGAGAAATTCTATCGCTACTTCAAGAGCAAAGAATCACAGATTCAATTGTGCTTGCTGGAATGGTTGATGAGGCTACTAGAAAAGAAATATTTATTGTTCCTAGTAGTTCACAGTACCGTATAGATTTAGAATCTAAGGGAGCAAATGTTAGGCGTGACGAACCAAGTTCAGGGGCTATTGGAATGGCGGCTCTACTAGCATCTCTTGGACCGGTATTCGGCATTAATACGGCCTGCGCAATCGCCACTACTGTGGGGGCGAGTGGCGATATTAATGCTTCTCAGCAATTATTGATGTCAATTGATAGATGGTTTAAGCTAAATCTGGTAATACCACAAGATGCAAACGAAAAACTCCTTACTAAACTAAAACAAATATCGCCAAACTCAAGTCATGATCTAGTTTCGGAAATGACAGAATCCCATGATGCATTCTACATGTAATGGCGCCGAGAGAGGGATTTGAACCCCCGCGTCTTACGACAGTGGATTTCGAATCCACCGCAATACCGGGCTATGCGATCTCGGCTCATCTGCGCCTTCTGCGCCACAGTCATAAGCATGATGCTCATCGCAGAACCATGTTGATTAAGTTCTACGGCCGAGATGTAAATCAGACCTACCAATCGGAGAACACGGTGAAACTCCGAGATGCATTACTTCAATGTAATATACTGCCATCAACTGTGATTGTAAGTTACCTCGACCAAATTATACCTCTATCAACAATGTTGAGCGAGGATATTGAACTACTTGTAACGACTGTTTCTTCAGGCGGCTAATTTAGCGAAGTAAGTGAGCCCTAGAATTCCTGCCAATTTGACCTTTAATTTGATTAGCCCATGCATCTAATTCAATATTTGACAATAGCACGTAAGAGCCTTCTTCTGCCATGTTATATTGGTGGCCCCAATCATTAGCCCAGCCAGATACCTTAATTGAATTATTTTCATTAAGAATCATCATACCTTTCCGGTGCCATTCTCTACCAGTTCTACCAATGCCTCTGCGTTCATATTTGTAAGCAAGCATACCAGCAATATTCCACCGTGCTCTGAAGTCTAATAATGATTGAAGTTCAAGCCCTTCTCCAGATACAAGTACCTCTGCTAATGGATCTACTTTGATAGTCAATTCACCTTTGAAATTTGAAGTTAATATGACATTTTTTAGGAATATCTTTTGCCCTTTGGTTAGCGATTGGGGGTATGTTGGCTTCCCCTCTTGGTTTTTTGACGCCAAAAAATCGACTAGAGCGCGATTATTAGCCTGAGACACTTTCATCTCTGGTGGTTTTTCCTCTGGATAGTTTATCGAATCAACGACAACCTCTAAGTTGAATCTTACATTCAAATCCTTAATATCAACAGTATTAATTTGGCTCACTAAACCTGGAACATTAAATTCATTCTCTCTAAGAGAATATTCATCGCCACTACCGCCTGCACATATCGATTGCCAATCACAACGGTCACATCTAATNATATCTATAGGAGCAGTTGTTGNGATGCCNCCTTNACTAAAGCCTCTTAAGGGCATAGGGNTTGNAGGGCATTTTTCTATAGAGGGTGTTTGAAACTTTATATCAAGATACANTTGGTTTAATTCAGTTTCCATTGTTAACATTTCATCGATACTAGGAGTTGTTACAGATTTCTTAACATTAGCTCCNAGGTACCATATTTCTAAATCATCAATTGTCTCTTGCTTATCATGAGTGGNCCACCATAGCATTGCATACATTCGTAATTGTTCAACGTAATCTCCAGACCTATCGCCTATGCCTTTACTTGCTTTGATATCAACGATTTTGAGATTACCATCCCAACGATACACAATGTCATATTCCCCTTGGAACCAATATTCCGGATGAATAGCATTCATACTAAAATTTGCAGATTCTGGTTCAACAAACCATGGCCTAGCGATCTCCCAAGCCTCAGCAATCGTGACTGGCCCAGTAACAGAAAGTGAGTGTTTGCCGACTAGATGGTAGCCATAGCCATCTGGGGCAGGCCAGTGGTCGCGTTTACCTTGGCGCCAATCNGCTAATGTAGCATCATTAATTGTATTAAAACAAATATTAACTTCATTTAGATGGAAGCGAATTCCATTTAGACACATTTCTAAACAATAATCATATTTTACCTCAGACCAATCTCCTGATTTCCTCTCCTGCCTAGCCCAGTCCTTTCTAGCATTTTCTAGAGCGGTTGGCAAGTGGATTTCTAACCTCGCTAATGCCCAATTTTCTAATTCATCAATACTATTTGGACGCTTTTCTATGGGCAATGGAATTATCCTATTTGCTGGCCATTTTGCTGATGAATCTCTCGATGGTTTACCATTTTCATCTATGGGAATGTTTGATAGCGTTAATTCTGAAGCTGTTTTTAGCATTAGAGATGGAGATTCCTTTAAGGTTCTACAGATTGCTTCTTCAACAGCCCTTCCAACATACAAAACTGGTATTTGAAGAATCTTTAATTTCAACACTTTTTCATAAAACCACATTCTTTTACAAGACCGATAAGTGTTTACTTGACTCGATGATAACCTGTCGTATGGCCCGACTGAATCGTCCTCCAAAACCACATCCGTTACCGGCATATTGTCGCATTAAGGTTCTACCCATTTCAATGCTACCGTCAGTCAATTTTTGTTAGTCTAGTTGACCTTTGGTCTATTCGAAGTTGTGGTAAACTGGATCTCCAACCTAACTCAGCACTGACAATCTTAATTCGGTCCAAAGGAGATAAATCTGTAATTTGATTGGTGATACTAGAACCAAATGCAACTACTTCAGCCACATGCGCACCATCCCATATGTGTAAATTAACCATAGACCAGGGCTTTTCATCTAATCTTACACCATCTCTTTTGGCTATAGAAATGACTACACCTTCAACATTAGCCCTTGTCCTCATCAAACCAATTCTAGTTAATTCTAGATTATTTATTGTTTCATTATTCTCATCTTTCAATGATATAATCTCACTCTTATGATCCAAGTATAATCTAGAATTACCCCGCCAGACTCCAGGAAGTGCGTTAATTATCATTACTTCACCGTCTGAATAATCGTGTAACTTGGGAAATGAATTAGGCTCGCTCTCTTCAACTGTAATTTGAGTACCTGAAACACTCACCATCGCCCCTAGTACAGGTTCTGAGTAATGATTTGGTAACGGTCCCCATTGTCCAGTAAATTTTCCTTTGACATTAATTCTTGATTGAATTTCGCCAATTTTTTGACTTGGTGGTGAAATCTTAACCTCAAGTTGTTCTAGATTATTCAGAAAATTAGATTCTTGTTCTTGGTCTTGCTCGCCAAATGAACACCAAAAGCATCCAGCTGATTTCCTACATGGCTCTGGATAATCATCTGGAAACTTAACTGGCCCTTCGCCTAGAACAAGCATTTCTCTATGTATTTTCTTGTACTTCTGGCCCAAATTTGTCATCTCTAAATCACTTGGCACCTCATATTGAATCCTTACAGGGTTATCTAGATACCAACCTTCAATGCCGTCAACTATTTGCTTTTCATGAGTTTCATGCCAAAGCCAAGCATAAAAATTCAATTGATGCTTCAATGACTCTGCAAATTTGGAAGAAGGATTACCTGATTTAACATCTATTAATCTTATTTTCCCGTCCCATCTTAACACTAAATCTAGTTCTCCAGCAGCCCAACCACTAGGATGGAACAGTCTTTGCGGTTGGTGTACTCTGGGGTCTTTAACCCAAGGCCTAGCAATTTCCCATGCTTCATTCCAAGTAATTGGTTGGCCATTCTTTTTCCAATTAATAGCCTCATCTTTAGACCAAGACCTCATACCAAAGTTCCTTACTTTATCCGCCATCGGGAATACGGGTTCTTCACCCCAAGCAGGGCTAGATATTCTATACGGTGAGTCGCCTTTCCTAAATTCTTCAAGGTATGGGCCACCGTTAGAGTTGTAG
>PBTA01000047.1 GCA_002726395.1 Methanobacteriota archaeon | reverse complement strand
ATATACGTTGACTCTATCCAGCCCACAACTTGCCGACTCTTTCTTGAAAACAAATCCGCTAATCCCTGCTAGGCTCAATAAGTCTGATTGGATTTCAGCATACTCAAGCATTTTATTGGTTAATTCTTCACCATTGTCTGGGTTGACTAAACTTAATCTACCAGCGGTTTTAACCAATCTGATTTTAGGTCTTGGAACACTTAACCCAATACCAACTTCTGGGCAAATCGGCATTATTTCTAGATAATTAGACCACTCTCTAGATATTACTCTAAACTCTGCATCATCACCGTTGTGTCTAACTTTCTGCCCAACCAAGCATGCAGACACAGCAATCTTGGGACGCTCGCTCATGAAATTAGGCTCTTAACTGCACTTATCAATGAGTGTTTCAGTCAAACTTTGAGATTAGCTTGTCTGGCTAGCATTACAATCTTCATGCTATGTTCCAGCATCGCAGCATTTGCCCAAGCTTGATCCAAATCTGCGCCCACTGCATAAGATCCTTTACCTCTAACCACTACACATCGCATGCCGCCTTGTTGCAAAGCCTCAGCAACTTGTCTAAGGAATTCCTCAGGGTTTTCAAGGTCAGGATCAACAATGATAATTTTACCAATATGTTCTTTGCCAATCTCGTCTATCGGCTGCATTAAAACAAGATCTTTCTCACAGCTTACCGCTGTTGTATAAGGGCCGTGGGCATGAATTACTGCTGCAGGGCCACCGGTTACCAAACTAGCTGACGCCAATAAGACTTCTAAAACTCGCCAATCCTCGGGAGCGCCTCTAGGTGCCTTGCCACCTAGTTTACCAGCACAGATATCTTTTTCATTCATCCTTGGCAACATAGCGCTGTGTTTTGTCGAGATTAGGACTTCTGGACTTTCAGGATGAAGCATTGCAATAGATCCCATCGAGGCCCTCACAAGTTCATCACGGTCCAATTGTCGAGCCATTCTAGCCATATCTGCAACAGTGTGTGCAGCAATTACCACGTCTTCTTCGACAATCGGCGGCATCGGCGGATTTTCTAGTTCTTCAATAACTTCAGCGGCTCCGACCATTGAACTTCTTAGGCGCTCCACTTCTGCAGCAAGTCTTGCAATTTCAGCCTCCTTTTGTAAAATATCATCCACATTTTCAACATCAATATTTTCGTCGATAATTATTGGCTCCTCATCTGGCCCTTCATTTGATTTGTCCGCTGTGGCCACTTCACTCACTTGTTCAACGGATTCTTCCTCGGGCTTAATTTCTTCAGTTATTGCGGATTGTTCGGTATCATCAGCGGTTTCACCCGAAACTACATCTTCGGAATTATCTTGTTCGGCAATTATTTTTTCAGACTCTTCTACATTGGAATCCTCGATCAAAGTTTCATCAGCAGGTGATTCGGAAGGTGTTTCCTCAGGCTCATCACTCAGTGGTGCTGTTGGTGGGCTAGAAGGAGGTCCTTTGTTCGGTGGTCCGCTAGGCGCCTCATTAGGCGGCCCTTTGCTCGGTGGTCCTGATGGTGGCTTAGGAGGAGGTCCTTTGCTCGGTGGTCCGCTAGGCGCCTCACTAGGCGGTCCTGTTGGCGGCCCCTTGCTTGGAGGGCCTGATGGTGGCTTAGCAGGCGGTCCGCTAGGCGCCTCACTAGGCGGTCCTGATGGCGGCCCCTTGCTTGGAGGACCCGATGGTGGCTCTGTGGGAGGATTTGGTGATGATTCAACAGCTGGAAGGTCAGTTAACTCTTCTTTTTCAGAAAGAGGACTGGCGATTTCGGAATCAGAATCACTACTTTCCTGTTCAGAATCATCAGTTTCGGCATTTTCACTGACTTTAGCATCTTCACTTTCAGTTTCATCCATAACCGGTTGTTCAGGTTGTGTCAAAATCTCTTCAGTAGTTGATTGCTCAAAGCCATCTAAACTACCAAAAGCATCTCCCAGCATACCTTCTACCTTAGCAAGTTCAGATTGTTCTCGAGCCATTTCAGCCGAGGTTTTTTTCTTCGCCATCTAGTTACTCCCCGTTCGACCCACATGGCGCGGCTTAAATAGCGGTTGCGCTCCGGANGCTATGAACACGCCCGCTTGGTGTAGAGGTTATCATGCAGGATTGTCATTCCTGCGACCCGGGTTCAATTCCCGGAGTGGGCGCCAAACCTCCCAAAATGCCGCTTTTTAGCATTTAGTTTCCTCAACTCGCGACAAACAGGTTAANAAAGGAAGACTAGTGGGGTGGCTTGAGTTGAGTACCATGGTTGAACTAGTTGATTACAAATGTGCAGTATGTGGCAGCATCGAATCCTTTCATAGAGAACGCAATGGAATTAGTTGCAAAGCGTGTGGTTCAAGAGTCTTCATGAAGCTTCGTAGAACCGGTACTAAGAAACTCATAGCCGAGTGAAGGCAACGCGGATAATTGAATAACCGCCGTCTAGTAAATTGCTTTCATGACGTCGTGGCTAGAGACAAAAGCTCCGACTAAATTTTCTGACTTACTACTANCTACTAGTGTCATAGACACATTAGAAACTGCAGCATCCGGAACTAACCCCCCACACCTACTGCTTTCCGGGCCCAGTGGTGTNGGGAAAACAGCGGCAATGCGCTTAGCGGCCAGACAACTACTGGGCCCAGGTTGGAAAGCAACAACGCATATTCTCAACGCAAAAGATCTCTCAAGAATGCCCGGAGCAATGAAGAAGTTTGAAGAATTTCTAAGGCCCAGTGGGTCAAGTAATACCCTNGCTGGCTTAACCAGTCTAGATATTTTCACCGAATCATTAGTTGATGTACCAAATGATCCAGGCCCGCCCTCTGGTAAAGAAACCTTCAACGTAAATAGGGATGGCAAAATCCAATTATCAAGAATCATAGTGATTGAAGATGCAGATTATTTAGGTAATTTACGCCAAGCATATTTGCGTAGAATGATGGAGCATAGCAGTTTAACCTCGCGTTTTATCTTTACCACAACAACTCCATCAAGACTCATCGAGGCTTTACGGAGTCGTACTCAACACATTCGTTTTTCTAGATATTCTTCTAAACAGATTGAGATTAAGTTACAAGAATTTGTGAATCAGGAAAAATTGAGTTGTGCCAGAGGAGTTGTCGGTGATATCTCGCACGTTAGTAACGGTAATTTGCGCAAGGCAATATTCATCCTCGAATTGATGGGGAAGAGAGATTTGTTAGACAATCGCCATAATCTGCAAGAACTAGTNGCTTCTACCAAGATTCGAGAAATTCAACTCATGCTTGAAGAGGCTATGAGAGGTAAAGTGCATGATTGGCGTTGGGAAAAGACCAATGGTAGAAATGTTAGGACTCTAAAAGGGGCAATGGGGCTTCTCGATCAAATCATGGACAAACAAAATTTAGAAGCAGAAGATATAGTCAAACACCTACACATATTGTTAACCGAAGGACGAATGAATGTTGGAGAAAAACTACTCTCAGAGATTATGATTAGCCTAGCGAAATGCGAGGTTTCGGTATTCAAAACATCACAACCCCGAGTTGTATTGGAACGGTTTTTACTAGATGTTGCCGAGATATCTCAGTTAGCAAATTAATAGCAATACTCATGATGAGAATGCAACTGGAAAGGCTGGGCGCGTAGCACAGCTGGATAATGCGTCGGCCTCCTAAGCCGAAGATCGCGGGTTCGAATCCTGCCGCGCCCGCTCAAAAAGGCTCAAGATTTGTAAAATATGGGCAATTGGTAAAATGTAAGCATGTACAGGACTTGATAAGATGGCCAAGAAACAANTTAANGATTCCGAGTCGGCTCTAGAGTTGCCCGACCCATATGGCCATGGTTTTGAAAGAATAGAAGATCCGNTAGAGAAAACTAGGGTTCAGTGGGTACAATTAGAAAACCGTCGAAAATTAGTCGGCAATTTTGCTCGTAACCGATTTTTGATATNTTGGCGATCAATTGTTGGTTTATTATTGTCATTCATTGCTATGCTAGGTGTATTCTTCCCATCTCAAATATCTGACATGAATTGGGTCATTATATTATTGCCAATTCCTGTATTACTTGCGATACTACCAAACATTATCGCCGTTGAATCTGCTTGGCACGCAATGCAAGCTAGACTTTCACTGCGCGAACAAGGTGGTTTTTCAGATGGAAAACGCCATACTCTACGAGTTCAGCCCGGAATTGANCGAATTATTGACGGCCTTCGAGACCATAGAAGATATAACCTGATTAGCACTGTACTAACTGGCGTTTCATTTTCAATGATAATACTCGCCACCGCAACCAAATCCGGTTCAGTGGCCTGGAATTTGGCATTAATGGTTTCCGTAATTACCGGCTTTGTTTATACTTTACATGCCCAATATACTAACCTAAATATTAGACAACTTGGTGATCGGTTTCCAAATTTAGTATTACACGCACCCACTCATCATCAAACCCAACTAGGTAGCATTCTAAGCGATTTAGTATCTTCACATTTAGATCCTGATCTACAACTCGACTGGGCGGAATGGAAAAAGAAATTCCATGCAGCACTAATGCCCGGATATGATAANCGCCAAGCACTAGAGAGGCTGCTATATTTGTTATATCTCCATGATGTTGGTGAATTATCAACAGAGAAAACATCGAAAGAGTTTTCGACATTTATCAATAAGGGTAAATTAGAAGCAATTTTGTATGACTCTGACAAAGATTTCAATTGGCGTACTATTCAAAGATTAATTTCTCATGCCAAAGCATGGCAACCCAGTGCGTTTAATTTGTTAGATCGTTTGCAAATCGATTTATTGAGCGGTAGGCCCGAAATCTCTCGGGCAAAATGGCGAATGGATGTGGCGCTTGACGACGTTTGCGTAGAAGGAGCAACCAATCTGTTCATTGTGTTGAATAATCAAACCTTTGAAAAACGCAATGTTAGGGTCGANGTTTTAGTGCCAAACGGGGAACCCTTATCACGTACTCATCGATTTGAATTAGAGGCCTGTCCNCCCCCAAGAAACGCACTAAAATTATCTGCGCCAAAGGATGAAGACAGCCTTGATTGGCTACCGAGGTATCTTCACAAAGGCGTTGTTTTATGGATGAATGTTGCGTGGAATAGAGAATTTTTCGGCAATACTAACCTTCAAGTTGTCTTAAGGGATGATGAGGGGGTAGTTCTAGAATCTAAAATTTTGACGACAAAAGTTAGTAGAACATCATCAGGAGTTCTCAGAAAACGTATGTTAAGGTTAGAAAAAGCCAGAAAAATTGGGGAAAAGGATATTCCAGTTTTTACCTGACCGCGATGACTTTTTTTTAGGTTCATGCGGTTTGCTTATTTCCCAGTCACTCCTCGCATGGATTANCGGGTGATGAACTATGGAAGCATGGGATATTCTTGTAATCGGNGATGGCCCCGCAGCCTTGCGTTCTGCGGCACAATCTGCCAGACATGGGGCTAAAACTCTACTTATCTCTTCATCCGCACTTGGCGGCAGTGATAATTCAGCGATAGACGGTCTAGCCGCATCGATTCAGGAAATGAACAATCGTGGTCATCGAGAAGACACAATCAAGTCAGGATATTTTCTGTGCGACCAAGATATAGTCTCCAGTAAAACTAGCAGTGCCATAGATGAAATGAATCATCTAGAGAAAGCCGGAGTGGTATTCAGCAGAGACCCTAAGGGATTGCCATCAACTCACAAAGGAATCGGCCATAGTAGTCCGAGGTTGGTTGACGCTGGAGATGCCTCAGNGCGCGACATTCAACAGGTTTTGGAAGAACAATGTATGAAGCATGGCGTGGTAAGGCGCAGCGATCAATTGCCCGTGATGTTGGTGGAAACCAATCACAAAGTCGATGGCTTAGTCACTCTAGATATGATTAATGGCCAATTTGTTGCAATTCAAACCAAAGCAGTAATTATCGCTGATGGTGGCTATGAAGGACTCTTCCAAGGAACCGCTATTGGTTTTGGTACTGATTTGGCTTTGCAGACCGGTATGCCGCTTAGAGGGATGGAATTTATTGCTAAAACTCCACTAGGCGTGGCAAACTCAAAACTTAACATCTCATCAACAATTCTTGGGTATGGGGCAAATCTTTACAATGCCTCTGGTGACACTCTTTCGGCAGATACAATGACCGATTTATGTGAGGTTGTATTAGAGTCAGGTCCAGCTGTATTAGATAGCCGTGACATGGGCGATAACAAAACATGGTGGAATTCAGTGTTTAGGACTGTAAAAAGCGCAACCGGCGTCGACATGAATAAATTCACAGTCGGGCTTGAAAATAGAGTCAACCATACAATTGGGGGTATTCCAACAGATGAGCATGGCAGAGCCGTTGTAGGTAGTTGGTCAAGATGGTTCACCGGATTATATGCGGCAGGCGACGCAGCATGTTCTGGCCTGAACGGGGCAGGAACTCTTCCAGGAAATAGGCTGCTAGACAGTTTGTCAGGCGGCAACAACGCGGGGACTCATGCAGCTGAATGGGTCCAAACCCAATCATTCGCCAATACGGAAAATTTAGTCAATGCGCTGCAAAAGTGTGTTGATAATCACCACATTGTTGGTGGTGAAGAAACAGCAGAAACGGTAAGAAGAATAGGTTCAATCGATTCAAAACTCTTAGATATTGCTACTAAATTTACTACAGGCGCTAACAGCGCAGAAGAATTATCTAATTATTTAGCAGAATTATCAACCGCCGCAGAATTAGCGGAGGCCATCCATTTAGACCAAACCTCACTTATTGCAAATACGAATCTGGTTGCTAAACATCGAATACAAGCAGGTATCAGATTGCTAACGTGTTCCATTCGCGCTTCAATGGCAAGAAATGAGTCACGAGGAGTACATCAAAGAACCGACTTTAAACAAGAAAATCCCGAATTAATTCACCATATTACAGTTGATAATAAAGGCAATATTGGAACCCTGGCTGTAAGGAAAGGCCAGAAGGACAATTGGGTACTCCCTCCTCAGTGAAAAACAAAAACTGAGTTGTCTTAGCATAGGTATGACCGACCGAACGATTTTTGAAAAAATTCTATCGGGAGATATCCCATCGCACGAAGTCGGCCGGGGTAGCAACTGGTACGCCTTTCTAGATATTTTTCCCCGTCGCGAAGGCCACACGCTAGTAGTCCCCTACCAAGCAGTAAGCCATCTCTCCCAACTTAGTGACGAACAGATCGCCGGATTATTTTCTGGAGTAAAATCTGTACAGCAAAAACTGAGTAAGATTTTTTCTACTCAAGATTTCACTATTTGCCTCCATGACGGGCCACTTGCGGGTCAAGAAGTACCTCATGTACATGTACATGTGATTCCTAGGACAAGTGGTGATGGTGGTTTGACCTTGATGTCTATGTGGCCAAAAACCAAACCAGGTGGCGAACCGAATCACGCCAAGTTAGCCGGTCTAGCGAAACAAATTGCGGAGATGACTCAATGAAGCACCCTGACCCTGAAGAGATGAATGATGGGGTATTAGACCATCGCGGTGACACATTACCCTATCTGTCTAAATCCGCTAAAAATATGAAGATGGATAAATTGCTGACCACTCCAATGCCATCATTTCAAGGAGAAACTCCGGGTTCTTATTTTTGGACTAAGCTAATTTATTGGATTTGCAACAGAATAAGCAAGGTTCAATTTCGTTCACTTGAAGCATCGGGTATTGAGAATATCCCAATAGACCGGGGGTCGTTGTGTTGTGCTTGGCACACAAATGGCGTTCTTGATGCTTTACAAATTACTCTAAATCACCCTAGATATTTTGTCTTAGGGGCTCGTCATGATTTGGTGACTCGGCCAATGCTTGGATGGTGGACTAGAAGAATGGCGGTACAACCAGTAGTTAGGAAAGCAGAACTGCTTCGCGGAGGTTGTACCGAGGAAGAGGCAAATTTCCTCAACGGGCGCTCACTGATGACTTTAGCATCGGGAATTGCCAATGGTTACGGTTGCGTATTATTTCCTGAAGGGACAAGCCACAATGATTCCTACATGCTTCGATTTCGCACCGGGCCTATGAGGACCGTACTGGCTGCTGGAGCTCTGGCGGCAACCTCCAACAAGCCATTGCCAGTATTAATCCCATTAGGACTCCATTTTAGGCAAAAAGAACACTTTAGGACGGATGTTTGGGTTGAGTATGGCGAACCAATACAAGTCGAAAGTGAAGACATTCCAGACAATTTGATTGAGGCGGTTGGCGATGGAACTTGGTCAGAGCCTCCAGCCGAATCTGTATTTCGTCTTCGTGATAATTTAAGAGAAAAATTAGTACCACTTAGCCCAGATGTCCATTCATGGGAGGAGTATCGCGGCCTACAACTTCTTGGCCACGTAAAAGGAAGGCTTGAAGGCAATCCGCCAAAATCATGGAGTCAAGAAGTCCAATCAGCACGCCATTTTAGAAATCATTTTGCCGACCAACAACGATCTTTGGATGCTGATGATTTACAACCGCCAAAAATAACTCATCCGCTGGTGGAAAAGGCTGAACTGGCGGCTGAGATTTTGCATAATAACGGCTTAGATGGTAGAGATTTAAACCTCCAATCGGATGGACTTAGAAGGGCCAACTTAGCCAAATTGCCTTTGGCTGCTTCAAGAATTGCGTTATTTATTGTTCTCTCACCGGTCTTTCTCCTGTCTTTGCTGCCTCAAATTGTCCTTGGCAGAATTCTAGGTGATTCGACTGACGAAGGGATAGATGCTAGAACGTCGTATCAATTTCTGGCAGCAATGTTTGGCTCAATCACCATTTGGCCGATATCATCGACTATTATCGTAGCATTGTTGTATTGGCAATCTGGCCAATTTGAAACCATATTAGGATTTGATTGGACCACAAGTATTGGTGAGGGGGCTGCCGGAGTTTGGTTAGCGATTGGGATTTTGTGGTTGTTGATGTTCCCTATCTCTTTACTTAATGGGAGATTATTTTCTTTGGTTTGGGATGATTATGTTGATCTTCGAGGTTCTTATCGGAGAGCAAGATTTTCTAAATCCGATCAACAAAAACTTGCCGCTGCGTTAGGGAAAATAAAACGTGAATTGGCTGATTTTGATTGATTCATGGGCATCATTCAAACGAGATGAGTTTCTCGCTATCTGTAATGACTCCAAGCGAGATAGTGTCTATGGTCATGAACTGGTTAGGCGAGGAGAGGCTCTTTGTCAAAGAACAGCCAGATGGTCGAGCACACGCTCATATTTTGATTAAATATCCACAAGGAAAACAAGGCCATATGTTTGCGGTAGTGATCCCGAAAAA
>PBTA01000046.1 GCA_002726395.1 Methanobacteriota archaeon | reverse complement strand
TCTTCATCATGTCCATCTTCATCATGTCCATCTTCGTCATGTCCGTCTTCGTCATGTCCGTCTTCGTCATGTCCATCTTCGTCATGTCCTTCTTCGTCATGATCATCGTCGTGGTCATCCATTACCGGGAATGTCAATTGATGAAGCACACTTTCTGCGTGGATTTCTGGCATAACTGCTGAATGGCCGTTAGCGAGTTGAACACTTTCGAATTCACTATCATCTAGGGTCTCGCACAAATCTGCGATTAGTAACGACTCGTAATCTAGGAGTGTTTCTCCGGTTGGTAGCGTGTGGGTTTGAACCGATAGCGGAGCGTCGCTACCAAGTCCTGACAGAGTGGCATCTACCCAAGGCTCGAGTTCAAGACCATGATAGAAGAAAATATCACTCTGTTGAAGCCTAATTATATCGTTAGCTGTTGGCTCATAATCGTGAACCGGGATGTTGGAAGTACTCATTAATTCTACAGTCACCTCATCTCCAACAATTGCTTGCACTAGTTGCTGAACGTGATATGTTGAAGCCATTATAGTACCGATTTCATCAGTTTTGGCTTCATCGTTCTCTGCTTCTAGACATCCAGCGAGACTGGAAAAAATCATCAATAAACTTACTAAAACTGCCCTGTGCCAGTTGGTTTGCATGCCTNCTGGCCAAACTATTAACTATATAANATATGTTAATAATTAGTGATTGGCGAATTATTATTAGCGAGCGCACACTGGTTCGTTCATGAGCCAAATAATATCCTTTAGCGCCGACAAATATTTTGCTGGAATTTTAGAAGACCTGATTGAAAAATCTGGCTATCAAAATCGTAGTAGATTCTTGCGGGATGCGGCGTTGTATTTTTCCGAAATGCAACAACGTGGAGATTTAGAGGACATGGCGGATGATGAGGTTGTACAGGGGCATTTGATCGTTTATTTNCAGCATGGGATTGAAAGTAAGTTACTNAGTATTAGACATTCNANTGAAATCGATGTGGCAACAAATAATCATAGCAGCCTTAAGCAAAGCCATACGTGTGTNAATGTCATGCAAGCAACCGGGCCTGCAGGAAACTTTCGTGAAGTAATAAAACAACTAAAGAATACTTCAGATGTCGACAAAGTGGTATTTATCAGTGCGCCGCTTAGAGATCAAGGATGTTGTTGATCCAGCTCAGAAAGTAAGTACNTTGTCGCTGCTTTGTACCCACTGTGAACACTCTGCCATAGTAGAATATTGCGCACCGTCGTAGTAACCTTGACCTTTGAGTACTCCACACCTCTGTTGACATGTGCCGCACACTTTTACCGGCACTCCTTTAGCAATCAGTTCTTTGGTCATCATAACCATGTCTTCAACATNTTCAGGAGGTNAGATTCCATCTCTAGCCAAATCTACACTATCATTCATTAAAAATATTCTAACTTTGACCCCTTCGCTATGCAATTGTCTTGCTAATCGAAGTGCGTTCCATGTGACATCAGTCCCGTCATAAGGCTGGTGGTTTAGTATCAGCAATGTTGCCATAAAGACCCCTAGCGACAGGCGAGATATATACATGGTTTCAAATGGTAAAACATAAGGCAAAGTCTATGGGAACAAAATTTTACGCTTTTGCAAAGTGGTTTGTTCCTCAAAAGAATAAGGTTCATATTGCGGTTTTCATTCTGTCAATCTTCATGATTCCAGGTGCCCTTACCGCACTACAACCTATCGATATGGAATCATATGAAATGGAATCTCCTGAACTAACGGCTCAAACAATCATCAATGATGAGTTTTCTAATTCAGAAATAATTCTTGGTTTTGTTATCTCTGCTAGAGACCCAGCCTATGTTCCCGCTCAATCAGAATGGTTACCTGTGCCCCCGATGAGCGATGGTGCGCCAGATTATTCATCGTTGCCTGATGTGGGAGAGATGGTCGAATCTGGAGTTCCGTGGCAAGGTATCTCAGCACCAAAGGGAGGTATTGTCAACCTAACGGTGTTACAAGAAATCGACGCTAAAAAGCAGATTGTCAACAATCATGTCTTAGCGCCTGCACTCAAGCCGCTGGTTAACGACGTAACAGGCCATCAATACAATGGAGTAATGACCTTGTCTGATATTTTTCGAGGGTTTATGAACGGCACTTCGATTCTTACCCAACCGGGTTTAAGCTCGCTTGGCATACCCACGCCAGCCCCAACAAATTGGAGTGATTGTGGTGTTCTAGAATGTCTAGAGTTTGATGACCTGAATGTAACTCAAGACCACATAGACCTAGCTGCGGTTCGCATGGCCAATGCGCCGGAAAATAATTTTCTCCGCTGGTTATCTCTAGACAGAGGCTTTTATCCAGATATTAACTCCTTACAAACAGGATCAATTGGCGGAGAGTTACAACTCGATGGAAGTTGGCTAAACGGGATTAATGGCAGTGGCCGCTGGTCTGCTTCTTCAACTTGGTTCTTGGTNCAATATGATAGTGCGAAATTAGACGAAATGGGTTGGGAAGTAATATGGAAAGATGCCCATCAAGAAAAAGCACTCAACTTTTCTGATGATGGATTTATTGTCGGAGGGTACCGGCTTGATGATGGCAAACTAGTGGTTCATCCGCCCAGGTATGATCAAGCAGTATGTCAAGAATTACAAGACGAAAGTGGTGGCTGTTCAAGCGAATGGTCNTACATGGANTTNGAAGGCAAANTACGCTCCAANGACCGNACTACAATCACCTTACTAGTTGGACAAGGAGTNAATGTTGAGGTCAACCGGGAATTGCAGTCCAGTGCTGGACTAATTGTTCTAATGGGCTTTGTCATTGTCGGTTTGCTATACGTCAGTTTGCGAAGATGGACTGATGTTGGTATAGTTATTGTTGCCCTTGGCGCTGCATTACTTTGGATGCAGGGCATGATTGGCCACGTCGCTAATTTCTCATCGTTTTTCGGATTTTCAATCATCGCGAGATCACAGTTTTCCAATTTGCTACCAATTTTGGTACTTGCTTTAGGCATAGATGATTCACTCCACGCACTTCATAGATACAAAGAAGAGCGGAAAAACGGGGCGAATACTACCGCTGCTACCGAGGTGACAATAACCCGTGTAGGTCGGGCAATCATGCTCACATCTCTAACTACCATGGCAGCTTTTGCGGCTAATTTGTTTAGCGATGTTGCCGCGTTAAGGTCATTTGGTGTAGAGGCCGCTCTGGGAATACTATCCGCATTCTTACTAACTGGTTTATGGGTGCCTTTAATCCGGTTAAGTGTGGATGAATGGATGGTTAAACGAAATAAAAATATCACAGAAAAACAGATGACTCACTTAGTTTCTGAAGATTTATTGCGTAAGATTACCACCACTTCTGGTAAAGCAAAGCCTTCCTTAATCGTTGCCTTGATTGCGGCATTGATAACAATACCAGCCGCAGTAGGAATGGCCCAGTTAGAGGGTGACTTCCGCGTTGAAGATTTCCTTGACGAGAGTTCTGATTTCGCTCGTGGTGTGGCAATAGTGACCGAACGGTTTGCCGACGAGGGCGAGCCCGCTTATCTATTGATAGAAGGCGATGTCCTTGACCCTGAAGTCTATGCTGCTATCGATATTTTTAGAACTGAGATGGGGGTTTTACCTGACGGGGTTGCCGATAAAATAACTAAACTACCCAATGGCGATATTGATATTTTGGCGCTTGATGAAATGGTCTTCGCAGCCCAAGGATCTCTCGCTCTTGACCCCACACCATTTGAGGCGGCAGGATGGAATTCCACAATGGAAGGCCATGGTATGAATTGTTCGGATGATGGCGCTGGACCATTACTAGATTTGACCGACCGTGACTGTTTGTCCTATTTCTACGGTTTCTTAGTCCTAAATGGCGTCCCGGGAACTGGTCCAATCCCAGATATACCCCCAAGTATTGTCGAATTATACATCAAGCCTGAAGTCGAACTTAACCCACTAAAGCCTTGGTTAGATGTTAATGGACAACCGGCAGAATATGATCGCATGCTAATTCGTTTCGGTATGACTTCTCCTGAAGATTTCCCCGGCATGGGTGAAGGATTGGAAGAATTATGGCGAGATCTTGAAGTGTTCACCAATCAATCTAGCGGCACAATTGCTGAGGCAGGCGAACAAACCGAAGAAAAACCACTTACTTGGGTCATGATAACTGGCAGACCAGTCACCAGGTATGTGGCATCTGATGCTATGCAAAATGAAATGCAATCTTCGTTGATTCTAGGTTCTCTTTTCGTCTTTATCACCCTATCAATCGGTTTCAAGTCATTTAAGCAAGCTAGTATTACGCTAATACCAATTTTACTGGTTGTGGTGTGGTTGTACGGACTCATGTACGCAGCAGGTTCATCACTCAACATCGTGACTGTCACAATTGCTACAATATCGCTTGGCGTAGGTATTGATTATTGTATCCACGTTACCGAACGGTATCGTGAAAGTCGGGAAAAAGGCGAGTCGCACAATGAGGCTTTAGTTGCGGTTGGTGGCGCTTGTAGTCTTGCTCTAATTGGTAGCGCTGCCTCAGATATTGCTGGATTCAGCGTAATTGCTTTATCGCCGATGGGACTGTTTAGTAACTTTGGAATTTATTCAGCAGCGATGATTGCTTTGTCCCTCATCGCAAGTCTTGTATTGACCACTGCTGCGTTAGGGATTTTGGCGCTAATGTTACGGGAAAATTCAGCGCCAATGGGAATTCATCTTGAAAACGAGTAATATTGCGATGGACTATTTTATTCACGCTCAATTCATGCGCTATCTTCATCAATGAAAGATTTGAGGGACGGTTGCTTCCACCGGGGTTGGCCCCATGGCAGTGGTGAATTTAATGTCTGAAAATGAAAATGATGAAGACTGGATGAAATATGCCAGTGCCGGCTTTGGGCAGACTAATTATTCGCTTTGGGAGGAAGAAGAAACCGCTGCATCGGATGAGGAGGGCGAGGAGCCAGAACAACTCGACTCGTTACCCACTGAACAACTAGGAACCCACATGGAAGAGGTCCCACGCGCACCCAATCCTGCTGGCCTGAAGCATTTGGTTAGAATCGGGTGCTGTGACCATTGCATCGGCCGCCTTGGCGGTAAGAAGCGGTTTAGCCAAACCATTGAAGAATCAGGACAAGAGATCCGTAATACTGTCGTAAGTGGCAATAAGCAATTAGCAAATATTAGACAGGAGGTTTCGCTTTGCCCGCTTTGTGAAAATTTATTTGAAGAAGCTGATTTACTTGCTGACATAATCTATGACGCAGTACAGCCTTACCAAATTAAGCGATTGCAATTAGGTACAAGATTTCCCAAAGACCAAGTTGAGGAAGAAGATATTCAGAGAAAACGCTTCGGCGCTGGTGGTTCAGATGGTTTGAAAACCGGACTGGTTACAGAGATTGCAAGAAATTTAACCTCCAGGCTAAAAGGTGCTAAATTGGTCAATGAGAATCCACATGTTCTTGCTTTAATCGATGTCCTAACACTTACTGTCTCCCTTGACATAAGGTCGCATTACATTTACGGTAGATATCAAAAGCTCGAACGAGGCATTCCTCAAACAAGGTGGCCGTGTCGTGCCTGCAAAGGTCGCGGCTGTGAGCGTTGCAACAACACTGGACTGCAATACCTAAGAAGTGTGCAGGATTTAATCGGCAATCCGCTGCTGGAAGTATTTGGCGCTCCTGAACATTCATTCCACGGCATGGGGCGTGAAGATATCGATGTTCGGTGCATGGGCCGCGGGAGGCCTTTTGTTATCGAGATGAAAGAGCCAAAAGTAAGAGATTTTGATTACCAATATGCTATGCAACTAATCAATGAAGCAGCCGGCGGATCGATTCATGTAACTGACCTGCGCTCCTCCAATAAGAGTGAAGTTGTACGAATCAAAGACACCCCTGCAGAGAAATCCTACACCATCAGATTTAGAATTGAGCAGATGAAAGAACGCGAATACGCCGTATTGACAGCTCCGCTAGATTTAACCAAAGAATCAAGTAAAAAACCAAATAAAAAACGCCATCGAAGAGGCGACAAGCGGAAAGACAACACTAAGCCACTGCCAACCGAAATCGTCACCGAAGAACAAGGACCCTCTGAAGAAGAATTGTCAAACATGAAGAAGAGTGAACTAGAGGCTATTTGTACTGAAAATAACCTCAAAAAGACCGGTAAAAAATCAGAGTTAATTGAACGAATCCTCGCTATGCCGGCGCCTGGTAGTGCCCTGTTTGAATTACCTAGCGACGAAACAATTATTTCCACAATTTTATCATTGCATGGAGTAAAGTTGTACCAACGCACACCTGACCGAGTAGCCCACCGAAGAGCTGACCTGATTAGGCGGCGGGACGTGATTGATGTCAACCAGCCGATTGTAGAAATTATGCCAGATGGTACCAGAGAAGTCGAAGTTACCCTTCGCTGTGAATCTGGTACCTATGTCAAAGAAACCATCCATGGTGACAGTGGTCGCACACAGCCCAGTGTGGCCTCTTTACTCAAAGCCAAATGCGAGGTTCTATGGCTAGATGTCGGGGACATTCATGCCGACTAACTCGCCGGTTTTTAGTCGGTTATTTTCGTCGCGGTGCTTATATGCGATTGGTAGGTCGGCAAATTGCTCCGAAGATGGCAATATGCTGTGTCGGGGTAAAGTGAGGCGAAAACCATGAAGCGTTCCAAGGGCCAGAGAGTAAGAACTCGAAGCATTCTAAGAAGGAGAAAAAGCGAACGCAGTCGCTTGAATATCAGTCGTGTATTGCACGAATATGATACTGGTGATCGTGTTGCTATCGTACTAGACGGTGGTCAACAAGGTGGAATGCCGCACAGAAGATTCAATGGCAGAACTGGATTTATTCAGAAGAAACAAGGCGTTGCATGGGTCGTTGCAGTAAAAGACGGCAATATGCAAAAGACTGTCATTGCTAGACCAGAACACCTACGCCCATTGGAGTGATTTACTTGACCGAAGAAGAGAAATTTGTTGACTTTGCTACCGTAAGAGACATGCTTGAGGGCGCTCAAGAAAGAAGGGGCGATTTAACTTACGAACAGGTTGCTGCACTACAGCATGCTCAATGGGCTGCAAGTGACAACAGAGTTGGTTACAAGACTACTCCTGATGTATTTGTAACTCTAAAGGCTGCACTACTTGAGATGGACAAACTTGCTCAATATCCTGACCTAGCTGCAAAACTTGCTGAACTAATGCCACTATATCCTAGTGATGTAAAAGCAGTATTAGTCTCCAAGAGAATTGCTATTGATGATTCTGAAATCAATGCAATTCTAGATACAGTAAGGCAGCATGTTGGCTTCGAGTGAAATTGGCCGAGATGATTTTATGAGCGGTTTCAGTCGTGACCGTAATGTCAAGATTCCAAAAAAGTCTGATAAGAAGAGCAATGCTAAGCCTTCACAATACTTGCCAACAAGACCTGCGGAAGGCCGCAGAGATGTCGTGAAAAAGGTTGAACAAAAGCCAAGAACAAATCAACGTCCAAATAATCAACGACGTCAAGGACAACAACATCGCGGCAATAGGGGGCGCAATAATCCTGGAAGAGATAAGCCCCCACGTCAACGCCGCCCAACTCCCCTTGATGACGAGGTTTGGGCGAGAGTTATCGAAAACGATCCTCAAACCAATGTGATTGTTGCCTTTGGTGAAAGTAAGATGTTGCTCGGCAGATTTACTGCCAAGAACACTAATTCTTCAGTAGGTGATAGAATATATGTCGGAGTTGATGGCGACAAGCGCACGGACGTGGGAGATATTCTCGGTATGGCAAAAATGGAACTGTTGTCTAATTCAGCAGCCAGCGATTTACCATTAGTCATCCAATTATTTATCGAAGAAAAGGCGGCCCACTTCATCAAGGCATTTTTCAACATTGCAGGCCCACTATCCCTCAAGCAACACGCCTTCGAACTATTACCTGGAATTGGTAAAAAGAAGGCTTTGCAGATGGTCGAGGTTAGAGGCTCGAGTGGCTTTACTGGCCTTGAACATCTAAACGAATCTTGCACCATAGATGCAGCAGAACTGCTAGCAAAGCGTTTTGTTGCTGAAATTAGCGATAGAAACTTACAACCGCGACTTACAGAACTACTGTTACCGGTGACAGCATGAAGGGCGCTCGAACTCTAGTTGATTTACTTCGTAGTAAACAGGATAATGACAAGTCTCTTGGCCAACATTTCTTGATCAATGATGAGCTAATTACGCTCTCTATACAATACGCTGAGATTGTCAAACCAGACCACGTGTTGGAAATAGGTCCCGGGCCTGGCGTGTTAACAGAGGCTTTACTGATGCAAGGATGTAGAGTAACAGCAATTGAAATTGATGAGGGGGCGGTAAAACATCTGCAGAGCATATTCGCCAGCGAAATTGCGTCTGGACAATTGAATTTACTCTCAGGGGACGCATTACAGGTGAAGTGGCCTACCTCAATCTCGAAAGTTGTTGCTAATATCCCTTACCAAATTTCATCGCCCCTAGTAGAGTTGCTAACCAAATATCTGCGTGATGATGAAGTAAAATTGTTGCAGAAAGTTGTACTTTTGGTGCAAGAAGAATTTGCTGAAAGACTAGTTATGGAGTATGAATCTGACGTTGGCTCCCTTGGAATGACTGCGTTATTAGATTGGCAATCCGAGATGTTGCAAAAAGTACCCCCTCACAACTTTAGTCCAAATCCAAAAGTAAATTCCTGCTTTATTGAAATGAAACCTAGTCATGAACAATTTGAATGTGATAAGCGTCTTGTTAAACAAGTAATCCATCAGGCCTTCAAACAACGAAGGAAGAAAATTCGTACCAGTCTGAAATCTATTCCGCGCCGCCTCAATAGAGTTCCTAACTGGTATTCTGCTCGCTGGAAGTTGGCGATTTCAAGTCTGGCTGATGATGAGAGAATGAACGCTCGACCAGAAGAGTTTGATTTTGATGACTGGATAGAGTTTTGTCAAGATCTGGAAAAAATCCAAGATAAATCTTAAACTTGACCTCAATCTATCGTTTATGTCCAATGTTTTGATGGTTTTTAAAGAAATTAGCGGGGAGAGGTTTTTCTTAGGAGTGGCTACTGGGCAGGACTTGTCGGAGGGGATGCTATGGCAAAGAAAGACACATATCTTGCACTATTAAGGCGTGGAATTGATGATACTACAGCCCAGCAGTTAGCCGATGCTGGATTAAAAATTGGCGATTTAAAGAAAATTGACCGCAATATGTTGATTGAAAACTATGCACTAAAGCCAGATATCGCTGATGGTGTCATTTCAATTATCAATTCCGCTCACTCTTCCCACGGTAAAGAACGGTTTCTAGCATCGGTCTTAGCGCCTGAAAAGAAAGTTGACTCTAAAATTGAAGAAATAAAGTTTAAGCGTAAGCAAAAAGACGTTCTTACAGAATTAGCTGAGCAAAAAGAGCGGTTAAAAATTGCTAAAGTCGAGGCTTTTCGCGGTAAGAAATTGATTATGAACCGTTTAGGCAAGACTGTCGAATTGATTGTTAAACTAGAAAACAATCTCTATGATGAGGGTAAAGACGATCAAAAAGTCAAGATTAGAGACCAACTAGAAACTAGAGGCTTAGAAGCCGCTAGAGATCATGAAATGTTAGAACTAGAAGGGACTCCTCAAGATATTGTTGACTTTAGAAGAAAGTTTGTTCCTGCACTGATTTTCCACGCTTGCCCGCTTTGTGGTGACGAAATGGACCCTAGACAGGCCAGAGACCAAGATAAACCAGGGGAATGGGTGTTTATTTGCTGGGAGTGTGAAGAGAATTTCACTCCTGACCTAGCCGCTAATGTTGAACAGCGTTTGGTAAATGGTAACCGTATATTTATCGATGAGAGTAAGCGACCAAGAAACCCAGTACCTCCTAAACCAGCGGCAATGGATTTCTCTTCAGTAAATGACATGATTAAGAAAGACCTCGTTCAAACTGGATCTGACGCTGATGAGATGAGCCGAGTGGTAGAAGAAAGCACTCTTGGCGGTGGATTAATGGACATCAATGATTGGATTGATCAAACATTGGCCGCTAAGGATTACATCCAAGCGCAAGAAGATAGAGAAGACTTCATCTTAAGAACCGGTGCTGGTGCTACTAAGTTCAACAAGTGGATGAAGAAGGCCGGGTTATACTTCAACAAACAAACTGGCCGTTGGACACGTCACAAAGATGTACGTTGAGGCGATGGCATGACAGAGAGTGTTGGAGAGACGCTCAAACTTGTGAGATTTATGCAAGGGGCAAAATTACTTGGCCAAACCAGATTAGTTCTCGGTGAAACTCTAGTTGAACATGCAGAGTCAGCAGGAGTTAATGTGCCAACAAACTGCACTTCTGGAACCTGTGGAACTTGTATGGTGACATTGGTCAGGGGTAAAATTCCAGTCCCCGAAATACTTCCACCCGGGCTTGATGATTACCTAATAGAGCAAGAGGCTCGCTTAGGTTGTATTGGCTGCCCGACTACCGATTGTGATATTGATATTCGACCACCATTGTGATGATTGCTATGTTTGAAAATTGGGGTACAACTGAATGGTTTATTCTGGTTGTTGACATCGTTGCGGTGATTATTGTTGTACGATTTCTAAGAAATAAAATTCGGAGAAAACTCAATGAGGTCGAGTTACGGCAAAGTTTCCAAACGCGCCAAAGACGAGAATTGAATAAAGATAAAAATGACTAATCGGCTAATCGATAAACTGATTCAACTATTGTTTGGACATGTTCAAGAACCTGTGACTGCTTAATGGATTTATGAGGGGTGGTAGTGAACTAACCACTGGACCAATCCCTGTGGGACAGTTTGTTAATTTGATTAGAACGACCATTCGTAATGATAATTTATTTCAAAATCAGGTCATTAAAGGGGAAATAACTCAATGGAAATCCTACCCAAGCGGTCATACGTACTTTACATTGCGAGATTCTGATGGGCAAATTAGTGCAGTTATCTGGCAAGGTCGTTGTACTATTGATTCAAGTATTGGCGAGGGAAGTGTCGTTGTGGTTATCGCTAATTTAGACCTCTATGCCAAGTCTGGAAGAATACAATTAATCGTTAACCGAATCGAGCCGATTAACAAGCTTGGAGTTCTTGAAGAACAGCGCAAGCAATTGATTGAGTTGCTGCGGTCGGAAGGAATGTTAGATCGCCCTAGAATGGCTCTACCAGCAATTCCAAAACACATAGCAATAATCACTGGTGTTGGCTCAGCAGCACTGGCTGATATGAATAGATTGGCCGAAAACCGATGGCCTGGAATTCGCAGAACGGTCATCGGAGTTACTGTTCAAGGAAATTCTGCTCCTAATGAAATTGTCAGAGGGATTCTTGCCGCAGGTAAGTTGGCCGAAATTGAGGTCGCTAAACGGCTTAATCAACCACCTGTTGATGTGATAATAGTTGGAAGGGGGGGTGGGTCTCCTGAAGATTTGTGGGCGTTTAATCTTGAGCCGGTTGCCAGAGCGATAATTGCTTCAGCAGTACCCGTTATCTCTGCTGTTGGACACGAGTCAGACATGTTAGTAGCTGATTTAGTGGCTGACTTGAGAGCATCAACTCCCTCTAATGCAATAGAGCGTTTAGTTCCTGAATTTGATCAACATCAAATGATGATGCTCAACTTTGAACTCCGCATCACAGATGCAACAACAAGATTATTTGTCGATTGGCGCAACAACTTACGCCTTTTACAATCTAGGTTGCTTAACGCTCCCCTACAAGGAGTATACAATGCCAACCAACAGATAAGCGATTTATCAAACCGGCTGACAACCGCAGTAATCAATAAATTTAGCCAATCAAAACAGAAATTGGCATCTTTAGGTAATATCATGGTGCTAGCAGCACAACAAAGTATTGCTGCAGAGAAGACTAAGCTTGCTGTGTTTGCATCCGCTCTTAATTCGGCTCATCCAAACAATGTTTTACAGCGTGGATATAGTATGATTTCAAATGAAAATGGTGAAGTTATCTCGAGAACTAATGACTTAAGTAAAGGTCAAAATATAATTCTTGCATTAGCAGATGGAACTGCTAAGGCTACAGTTGGAGAAATAACAAAAGAGAGTGGAAAAAATGAGTGAAGAAATTAGTTACAGTATTGCAATTAAGCGTTTAGAGGAAATTGTTGCAGATTTGGAGCGCGGGGGAATAGCATTAGATGAGACCTTGAAATTATATGAGGAAGGGGCTAAACTGTTAGAATTCTGTCAACAAGAATTAGCCAGTGCAGAAGGGCGTCTAAACGAGATGCGTCTGTCAGAGATAGAAGAGAAATTGTCTGAGTAGACCAAGAATTCAATACCTAGCAATACAGGCTCTCTAGGCGGCTAATCGATGGCGCCTAAGTAAGGTAAAAGCCGGTAATGTCCAAAGAATTACCGAAGCAAACCAAGCAATAACCGAACCGAGCACAACGCCAAATTCAGGTAATGACCATATCGCAATGATTGCGTATACTGAAACGCTAGCTCCTCCAAGCATCATTGGGGCTGCAGCACCCTGGGGCACTTGAGGGCCTTGAGAAACCCACAGTGCGACCATACTAGTTAGAAAAATAGCCGGAAATGCGCTGGCTAGCCCAGCAATAAATGGCAAACCGCTTTCGGCTAACACAAGACAAGCCCCAATGGCTAGCCCAGCGGCTATACCTCGCATTGAAAGAATCACTAACGGAACTTTATTACTACCTCCAGGTGCTTCTCGATTCTTTATATTGAAGAGGAAAGCCAGTATTGCTAAGGCTACTAAACCAGTTATGGCAAACTGTAATTCACTAACTAGGCCATCTGTTGCATTTCTTGCGATCATTAAACCACACCAAGCAAGAATTGCCCAAGTTGCTAATGAGGCAATTATTGTTACTGGCAATTTTAATTTATCTTGCTTGATTTGATTTGGCAGTAATATCCATACTCCAAGAAACAGACCATTGATTAACATACCAAGCGGCACTACAGACATACTAGATCTTAGTGACTCACCTCCATCAATTGCATAAACTCCCGCCGCGGCCGGAATTATCGTTGATGGTACCGTACCTAACACTCCGCCAATAAAACCACCAAATTTCTCGATTGAAACAGTGACTAAAATTGCTACAAAACCAGCAAAAAAGGCGTACAGAATGATTGTCGAGTTAACCATCCAATCAGTCCTTTGAGGCTAATACTCTGTCTCAAAGAGATTCTGCCAGAGTAACAATGCCGTCATAATCTGGCTCAACGCCAGGGTTTTCAGCAACCCAGCGGTGTTGGACCAAGCCCTCTTTGTCGACTACAATGACGACCCTATTGGCTGAAACATAGCCTTCCAGCCCTCCAAGACCAACAAACTTAGCATCGTAAGCCTCAACCACTGAGCGGTCTAAATCAGATAATAGTTCGAACTCTAGGTTGTACTTTCTAGCGAATTCTGCATTAGCCCACGGTGAGTCGACACTGATACCAATAACTGTAGCCGATGAACCGTTAAGCTTAGCAAGGTTGTCTTGAAAAGCACACATTTCCTTATCGCAAACACCAGTAAAAGCGCCTGGATAAAACGCGATAACTACTGTTTTGCCTCGGTAATCTGCTAACGAGACTGATTCTTTTGATGTATTCTTCAAAGTAAATTCTGGTGCTGCTTCTCCTATCATGGTAAGACCTCTTCCTGTCAACCTCATGAAAGAAGTATTTTAACAAATGCACTGACTTTCAATAAGGATCTAAGTGAACTATTTGTTCAATATCAATACGCTTGTAACCTCGATCACGAGCATTCGTAGCGGCTTTGATTAGCATTGAGCGCATCCAACCAAGTGACATTAGAGTCTTCATCCGGTTGATTGATTCGATGAATTGAACTGGATTACCGCCAAGTTGTGCGTGACTTCTTATGTCTGATTCCAATTTTTCTACTACCATGTAATAGGTGTCGATTAATTCCTCAATTGCATCATCTGTGACTGGCATTTTAGCGTGTGTCCTAGCCAAAGAAAGCAAGGAAGAACGGGTTAATACGCCGCCTCCTTGGCCAACTATCAGGGTTTCAGATTCTTCGATTGTGTCAACCTCTGCTTCCTCGTCATCTGAATTAAGCCCCATTCCAGACACAGCAATTTCCAGATGCCTTGGCTTAATTGTGGCAACTCGGTCTTTTTCCGCTGCTGCCTCTGCGTGTTTCAAAATCTTAGCCAAATGAGTCTCAACGTGTTCAATTCCTGCTTGAACTGCAGCTGAGCCAACAGAATCAATACTACTAATTCTATCAATCATCAACTCTCTGGTTCGATTATAATTCAATCGTGTTCTGTTGGGGTCGTCCAATGTTTTTCTCTCTGGGTCTTGGGCTAGAGTTTCTGATTCCATTGTTGGAACTAGGCGGTCTAACTCCTCACACAATAATTCGACTAGTTGTTGTTTTACCGCACCAGATAAACGCATTTGCGTGAAATTGGCAGCAACTGCTCCGATGTGACCTGAGGAATATGGTTTAGCCGGCATATGAGGGCCTTACATTGGATGCTTTTCATTATTAGCAATTGGTTAACGATTCATTATTACCAGATAATGTTAACCGCTGTAATCCGCTTTCCGTCTTTAACCAAGTATCCTCAATACCAATACTGCCTTCTGTAAAGACCAGTTTTGGCTCAATGGCCATGACTCCATTACTCGGTAATGGCCGATCAAAGCCTTGTGCGACAACAGGAGATTCATCTAGTTGTAAACCAACTGAGTGGCCTAAGAACTTGCTTTGATCTGGACTCATGCCCATCAAATGTTCGCCATGACCCATATTGATGGCTAATCGTGAGCCAACTTCCCATGCTTTTGAACAATCATCGCCACGACCAAGTGAATTCACAACCTTGTCACTGACTTCAACCATATCGTCTAGTCTCTGCAACCAAATATCATCTAATTTTCCAACGCTAAACATTCTAGTAGCATCAACAACATAACCTCTGTGAGCATGAACAAGGTCAACCAAGATAGGTTGGTGTTCTCGTACCTTATTGAATCCTGAACCCATTCCAGCTAACGGGTGAGGGCCAGTGCCGCCTATTGCTGAATCAAAAAACGACGGGATTCCTCCTGCTCTGCCTGAAACTATTACGGCTCTGTCACATTGTAATGGAAAGCGGCGCATTTGGATATTGCCGCCAAATCCGCTTTCTCTACTAATTGCTTCAGCAGCGGCAACCAGTTCCAATTCGGTTTTGCCGGCGGCAATTTCATTGCTGACTGAGTCGAACATTGCTTGTTGCACTAAAGCCCCCTCTCGCATCATAGCTAATTCCCAGGAGGATTTTACTTCTCTTTGAGAGTGAATTAATTGAGTACAGTCAGCAGGTGTTCCCAACGGTGCCAATACTGATTCGAACTTCGCGTGGAAATCGGCTGGAATCTCACCTTTTTGTAATGCTGGACTGGCTTCTGCTCCCATGTTGGAAAGCGAGTCAGCAAGTATCCGCAAACTAGGAAATTTCGCTATGTTAATTGGGCTGTCCGTGCCTCCAGCCTCATATTCTGCTCGCTTAATTGACCGTCTGACAAAAAAAGTACTACCATCGCCGCCAGAATCTATGCTGGCTTTGGAACCTGTAGCAGGAATAAATAATGCTCCATTTTGCCGTCCTCCAGCGTAGTAGTACAAGTCAACTGGGCTTTGAATTAATGCACCTGGTAGATTGTTTTCTTGTAACAGATTTGCTAGTTTACTAATCCGTTGTTCAAGTTCACTAACTGGTACTCGCCAATCCTGGCCTTCAGGTCCCAGTAAATCCTCGGTTGACCATGACGACATGGTTGTGGGTCGTAGTAGATGTTGAAAACTCTAACCGATGATGTCTGACTTTTCGATGAAATTATCCTCTATTATCGTGAAATCAACAGACGATAAATCAAAAACTGTCTGCTGTTGGGAGTAGCATGGCACAAGTGTTAAACTTGCGCAACATCAATGTCGAAGGCAAGACTGTGCTGGTAAGAGTTGACATCAATAGTCCCTTACAACCCAAAAGCCAAGAGTTTCTTGATGACACTCGAATAAAGGCGATTGTACCGACATTGAATCTACTTACTAAAGCAAAAGTAGTTTTGTTAGCCCATCAATCTAGACCTGGCAAAAAAGACTTCACCAACACTCTTGGCCATTCTAGAGAACTTGGCAGAATCTTGGGGCGTAATGTCAAATGGGTCGAAGATATCCATGGCGTAAAAGCAATGCAAGCAATTGAAAGTCTAGCGGATGGAGAAATCTTGATGCTCAATAACGTAAGGATGGATCTTGAAGAAGTATCGACTAAAGGTGATTTTTTAGTAATGTCGGAAACAAAAATAATCCAACGACTATCTAGCGTTGTCGATGTATTTGTTAATGATGCATTCGCCTGTTCTCACAGAAATTCACCATCTATTGTTGGCTTTACTCATACACTTCCATGTGTGGCTGGAGAATTGATGAAAAGGGAAATTGACGGCCTTGATGCTGCTTTAGAATCACCACGTAGACCATGTATAGCAGTGGTTGGCGGAATTAAAGTTGAAGATTCAATATCGGTCGCAGATAATATGCTGAGAAAAGGTATCGCTGATGAGGTGTGGGCCACTGGCGGGGGAGCAAATTTATTGATTGAATATTCTGGCATTGATATTGGTGAATTGAATCATAATTTTTTGGTTGGGGAATTAGGCGAGGCCTATCACTCTACAGTAGCAACTGCCAAATCAATGCTAAATGATTTTGCTGATAAAATAAAACTGCCAACAGACCTTGCGGCAAATATTGAAGATAATCGAGTGGATTTAACACTAGCTGATTTGCCTGTCGCTGCGCCGATTTTTGATATTGGAATCAACTCAACAATGACCCTTTCGGCCGCCATTAAATCTGCAGGAACAATAATTCTAAATGGTCCTGCAGGTGTTTTCGAACTTACTGATTTTGCTCTAGGCACGATTGAGATGTTGAACGCTTGTGCCGAATCAACTGGCTATGTCGTGGTAGGAGGAGGTCATACTGCCACCTTAATCAAGAATCGAGGGTTATCTAGGAAAATGGGCCATCTATCAACAGGCGGAGGTGCTTGTTTGAATTATCTAGCGGGTAAGGTCTTGCCAGGTATTGCAAGCCTTGAGTACAGTGCCCGAAAATACCAATTAACCATCTCTCAGTCCATAACTGACAATTAAATAACACAGCCATCACCCATCAACCAGGATTGATGCCAATGTCAGAAGAATATGCTGCAAGATATACAGATACAATTCTGTATGACAGCAGTACCAACAAGTTTGTTGGTGATGTATTAATCCACGATGACGGGTCTTGGTCAAAGTCTAATGGTGACGAAGATGTTAGGCAGGATATTGACGGTAGTTCTAGACTTTTGACCCGTTCCCTACAAAACTGGCATACTCATCTTGCTATGCAATTAAATGCGAGAGATTTTAGTGATGGTTACCCGTTAAATCAATGGCTCAATGAAGTGATATTCCCTACCGAAGCAAGATTGAGTCCAGAATATGTTCGAGTTGGCGCTACAGCAGCAGCAAGTGAAATGATTGCTACTGGTTGTAGTTTCGCGGCTGATATGTACTTTTATCCAGCAATAACTGGTAAAGTCCTCGAAGATGCTGGCATTAGGGGCCTTGTTGGCGGACCTGTCAGTGATTTTGCACTACCATCACACCCTGATGCAAAATCGGCATTAGATGAAATTGATAACTTACTTCAAACCCAATCAACTCACGATCGTATTCAGTATGCAATTGCTACCCACTCAATTTACCTATGTAGCGAGGAGACGCTAGTCAGGGCAGCGGATTTAGCAGAACGAAGGCAAGGAAGATTACATATTCATGTCAGTGAGACAAGAAAGGAAGTTGCTGATTGCTTTGAAAAAACCGGCAAATATCCTGTTGAGTATCTTGATAGTATTGATTTTTTCAAGCCGGGCACAGTGTGTGCACATGCTAGTTGGGTTAAGAAAAATGAAATCCGGATTCTAAAAAATCGCAGTGTTACTGCCGTACATTGTCCTTCTTCAAACATGAAATTAGCTTGCGGCGGTACTCTGTCTTTGCCCGCTTACCAAGAGGTGGGCGTTGACGTCAGAATAGGGACTGATGGTGCTGCATCTTCTGGTAATGGACTGAATGTATTATCTGAAGCTCGTACTGCTTCACTAGTTCAACGACACGATCATTGGGATGCTACCCTTTTGCCAGCCAAGGATATCTTTCAAATGGCAACCAAGGGCAGTCAAGATTGGGTTGCTTGGGATTTAGATGATGTGCGAATGTATCCACGCGGCAGATCTAGCAACCGACATTTAGCTAACTTAGTATTCAATGGTGCAAACTGTCTTGATATGTGGGTTGAAGGGCAGGCAGTACGACAAGATGGCACAACTAATACCGTGGATCAACGCAAGGCGATGAATGACCTTGAAGTTTCGATTCAGTCATATTATGAGGGTCTTGAGTAATCATTCATATTTGGTTAATGTAAAACCAATTATGATAATAATGAATCCGATAAAATAACCTGTAGCAGATAAGGAAATCTCCACTGTATAATCAACATTTAACTCAAAATCGTCTGGAACCTCGGTCATAGTTCCAATACCAACGAAATATTCACCAGACTTGACGTTCCACGAAACTCCGGCTTGATTATCGTCACCAATTGCTTCAAATTCATTATCTCTTGAAGTACAAAGTTCATTGTTGCCCATTTGTTCTATCAAGGTTAATCCATCACACTGAGCTTTCTTATCAGCGTCTGCGACTACCAAAAAAACATCATTACGATCCCAGGTCACCTCAGCATTGGCTGTGATGAATAATGCCAATGGATTAGATTGGATTGGTTCGTCAGAAAAAAATACTGAATTAGGAACATTTGGCGTTGGCACGCCTTCAACACTTTCTTCTGTGGTAAAACCAATGGTTCCAAGCAAACAAATAATCACTGACAAGGTGATTAAGCCAGTACCAATTTTACCATTTCTGTGCAAATAACCCACCTACAATTGTAAAAACGCTAGAGCAAGTATGACATAACTGCCAAGTAGCATTGCACCTTCTAGCCAATTTGATTTACCATCAGCTAAAATTGAATTTACCACTAGTACTGCAACAAAGGTTGCGGCCGTTTCAAGCATGCCAAATTCTAAGGTAAGAGGTACGCCAACAGCCCACGCAAACAATATCATTGCAGGGGCTGCGAACAAAGCAATCTGGACACTGCTTCCTATTGCGATAGCAATTGACAAATCCATCTTGTCTTTACCAGCAACAATTACTGCGGTAAAGTGTTCTGCTGCATTACCAAAGAACGGCAGCAGAATTACTCCGATAAATAGTTCAGGCAATCCCCATTCATCTACTGCAGCCTCTAGACTATGTACTAAGATATGAGCCATCCAAGCAACTAATACAGTTGCTGCGATTAGTAATGTCCAGGCATCTTTGTTGGTCATTGTAGGGTCCTCATGATGGCCGTGCCCCGGTTCTGTAGCAAATACGTGGGCATGAGTTTTGAGTTGGAACAGTAAAGCAAGTCCATAGATAACCAACAAAACTATTGCTGCATAACGAGATATAATTTCAACATCAGTTGATGTACCGCCTGAATGATGTAGTGCACTTGGAATGATAAAGGCGACAATTGCCAGTAATAGCAGTGTTCCGTTCATTTGAATTGCGTCACTGTTGAAAGTTTGTTCCTTATGCTTTAGTCCCCCCCAAACCAATGCTAAGCCCAGTACAAGCAGCATATTGCCAAGTATCGAACCAATTAGGGATGCTTGGGTGACAGTTACCATTGTATCAACAATATCAGGGTCTTTTGAGGCAGCATAAATGGCAAGTCCAACAATGATTAATTCAGCAGCATTGCCAAACGTTGCGTTGAGAAATCCACCGATCGCCTCACCAGTACGCAGAGCGATTTCTTCGGTACCTTTACCCATGAGAAATGCTAGGGGCATAATAGCAATCATTGAGAACAGAAAAGCCATCGTGAGGTTATGATCGTAATTAAAATAAATTGCTAGTGGTAAAGCGATTAGCAACCAATTTAATTTATTCTTAAACGGGCTAAATGCATCGAGCAAGGTATCCATTGCGTGTTCGACCTCATCGACTATTTCCTCAGCGACTGCCTCTAAACCTGCCTCTGCCATGGCATTGTGATTGAAAATACACTAATTGAGGTATCTATCCAATTACAGTTAATCATCCGATTTTTTCCTTCTAGTGGGCCTACGCTTTGGCGCATTTTTGGGCGCTAATTTGCGACCTACCTTGCGCCTTGGTTTGGGCTTCTCTTCGACCTCGTCATCATCAAAATCATCATCATCCAAACCAAAGAATGAATCGTCATCATCCTCTGGTTCAGGTTCCGCCTTGGCCTTGGTTCTTCGAGATTTCCTACTTAGAACATTGACGGCAAATGGATCCTCTTCTTTGTCTTCTGGTTCTTCAACATCAAGAACTGTTTTTTCTTCTTCTTCTACCGGGAGGCTTTTGTTAGTATTAGTTATTGAGTCCATATCGACATCTTGACTTGTTCCAATAAATTCAGACATCCAATCGTCATCATCATATTCATCATCAGACTTTTTCTTCTTTGGACCTCGCATTCCAGAACTGATTAGTAACAGCATCAATATAATTGCCAAGAGAGCAATACTCGAAGTCACCCAAACAAAGACGTATGGCGGGTCGCTAAATGATGGTTCAACTACTATTGGCTCTGGCTCTGGCTTAAGTGATTCTTCATAGTTGCACACTGTGGTTCCATCGATTCTGTTTCGACAATAATCAACAATGAATATTATCTGTTCCACTACTTCATTTCCTGCAGAATCTATCGCTCTAATTGATACTGCGTGAGTCCCGGGTTCGAAATTTCCTGCACTTATTTCTTCGGAGAAAACAACTGTTTTGTTATCTTCGTCTAATGATTGGAGATTTGTCGGGAATGTCCACGGTGTTGTTGAAGAATCCCCGGTTGCGTAATTATAGGTGAATTTGTATTGTACTGTTGAAATCTCTACATCATCGCTAGCACCAGAGTTAATGGTGATTTTATTGCCGTAAAGGTACTTTGAGCCATCTTGCATTGATGATGGAGAATAGACAGATAACACGGGGTTTTGAGCGTCTAAACTTCTATCTTCCCACTGAATAGTATTGCTGTTATAGCTTTCGTCTACCAACGCGGTTTCAATGGTGATCATTCCAGCAGAGACTGAATTTTGTACATCGAAAGTTAGATAATATTCTGGACCAATGCCTGGATTTAGGTAATTATCAGCATAAAGTAACATTTGTCTGGCTGAATTAGTTATATCTCCGCCGGTTGAAGTTACCAAACTAATTGTTGGAGCCGATAAGAGATATTCATCACTTAACAAGTGAATCGAATAACTTCCAGAAGTCAATGAACTACTAGTGTATATTTCACCATCATCATCATACAGGGTGTAATTGGCAGTTGGAGGAACAGTATCTTCTTTCACTTTCAGAGCATTACCTCCAGAGCCTGGGAATGATTCTAAATTTACATTGCCTGCTTCATCCTCAACAACAATGGCATACCAAACAGACATCTCAACATCAGCAGGTAGATTGTAAGTTCTGGTGAATTTAAACTCGGTAATTGAAGAGCCGGTGTCGATTATTGTCGCGTCAAAGACCTCCCAACCATTTTCTATGTTAGTGATAGATACTTGGTCCTCATTTTCTCCAAATGGGTTTCCAGTATGTCGCCAAATAGAATATGTTTCAAAATCCAATTGTGGGTCATTAAGCCATTCGATTGTCAATAACTTTATTTCTCCGTCGACTTGTAATTCATTAATTCTGGCTGGATTTGGCGTCTGAGTGTATTCATACACCGGGCCGGCCCAATTTTGGATTAGAGATGTATAGTGATAAGGCCCGGCATTATGTTGGTAAAGAGCCTCGCTGGTAACGAAATAAAATGATGTTCTATCTTGTTCACTGGGTAAATCAACCATAAATTGTTGGATTCCATCGGTAACCGTGCCCTGATATTCAACTGTTACATTTTCCACAAATTGACTACCTGCAACGAGATAATTTGAACGCCAGATATGATACTTTTCTCCTTCAGCACCTAGTTGATCATTCCATGTGATTAGAGTTTGGGACTCGCCAAGGAAGGTTGCTGTGACTTGTGTGGGTTCTGCTATCCAATCATAAAAGGCATTTTCATAAGTGAATGAACAGGATTGTGGCTGGATATCACGGTCATAAATTCCGTTCTTATCAACAGCCACTACGCAATAATGTGAAGTCCCTAGACGCCCTACTGGGAGGGTGAAGTCAAATTCACCAATCTCTTCTCCAACTAATCCAATTTGCTCGGCGCCAAATTGATCTGTACGATTGATTGCTTCACCTGAGCTGTAAATGGCATAATTTTCCCCATCTTCATTAGACAAGTCTTGCCAAGTAACCGTGGTAATTCCATCGCCTGTAGACGGGTTTGACAGGAAGTTTGCATTCACAGAGGAAACCGGGCTTGGTGGCATATTGTCTTCGACGAATGGACCTGGTAACGCATTATTAGACAAGAACCGGATATCTTCGTAAACTTGCCCTTCTTGTAAGTAGTTTGGCAGAACATAAGTTATCGCGTAATAGACTTCACGATCCGTATTTAGGGGTATTTGAAGTTGATATGTTGAGATACCTGGGGACAACTCTGCTACAGGGGTTGCACTAGCGAGCAATGTTTGACTTGTATTACGGTTAATTGGTGAGAAGGATTGCCAAATTCTAGTCTCGTATGCATTTGGACCGGTTTCGGGCAGGATGAAGAAAATATCATTATAGTTAATCCATGAAAGCGTAGTAATACTTGTTGTTGGATTAAAATTGGCTTGTAAATTATACGGCGATCTTATCGGCGTGGTAGATTCAATTGTTGCCTCATAAGTTGCAGATTCATTGCTGATAAAACTATCATAAGTGGACACGGAGTTATCTTGTGCGGTAATTGAAGTGGTAATTCCATAATAGAATGAGTCATTAGTACCAGGCGCTACCAAGTATGAGAAACTGTGACCTGGATGGGAGCCATTAGCCCCTCCAAGACAGAGATACTTTACTGAGTACGTCTCACTGTCACAAGCATCGACTTGCGCAACTAAAGTAGCATTAACTACATTCTGGGAATCAATAATTTCAGAATGTCGATAGACCTTGTAAACCGCATTAAAGAAATTATCAAGTGCGTTGGGCTGGTCTAGACTATCGATGTTACGCCAAGTAATCGTTGTTAGCTCTGTAGCACTATCAAAATCTGCTGATATATCTTGTGCCTGTAGGTGATACAAATCGCCCGTATCTAGGTTACTTGCATTGGTTATTGGCAAGGTGGAAAAACCCATCAATAAAATCAATAGCGTAGCAATGGCTCTCCCACTATAAGCCTTGGACCTGCCCCTCATCACACCTTTCTAGCATGCAACCGTTAAGAGCATACCGCTATTTTTTCAACAAATAATACCGATTTTAAGACAAACCTGAAAACGTCAAATCATTCTTCATTGCCCATTTCAGGTTGAGGAAGTGGGTCATCTTTGTCAATTTGAGTGATTTGCTGGCGGGCTTGAATAAATCGTATCAGGAATGTCCAAATTCCGCCGATGGCCGAAATGAATACAACAATACTCAGCGGATTAATTTGAATGTGGTCAAATAAGCTAGGGTAATTGCCCCAATCATAATTATCATTGTAAACTAATATGCCCATTACAAATATTGCAACTATGCTCAAGATTGTTCTATCAGCCCGAGAAAACCCACGATAGTTGCGAGTTCCTGCAACCGCCTGAGCCTGGGTGCCCATGTATGAGCCAAGCAGAGTGAACCAAGCCGCGGCAAGACCCAAGACGATGTCATCAACAAAAATAGAGGCTGAAATACAGATTATCCAAACGGCATCGAGTAAACGATCAAAGGTGTGGTCAAGATAATCACCCCATCTAGTGACTCTTCCAGTAGCTCTTGCAACCGGCCCGTCTAGTCCGTCCAATGCCATCGCCAGAGTGATTAACGTTCCACCGCCAAGTAGCATTGCAGCCCCGAGATTATCTGCAGTTGCCAAGTAAACAGATAGCCCACCAAGTATGCCGATTGGCAGAGCAATCCAGGTGATTGCCGCTGGACTCATCCACGACATTGCCTCGACAATAGGAGTTAACGTTCGCTCCCAAACCTTACGTAATTTCTCTAAAGCCATATCCCTTACCAAACCGTCCCACTTCAATAAGGGGGTTGATTGTTACGGCCGAAAGATTACAAAATGTGGCGTTAATTTACTCTGCCAACCAATCGATTCTAGTTTGTATCGATTCTTGACTGTGACCATCGTTTATCCATTCAATGATTTTCTCATAGGTCGCATTAGGGTCGCAATTTGTCGTATCCAACTCTAAGATTGGTTGGTCAAGTTCAAATTCAAGTATCTCAGACCATGTGCCAGCAATCATTTCCCACTCCACATTAGCGGTTATTTTTGTCTCACTGTAACCTCTTTTGACTAATCTTTCACGCAATAAGGATGGATTGCACCTCAACATGACAATCGCATCAACATCAAGTAAATGAGACAGATGGCCATCAACAATCGTCCCATCTAATGATTCTGGTTCGAATTGTTCTGCTAATCGATGAATGTCAATATCCATGCTTTGCGTTAATTCGTCAAAGTCGCCCTCGCAGCCATACTGTTTGGCTAGGTCTTTTACCGAAAGAATTGTGAAATCGCCCTCTGAGAACAACTCCACAATCGTGGTTTTTCCAACTCCAGGAGTACCGGTAATCGCGATTACGGACATATTGCTCAAATCAACCGAATGGGTATTGCTACAACTACTTTGGGCATTGAAATTGTAATTACCAAGTCATCAAATGATAGAAGGGTATAGGATTAACATCACCATGTTTGGAATGAATGACCCCGCACAAACTTTGATGCAACTTGAAAGTTATATCAAAGATGGTCGGTTTGAGATGTCAGAAGTGATGGCAACACAGTTTACTGAAATGTTTCTTAGTAATAAAAAAAGAACTTCTCAAGAACAGATTATGCTAGTAAGAGGTTTGCAAATATTATGCGATGTGTTAACCTTACGTCAAAAATACTCACTTGCTGTTACCGCCGCCAAAACATTGTTGCGGGAGCGCAAAAAAGTTACCCAAGGAAGTTCAAACATCGGCTTGATTCATACTGATTTGCATCGCTGCGCTAAAAGCCTAGCATTGGCGGGAAAAAGGCGCAAAGCAAAGGCATATTTTACTAAAGCCAACAACTCCTCAAATGGTTGTGTTGCCGCTGCTTCAGATGGAGTCAGGTTTATTTCCAGTGATAAGAAAATGATTACTACATTTATTACTGCTTTACAAAATTCTGGCCCAGTAACAAAAAGTGGCCAACTGTTTTTGGTTGCGCCAAGTAACTTAATTCCAGTAGATGCTAACGAAATTCTATTATTACTAAGCGACTCACAATTTGAAAATAACCCGCAAGCCTTAGAACAAGCAAGCAGGATATCACGGGAAATCGAGATGATTAAAAAAGGTGAGATGGCAGCCAACGCGAAGTTGCAAAGTGCACTTGATTCTCTAAAGCCAAAACACGACTATTACGAATACAGTTGATGGTAACGAGGGATGGATTTGAACCATCGATCTCCGGGTTATGAGCCCGACGGGATATCCAGACTACCCCACCTCGTTATACAAAGCGCCCGCATTCCCCATTTTCAAACCACCGCTTGGCGAAACAAACCAATTTAGTGTCAAATCTGCCGTATTTTACTAATGATTGGCATTGACTTATCTACTCAGGCCCCCCACATAGTGTTCATGGGGAATGTGGCTAAACGAGCGGTTTTACTTAGTTTGCTCATCGCCTCCGCCTGTTTAGCAGGGTGTACCAGTGAGGAGGGTTCATCTGATGATGATTCGGCAATTGACCTAGTGATCTACTACGATGCTACATCGGGAATGATTCAAGAAAATGTTCAAAACGGGCAACAAGTGTCGTTTAGTGGAGTTGAGTTAACCTTCGATTATGCTTATACTAACTCTGCCGATGGCAATATTGAAAGTTATTATTTTGAAGCCGGGGACGGCAGTTCCAGGATTACTGCACAAGCCAATGATACTGGTGAAATCACCTACAATTATGCCACTCACGGCTTGTTCACTGCGGTTTTAGGGGCGATTGACGAGGCGGGAAATGAGGCGAATGAAAGCATAACAATTAGAATCGATAAACGCACTCTTTGGGGACAATCTGGAACTGATAACCCAAGTACTATGACTATCGATACCAATCCGGATTGTGAATGCGATGCACCTAGTAAGATCGCTATCGACTCAACTGTCGAAAACCCCGGGAACCTTGGCGGCTTTGGTGGTAGCCCTGTTTCAGTTAACTGGTTACTCAGCGGAGAAGGTGTTGAGCGAGATTCTGGCCAAGAACAAATTGCTGATGGACAAAATGCGCAGTGGCTTCATGATGAATTCAATCCTGGTAAACAAAGTTGGTCGTTAGATGTAGAACTTAACTCAAATGATGAGCAAGTTAACATTGACCATGATGTAACAATAACATATATTGATGAAGAAAGCAAACCTAATCCTCTGCCAACTCAAGAACAATAACACCTTTATTTTCAGTTTCAGCCGCTGTGAAACTGAAAGTTAAACTAAAATATTGACTTTAATCATGCGATTAGTCAACAATATATGGCTGTTTTGAGGAATCATGAGTGTTTAATCTATTCATATACCCCAGCCCGATGGTATAGGTTGGAAGTGAAAGGATGGCGACCAAAGCGAAGAAAAAAACCAAGATTGAAATTGAAAAGAATGAAGACCCTCAAGAGGACACGGTGTTAATGATGGCGTTAGACGATGATGCACCTGAAGTCAAAATTGATGATTTACCAGGCGTAGGCCCAGCAACCGCAGAGAAGCTGCGTGAGGCTGGATTTGATGACTTACTATCTTTAGCGGTAATGTCGCCTGCTGACCTAGCAGAACAAGCAGAAATTGGCGAATCGGTAGCTGGAAAAATTATTGCAGCGGCTAAAAAGATGGCAAATATTGGTGGTTTCGTATCTGGTGGAGACTTATTAGAACGACGAAAAGAGGTTCAAAAGTTATCGGCAAAAGTTCAATCAATTGATGATTTACTTGGCGGAGGATTTGAAACTCAAGCACTAGTAGAGGTCTACGGAGCATTTGGTAGTGGGAAAACCCAAATTGGCCATCAATTAGCAGTAAATTGCACATTACCTGTCAGTGAAGGTGGATTTGATGGTGACGTTTTCTACATCGATACCGAAGATACTTTCAGACCTGAGAGAATTACTCAAATGGCAAGAGGCCAAGGCTTGGATCCTGACCAAGTTCTTGCTAGAATTCACGTAGCTAGAGCCTACAATTCGGCTCACCAAATGTTGCTAGTGGATGAAATCAAGAGAGTGGGGAAGGGTTTGAACGTCAAGATGATTATTGTTGATTCGTTAACTAGCCACTTTAGAGCTGAGTTCATTGGTCGTGGAATGCTAGCCAACAGGCAGCAAAAATTAAACAAGCACTTGAAAGAACTAAAACAGCTGGCAGATATTAACAACGCTTTGGTTTTAGTGACCAACCAAGTTCACTCGAAACCAGATGCTATGTGGGGAGATCCAACAAAACCAGTTGGTGGTCACGTTCTTGCACACGCAAGTACATTCAGACTATATTTGAGGAAAGCTAAGGGTGGCAGAAGAATAGCCAGACTAGTAGATTCACCAAACTTACCTGACGGCGAGTGCGTCTATCAAGTAACTGAAGAAGGACTCAAAGATTGAATTGGCAAAATCACTAAGGTAGACAAATAGGCTATTTTAGCGGAAAATCAGTCGGCACCTTCAAAGATGCTTGGACAATCTTGCTAACATGCGCCATTTAATTGACCGCGTTTTAGAGTTAAGTGAAGAAGAGCAAGTTAGGGTGTCTCCAAGTGAAGTCCCTCCTGGCCAAGGTAACGAAGAAGAACTGAAGGCACTGCTAGAATCGCTACAACCACGTATCCGAGTTTATGGCGCCGGCGGTGCTGGATGTAACGCAATTAGTCGATTAGCAGAAGAAGGTCTATTCGAAAGCAGTTACGTGACAGGTTATGCAATTAATACTGATGCTCAAGCTCTTTTGATGTCGCCATTAGAAGAAAAGGTATTGATTGGCAGAACTGCTCGAGGTAGAGGTGCTGGAGGCGATCCAAGTAAAGGTGAAGCTGCTGCCCTAGAATCTGAAATGGTGCTTCGAAGAATTACCAATGATACACAACTTGCAATCATTACTGCTGGCATGGGTGGTGGTTCTGGTACTGGCGCTGCCGGGCATATTGCTAGATTAGCAAAGCAACAAGGTGCAATGACAATTGCCGTAGTTACTTATCCGTTTAAATCAGAAGGATCTCTTAGGAAACAAAACGCCGAATGGGGTTTGGAAAGACTTAGAGAGCATTGTGATACAATATTGGTAATACCCAACGAACGCCTACTGGAAATTGATGGTGTCAAAGATTTACCAATCGCTAGTGCGTTTAGAGTTGGTGATGAATTACTTGTTCGGTCAATTACCGGAGTAACTGAGCTTCTAACCACTGATGGCATGGTTAATCTTGACTTTGAAGATTTGAAGGCTGTTATCAAATCTGGTAGCGGTGTTGCCATGATTGGTCTTGGCGCTTCTTCAGCAACAAATAGAGCCGAAGAAGCCACTCTAGAAGCATTACATTCTCCGCTACTTGAGCTTGACACTACTGATGCTCGTGGTGCTCTAATCAATGTGGTTGGTGGACCTAATTTGACATTGGGTGAAGCCGAAAAGTGTGCTCAGATAATTCAAGAACGAATATCGCCACATGCCAAGATAATTTGGGGGGCGGCTGTTGACCAAGACCTAGGTGACGAAATTAGAGTAATGCTTGTTCTAACTGGAGTGAAGAGTGAACAAATACACGGATCAAGCGAAAACCGTCAACTAAGAGCCCTTAGAAACAAAAGTATTGAATTTGTTAACTAATCCTTGACTACCTTAACCGATATGTAAAGCAAGACTAGTAACCCTAGTCCCAACATTACTTTGTCAAATACATCAAGTTCGTGATTAGCGTTAGGTTGCTCAAAGGTATTGTAATTTTCAACCCCTGAAACATATATCTTGATTTTATTCCAACCATCTCCGGTAAATTCACCATTACCGTTAACGGCATTGCCGTATAGTGTTAGGGCAGTTAATGAGGTATTATCTGCCGGTGATTGCCAAGTAAGGTTCCAAGATCTTTGCTGGTTGCCAAGCTCTGTGTGCGTCCAACCGTCACCGATTATTTGGCTCTTATTTGTCTCATTAAACGAAATGATTCCGGAGGAAACAACGAGTCTAAAGCCGCCATGGGCAGAACTTGTATTAACATCGATTTCAGGATTATCAACAATTAATTGCAGAAAATAAGTTGTGTTTGATTCAAACTTATCTGGCAATCCTACTATTTCCACTGAGGTCAAGTCATTTTCAGCCCCATGACAAAGACATCCTTGCTCGCCAATATCTCCAACTCCGTTGGGAAACCCATCCACGTTGTGGACTGGTAATAGAATTAATACTGCGAACAAGAAAATTATCGCAATTACCCTTGGCAATCTAGTAGCCACGCTTCGCCCAAAATGTCACCACCTTTGACACTTATCATATTCTTACCAAATTAAAGTATCGTGACGCAAAACGCGACAGTGAGGAACATTATGTTAAGTATAATGAAATTTAAGTTTAGTTTAATGTTTCAAGAAGAAGCCTTTGTTTTGCCCAACTCATTTGAGGAAGATGACATCGATATTTTTGCTGAACTAGGCGTTGTCAATAACCGCCCTGCTGCCGTAAAATCGAGCCAAGATTTCCAAAGTGAAAACCTAGCTATATTGCTGGCACAAGACGATGAATCAGAGCCTCAAGAGGAAGTCCAGCAAATCAATGCTGCACACAATGAGACGGTAATTGAAACTCAAGTGACTACCATTTCAGATGAAACAATCACCGAATTATTAGAAGTCTTAGTAAAGAAAGAGTTGCACTCACTAGACCAAGATTCCATAATCAGTAAAATCCCTACTAAGGCCAAATTCAATTTAGAGACCGCTAGAGTAAGTAAGAGTGATGAGGAATATGAATTGTCTGTAATAATCGAAGTTGATGGTTCAGGACCACTAAGACCATTCGCTAAGGTTCGCAGTGAAAATAACTCACTAATGATAGAGCCAGCGCCTAAAACTATCCCAAGTAGTTGGATACCGCTATATGAGGCACTACGTGATATGTTAGCAAAAGCAATGCAGGCACTTTCCTCAACAAGTTTCACCATTAACAAAAACGTTTGAAGAAATATCCACCGTCGATTTGAACATATTTGATACTGTACAGTATTTCTCATGGCTCTTTTCAACCAATTTTCTAGCAAGTCTCTTTGGTGCATCGCCCTCAATGAAATAATTCATTTCAATTGCGGTGAACACTTTTGGTGCTTCGGTTTTTCTTTGCCCTGATAGTTCAATATAAATTCGTGATATTTCGCGATCTTTCAATCCGGTTTGAATATCCGCTAAAGAGCATGCACCGATCATCTGCAACACTATTTGCACCGGTGTAGGACCATTATCCCAGTCGATTTCTATACAATCTCCCGCTTCATTAAAACAATCGACTTTACTTTCACCTTTCCACTCAACGCGGCCGAACATGACGCGCCTATGGGCGGTTCATTCTTGAAGGAAATGCCTCTCGGACGTATTGATTGGAATGACTGGAGAGACTATTACCCTTAACAATGGCTTGCTGAATGTGCCTGATAATCCTACAATACACTTTATTGAAGGTGATGGAATTGGTGTTGATATCAGCCCAGTTATGATAAAAGTCGTCGATGCTGCGGTCAGTAAAGCATATTCTGGTGAAAAGCAGATTCATTGGAGTGAGGTGCTTGCTGGAGAAAAGGCATTCAATCAAACTGGTCAGTGGTTACCTGAAGAAACACTAGACGCTATGAGGTCAGGATTGGTCTCTATCAAAGGACCACTGACAACACCTGTTGGCGGAGGAATTCGTTCACTCAACGTTGCGTTGCGACAAAAGTTGGACTTATTCGCTTGCGTAAGACCAGTTAGATGGTATGACGGCACTCCTTCTCCAGTTAAAGCACCACAAGATGTTGACATGATTATTTTCCGTGAAAACAGTGAGGATGTTTATGCCGGAATTGAATGGGAGGCAGGCACTGAAGGAGTTGCTAAGGTTATTGATTTCTTGCAAAATGAGATGGGCGTTGATAAGATTAGATTCCCCAATACCTCAGGGATAGGAATCAAACCGATATCTCAAGAAGGAACTGCAAGAATCGTCCGGGCTGCGCTAAAATATGCTGTTGACAACGATAAGGATACGGTAACTCTAGTGCACAAAGGAAATATCATGAAATTCACTGAAGGTGGATTTAGAGATTGGGGCTATGAATTAGCCAAGCAAGAATTTGGCGCTACTGAACTGGATGGCGGCCCTTGGTGTACAATGAAAAATCCACATACTGGCAATGAAATCATCATTAAAGATGTTATTGCTGATGCAATGTTACAACAGATTATTCTAAGACCGGCAGAGTATTCTGTACTGGCTACAATGAATCTTAACGGTGATTACATTTCCGATGCATTAGCTGCTCAAGTTGGTGGAATTGGTATTGCGCCTGGTGCTAACATCAATTATGATACAGGAATTGCTATCTTTGAAGCAACTCACGGAACTGCACCAAAATATGCAGGACAAGATAAAGTAAATCCTGGAAGCGTTATATTGAGCGCTGAAATGATGCTAAGACACATGGGCTGGGCTGCAGCTGCGGACCTAATTGTCAAAGGAATGGAAGGCGCAATTTCGGCTAAGACAGTTACCTATGACTTTGAAAGATTAATGGACGATGCAAAGTTGCTGAAGTGTAGCGAGTTTGGTGATGCAATCATCTCATACATGTGATGATTATGAGTGATATGACCGAAATTGAGCGTGAAGAATTAATTTCTACGGCAAAGGCCGCAATAAATGATGATCCTATTGCTTGGTTTGATGAATTATATGATTTGGCTAACAGAGATTCGTCAATGATTCCTTGGGCAAGAATGTCACCTAATCCGATAATGATGGATTGGGTAAAAGGAAATCACTCTAGTGGTAAAGCGTTAATTGTTGGTTGTGGACTTGGTGATGATGCCGTAGGTTTAGAAGAACTTGGCTTCCAGGTAACCGCTTTTGATATTTCACAGCAATGCATTGATTGGTGTAAAGAACGATTTCCTGAGTCCTCAGTAGATTGGCAAGTTGCTGATATCCTCGAGCCCCCACAGCAATGGCTTGAACAATTTGACTTGGTTGTTGAAATTCATATTTTGCAAGCAATACCAGATGGCGGAATAAGAGAACTTGCGGCTAAAAATTTACCAAAATTACTCGATAAAGAAGGGTTTTTATTGTGCATTGGACGCTTGGATAACGGTGGACAAATGATACAATCACCTCCTTGGCCGCTGAAAGAAGTTTGGTTAAAAGACTCATTTCGCAGTCTAAAACTGCACGGCTTTACTCAATTTTCCTACCAAGAATCGAAAGACGTTACAAGATATTATGCAGCATGGAGAAACTAGGTTTAGTTTAACCAGGAGTTTAGCATCTTACTATTCTTGATTATTCCATAGCCAAACCTTTCTTCAAAGGCTCTTGCGGTCAAAGTAAAATCTCCATCCCTAGTTGCTACCAAAATACTGCCTAATCCTTCTAAGGACTGAGACGCTAAGTTTCGGCAAATTGCCATAATTTCACGGTCTGCTGGTTCTGGGAAGATTGCCTTGCCGTTAATTTCTGTACGGTTTTGTTTAGGATCTCTTCTTAATTTCATATCGGTTAATTCATCATATATTTCCGAAAATTCGGCTAAGAAGTGGCTGATTTCCTGATCTGATTGTTCGTCCATGGCGTCTCTTTCAGTATGGATATCAAGTGGTTTCCAGCGGCTATACTCTGAAATTATTTCATCAACTAATTTAGCAATTTTAGCGTCATCAAGCACTGACTCAAGCACTTCTGGCTTAACTAAAGAAGAACTAAATTTAGCTTTTAATTTGCCGTGGCGTTTACTTAGTTCAGTAAGTTCTTGTTTCACTATGGAAGGTAGCCAAAGATTGATTCTCCCTGCATCTGCACGGCTTTTGAGCACTTTGTGGAAGTTATCATGCTCAAACAAGTCTAGACTTGTTTCACTAGCTAACTCAAGATTGTGGGCAATTTTATCCACCAATGCATCCACTAGGATGTTAGTATCTACAACTACCAACGGAGGCAATGCTAAATTCTTAAGATAACGTCTTGACGAATTAGGAATTTGTAACTTATGTGTAGCAAATAGTGCTCTTTCAGCGTCAAATAATGTCTTCATTTCTGATGGCTTGAATTTACCAGAATTCTGCGCCCTCTCAAGATAGGTTAGACCTTCAATAGGTATCTTTTCAGCAGCGTCCCGAGCGATATCATAAATCGCCATTATCGTCGGCGGATTTTGCTGCATTTCATTGCGGAATCTGTTATCAAAACTATGTCGATTACGTCGCTTGTTGCGTTGAATCGCATTTAGTGCTGCAGTAACGCGCCCCAAAAACGGATCGCCGGGCAATTCTCTTGAATGTTCAAACGGATAATTTCTCAACGTATCTAGTTCATCTTCGGCAAAGAATGTGATGGTTTTTGTTTCCATTTCTCCGTCAAGGTTTTCTTCCTCGACTTCTTTTGAATAGCGAACAAAGTCTTTCAATAACTGTGTTGCTTCATTGGTTTTTTGATTGCTTGCAGTAAATGAGACTTTGAGATAAAGTTGGAAGCGTTTGGTTATTGCAGTACGCAACGCGGGTTTGGTATCTAATAGTTCAACGGCTTCTTTCCATTGCTCGGCATGAGCAAGATGAATGATTGATTTACGGTAAAGAATCATTGAATGTTCATAGTCGTATTCTTCACTTTCTGCGGCTCTGCGGTACTCTCTTGCAGCATTCAGCTCCTCATTGTTTTGCGCAAATAACGCTGCTCTAGACAAAGTATGCCAAGGAGATAATGGATCGTTTTGTTGATACCAGGTGACCAGTTGTTCTAAGCCAATATCATGATTGAAGACTAATTGACGAATTGCACGAATAAATCTAGTAGGAATTTCAGACCCAATAACTAAACTGTTTAAGGTGGCAAATATTTCTTCATCAGCATCACCATGTTGTAATGAAATCGTTGCCTGATTTAATTTCAATGTTGAAATTAAGGCCATCAGAAGATTAGATTCTAAGGTGGTTAAGTCTGCCTTTTCTACACTATTGGTTAGATGATTGATGTGAGTTCTTGATGTAATCCCTGTACCACCTTGCTTCAATGCATTTCTAGCTTGCCTAAGTGCTTGGTAGCCTTTCTTACCAAGTACAGTAAAGTGTTCATCATCTATTTTGTTGCCTTCCATTAGCATGATTAAACTCTGTGACATTGGAGACAAATACTCTGGCGAAGCGGTACTGTGAATTGAGTTTAGGGCAAGTTTTCTCATCTGAGTTGACTTTTCCCACAGGTTATGCTCTTGATTGGTAGCAAGTAAGTGATACGATAACAGGGTTTCATGCGGATGTGACATAGGTGCTAAATCGTTATTTGTCAAAATTTTACTCAATCTTCTTAATTCGAGTTTTTGAGCAAATACTGCTATTGCTGCTATGCTTGATTCTTCCCATGCTTCTCCGTCACTGTCTTGAAGCATCTTGAAGCATTCATTTTTCAAATCTAGTGATGAGGTTTTATGCTGAGTTATATACACTAATGCACCTTCATCAAGAACGTTTAGCTGGCTCTTAAGCCAATCTTCTACTGCTGGAGAATTTAATTGAGATACTAATTGGTATAGGTTGTCAATATCTATCGCATTATCAAGGCTGTAAGTGACTAAAGCATCTGCTGCAGCCTCGCTTTTACCGCTTGCCGCTAAGGCAGATAAATGAATCCATTTCAAATTTTGAACTTGCAATTGTGAGTTAGGAATTGTCTCTAACAGTTCTATCCCGGCTAAAATTTCACCAGGTGATAATTTTTCAACCTCATCGGTAAAATTAAGCCACGCAAATCTCCTTCTTGCTTTTGATAACCCGTCATCTCCGCCATTAATGCTCTTGTTCCAATCATTTACTTTACCGTTGACTAAATCTACAAGATCAATGAATTGGTCGGCTAATTCCTTATCGCTCTTAGCTAATTCTTTCAGCGCTTTTTGTGAGTTTAAGCCGCTAGCAATTGCAAGTATTACAGATATTACTGACGCATCACCGGTAAGGGACAGTAGACTTTCCCCCGCCTCAATACTTCTTCTGGAGGAAATTTGGGATTGTATTTTTTGAATCGCAATTTGTTGGGCTGCATCACCGCAAAGGACAGACAATTGAGATATTGCTTGACCAAGTTGTTCGTTGTCAAAAATGTCAATTTTGGCGACAGATAGTGATACTTTCTTTTTGCTCTTAGCTTTCTTTTTAGCCACGGGGAAACCAATAAACTGGGCAAGTAGGGGGGTTTTTTCACCGATTTGATGCCACACCTTGTCTACTCCGTTAGTAAGACAGGTTTCGCGTATGGCGTTTTCAGCTGCGGACAAATCATCAGTCCACTCCCCGCGCTTTAATTGTTTATTAATTAATAAAACTGCCAGTCTATAGGCTGCTGTTTCAGAACTGTCTGAAGTTATTTCTTCACTACTGGGCAACCAGTCTAACGACGATTTACCTGCTGAACCACGCCCTCTGCGGCGCATCATCCTGCTTGAGCGAGAAGTGTTGTTATCCTCATCATCACCCGGAATTTCTACCTCGTCCAAAGCAATCGTGAGAATGCTTCGCCAACTTTTGTCCATGATTTGCCAGTCTGGTGATTTAGCAACTTTGGCTTTTCTCTGTTGCTTGGGGATATTGTGTTTGAATGCAATTTCTAAACAATTTGCCATGTGCCCTTCCTGCATACTATACACCCCCTACATATTGACGGCTAGTTAAGTCGCTATTCAACTAACCGGCAACAATTATCGCTAAAACTATCCGGGAAATGGTTTTTATCACCAGTGTTCATCAATGAAGAGGCTTTAGCGAGGGTTGATTGAGACCATGGATTTCATCAGAGCCATTGCATTACTGGCCCACCCAGTATTAGCCTGTGCACTGATTTACTGGATTTGGCAGCAATACTCATGGCGCAAGACAAGTAAGGGAATGAAAGGTCAATTGCGAAAAGATGCTCTAGAAAAACATGAAAAAAATGGCGAATTTATTTTATGGTCGGGAATTATTGTCGTAGTGGTTGCTTTTATTGGACGTATGATTGCAGGCTGGCGTTCTAGTGGCGATATTTTTGCGGAAATTTGGCCGACTAGTCTTCATGGCTTTATTGGCCCTCTTGGCCTCGCGCTATTACTAATAATGACTAACTTAGGAAAATCGGTCAAGCGCAAACGGCTGGCTGGTGAGAAGTTCGCTGATGAGAAATTAAAGCATGGCAGGGCGGCGGATTTTATTATGGCGTTAATATTCATTCATGCTTTTTTGGGATTCCTTTACATATTTGCAGTATTGTGATTAATCGCTAAAACGGTATCTCTATCGGCCCACATTTGAAGCCATTTTGCTAAGTTATCATCAAGCCCCGGAGGCTGAATTCGGCAACCACAAGCGTTCATGTGTCCTCCGCCACTTGGGTCGAATTTTGTGGCAAGTCGAGAGAGATCATACTTGCCTTGCCCGCCCTGGATAAACGAGTTTGCATAGAAACTTGCTGACAGTGGTGGCCTGTTAGGGTCGTCAATATTGCCATCTGAGTATCCATGGATTATGCAACAAGCATCTGCCTTATCTCCAGCCCAGGCAGTCACTAGGTATCCATTAGAAAAATATCTTGTGTCCTGTAAATGGCATACTGCGAGTCGGTTAATTATTACGGTATTGGCTTGGACCACATGTTCTATTGCTGATCGTTGTTCTTGCTGTACCAATAGTCGTGATTTTACCTCTGGTAATTGTAGAATTTGGAAGATGGTTTTACCTTGGGATAAATGGGTAACAATATCATTCATGTAATCGCTTTCGGTAACTTTTAGCGTTCGACTGAAGCGCATTAATTCATCGTCTTCGCGAAACTGTTCAATCGTGATTCCCCCCGAATCAAGGGCATCAACAAACGGCATTACCTCAACAAAATTAGCTAAATCACAATGGGAATGAATTAGGTCATAGACCAATCTTGCTGCTGATGGAGTTGCCTGCCAATCAGTAACTCCGCCTTTTTTTTCAAATTCTAGCGATTCTTGCTTAGTTGGTTTGTTGGTTTGGTGATGGTCTAAATACCACCCGCAGTTTTGATGAAATGGTAAATCGACGATTACTGTAGAGGCATTTATTTCCCCGTCCATGTTGCCATTTCTTACCAGTGCTGCATGTGAAAACTTCACTTCTGCAGCAGGATTGTAAGCTTTTAGAATTGCTGCCCCAATTAACCCATCAAAATCAGAGTCTGCTACAATTTTGGTGAACTGTGGAATCTCTTTGGCACCCATATGCTCAACTCAAGCAACTAGATTGAAGTATTTTTGCAGTAACTTACGCAAATAACTTGACTAACTATGTGTTGGGGTTAGTATGGAAACCTCTTGTGGCATCGTCCTAGTAAATTATGGAACGGTGTTATTACTGCAATATCCACAAGGGCACTGGGATCTACCAAAGGGTCACGTCGAAGACATTGATCGTGACCGAAAAGCTACTGCGGCTAGAGAATTAATCGAAGAGACTGGTATTTCGGCAATAGAATTTATCGATGGGTTTGAAGAAAAGACAACATATAGTTTCAAGCAAAAGGGAAGATTAACCGAAAAACAGGTTTTTTGGTTTTTAGCTACTACTGAAAAAATAACCGTGAAATTGTCCAAAGAACACCATCGCTATATGTGGCTTGATTGGGATTTGGCAATTGATATGGCGACTCATGAAGAGACCAAGGGCACTCTAACCAAAGCCAAGACTCATGCTGACAGAATTGGCTTAGTCTAGATCGTCATAATCGGCGTCGTTTGAACCAATCTTCCTAATCATATTGGCGACATTTGATGACTCTCCGCGTTTCCCTAGAGGTGTCCAGAGAGTTTCCTGTTCACCCATATTTTTTGTCACCCATCTTGCAAATACAAAGAACCAATCCGATAGTCGGTTGACATAAACTTTAGCGACTTCTCTAACTGCTTTACTACCTTCTTCGTCTTCTATTGCGACAAGGCTTCTTTCCAAGCGCCTAGTTACGGTTCTAGCCAAATGGATTATTGGTTCTGGCCCCGCTCCTGTCGGCAAAATGAAACTGGTTAATGGGTCGAGTTGTTCTAGCCATGCATCCATTTCGCCAGTTAGGCTATCGCATTGTACTGAATCAATTAATTGCATATATTCAGGCAATTTGTCAGGTTCACAGGCTAGTTCAGCACCAAGGTCGAATAATTCATTTTGTAGCCGATCTAGTGCGGACTCAGCAATATTTTGGATTCGATTAATAGATGCACTGGAGCCGCCATCAGCGTGACTTGGTAACACTTTACACTCTCTTCTTATCAAGCCGACAATTGAATTTAATTCGTCACATGTACCTACTGCAACAAATCTTAGGTGAGATTTTCGGTGTCTTGAGCCATCAACAAATGAGGAGGACCCGTCATCTCCAGTTCCAGTATAAACGCGATTAATTCGAACCATAACACACCCGACCTAACCATCCGAGGTTATGCTTCTATGAGTGGTTTGCGGGAGAGGAAGCTTGAGTTTAATTCATGATACCATTCGATATCTTCTTCACCAATGCACCAAGAATATTGGACCACTTTCTCATCGACTACTCCGTACCATTCAAGTCTACCAAGCTCTAAGCAAGCCATTCGAGCGCCCGTTGATTCCAGCCTCTTCACTACGCTGTGCCACGATTGTATCATTATCGCCAAATAATCAGCAATCTCAGTAACATGGTCATGTTTCGAGTCATAGCTTTCCAAAATAATATCTAATTCCTCGGTTAAATCTCCTGATATATCGCTAATTGATTGAAGTTCTACTAAACATCGAGAGGCCTCTTTCAAGCCGATCCTCGCTTCTTCAATGGTTACTATTTTTGCTCCACTTGGGATTTGATCAATAGCTGTTTCATGGTTAAGCAAATCTGTGATAGACATAGGCCTACCAGAATATATTGGTACTTCGGAGGTATCAGACACATGTGTCTTTTGACGAGAAGGGTCTTGAATACATCGATACTATTGAATGAATTATGTTGATTTTGTAGCCATTTGTCCAGTGCCATTAATCTCGGGTGAATCTGAAGATAATATGTGGTTGTAGGCCTTGTATACAACGTAAAATAGCACCCACAGCCAAAGTATTGCTTCGGCAATTAAAATTGCCATATAGATCGGCCCAAGCGACATTAGCATCGCAAGTCCGTCATATGGGCTACCATGAATTGAAATGTACACGAGTTGGGAGGTTAGGTTTGCTACAAACCAAATTGCTAAAATTGCTCCAAGTATTGGTGAGATTTGTTTTTTATTCTGCTGCGTATTGTTGTTTCCCATGATTATATATCGACTTTAAAATACATAAAACAATCGGATAAATGCTGAATTTCGGCGTAAAAATACCAATAAATTCTCTAAAACGGCATTACTCGCTGTCGCTAGAGAATGTTGTAAAACCCATATTGCTCAAACAATCATCTATTGCCGAAAGCCATTCAATTGCCACTGATTCACTACCCCCGGATTCGAGAAATAATTCATTCCAATGGGTTGCTCTATCGGTCTCCTCTAGTGCTTGAAATATTTTGCTTAACGCAGAATAAGCCATTGGATTTAGATGTTCTTCTTCCGCATCCCATGCCTTCTCAAAACATTCTATTGCGCCATGAGGGCCACGTAACTGACCTCTATGCAAGGCAACCATTCCTGCTTGGCTCCACGCTAATGGTAATCTGCCGATCAGCAAGCCTCTGAACACTAGCCAAGTTTGCCCTCCAGCCAATACAACAAGTGCTAAAAATCCGGCCCAGTGTTCAAATTTGTTTAGTTCATCCCAGGTTTGAGTAATCAGGCCAGTAACTCCTACGCAGAACATAAAACCTGACATTGGAGCAACTAGCACTTCACGTCTAGTTCTTAGCATCAGGTTTATTCCACTAACCAGACCAAACGCTCCAAATACCGAGAGTATGGTCAAATGGGCTTCAAGACTGGTCGGGTTTGGTGCGGACTGGCCTAGCAGCAACAACCCGCTAACCATTAGTATAAACCAGCCAAACCGCCTTGCAGGTGTCGGGAAAGGTTGGCTTTTAGAGCCTAAAATTAAAATTATCGAAATCACTAATTCAAATCCAATCAGCAACCAAACTACTGTAGTCTCTTCTAGTATCATGCTCTCTCAATCCAATGCATATACCCCTCGGCTTTGAGTATTTGCTCAATCCCTATGGTATTTTGTCCCCTTGATTATTTCTGTTGCACGATAAACTTGCTCGGCTAAAATGACTCCTGCAAGCTCGTGTGGCAGAGTCATATTAGAAAGCGAAATTGTGCGTTTTATAGAATGGTTAATTTTCTGCCAGCCGTCGACTGGCCCTATTGCTAAATTAATGTCTTCTGTGGCAATAGTCCATGTTTTTACCAATTCGGCAAATTGACGTGAAGTATACTGCTTTCCAGCTTCATCTAGAATAAACAACGTTGCGTTGTTATTGATCTCATCATAGTATTGTTGCACAGATTTTTTGCTTGAATGGGAGATTATTTTGATGTTTTTAACACTTAGGCGGTGTGAATATGTCTCTAACATCTCGCGGTAAGAGCGTTCTCTTGCTTGCCCATGGAGGTGTAGTGTTATGCGCCCCATAATTGGCTCACCTTCCCCAGTCACTTGAAATGTATTGGTTAACAATGAGGTAATTTCATAATTTGAACCATATTCAATAACTACGACCAATAGGGTTCAACATGGGCTGGTGGCCATTTTCAAAACCTAAGTCGGCCCGTAGAGCGATTGAGCCAATAATGAAAGATGGCCGAACCTGGCTACTAGAGCTTAGAGATATGTGTGAACGTAATTTTGACAATCCCGAAGAAGCAAAACGAAGAATTAGGCAAATGCAAGTAGAATGGCAAGAATGTTTTGATAACGGTTCACTGTCTAAAGTAAACAAAGACGCCCTAGAAAGCAGAGCGTTTAGGCTCTTGTCATGCACTGATCAAGAATGGCTAAGATGGCTTGATGACCTTGAATTTTGGAAAACTGGTTGGAAACCTGTATCCGATTCAGCAGACAAGGATTGAATAGTGTTCGATTACAGGCTAGGATATGTCAAAAGCAGCACTGCACATGTTGCACACTTGTCCATTCTGTTGGAAAGTAAGGGGACTCATAGAATATTTAGATTTAGATGTAGACCTTATTGCAGTTAACGGATTGAAAATCAAAAAGGCGGTTTCGTTTACTGATGACTGGGGCAAAGTGCCTGTTTTTACCGACGAAAATGGAGTTCACCATGTCGATTCAACACCAATTATGAAGTTCATTGATGAACAATATAATGGAAATAAATTACTAAATGTAACAGAACAGGAACGCACAACAAAGTGGCTAGATTGGTCTGACCAAAAGATGTCTAAGGCAACCGTTCCAATACTATATGGCACCTTAGGGTCAGCCTTCAAAACAACAACCCGTATTTCAAAATTAGAAGAATTTGGTTTCATCTCTAAGCGCCTATATGCTTGGGCAGGATTCCCTATAATGTGGGGGATTATTGCAAAAAAGCGCGTCAAAAAGGACGGGCGAAAGCCCAAGCAACTTTGGCATGATTTACTTACCGAATTTACTGATGAGCATCAAGGAAAAGATTTCTTTGGCGGCAGTGGGCCAAGCATTGTGGACTTCTCGGTATTCGGTTATATGCGGTCAATTTCTCCATTCCCGCAATTTGCTATGCTAGAGGATCACAAAAACGGAATCGCTTGGTATAATCGAATGAGCGGTTTACTAAACTAGTGATTAGCATGTCATCCTTGGAAATTAACGGACTTAAATTTTCTAAAGTCAAGCGTGGCTCCGTTTTTGTTGGAGAGTCAAAAGGTGGTTGGATATATGCTGGCCAGAGGCCGTGTCATGAAGTCAGATGTCCTGAATTTTACATCATGGAAAATACGTTAACTAACCAACAATTGTCAAACCTGATAGATAGCAACATTGCATCGGGTGATGAAAATGTGTGGAATTCTGAAAGGTTGTCGGTTATTATTGCGCTAGTAAATGATTCACTACGGGAAAGTCTTGAGATATTAACTGGCGATTTTACCAATTGGGAAATACGTTGCCCAACCCAAGGAGAATGGATGCATGCTAAAGAACAACAGGCCATTGAAATTAATTGTAAAGCGAAGGAGATTTTAGCTGATGCGGTTACTGGGAATTATCGGGGTGCCATGATGGACGGTCGCCCTCGAGGATTTGAGGGGCATGGTCCAATGCAATGGCATAGTGCAACCATGGAAATCCACCCTTCAAATAAGGATATTATTGCCTTGTCAAGCGCTCCTATGGACCGAGAAAATAAGGGGTTATCACTAAGGCTTGTGCTAACACCAATCAGAAAAGGCAGTCCGGTTACTGTCCCTAGGAAGGCTGATTTAGCAGGTAACATAAAATCAGAACTAATTTGGACAGTTTTACTAGGTGTTGTTCCTTCTTTTGCCATCCCTTGGCTTAGAGGAATGGGGGATTATGTGTATTCTGGCTGGGTGAATCTACTGTTTGGTGGGTTATGTGCAGGATTTGTCACAGGTGCTTTTTGGCGACCAAGACGACCAATCATCATGTATGAGGATGGAGAACAGCATCAATCTTGATTAATGTTTTCAGCCGCTGCTAATGTCTCCCAGTAAGAGTCCTGTCTAATTGCGTCTGCAGCACATATTGTGGCCATATTTACGATGTGTCGCACACCATCTGTGCGGGCTACCAACTGGACTGGTTTGTCCATTCCTTCCAAAATTGGTCCCGTCATTTCAGCGCCGCCAAGTTCCTCAAGTAATTTGTAAGCAATATTAGCTGCCGCAAGGTTTGGCAGCACCAAGACATTTGCCGGCCCTTCAAAGTGCATGAATGGGTAATCTTCCTGGACGCTTCTATTCAACGCAGTATCAGCCTGCATTGGCCCATCTATTATCAAAGTCGGATCAATCTCTTTAGCCATTGCAACAGCCTCTTCTATCCTTGTTGATCGTTGGGCTCTAGTGCTGCCAAAATTAGAAAATGATAACATGGCAACCTTTGGCCTAATACCAAACCTTCGAGCGATCTTTGCAGTTTGTATCGCAATTTCAGCCAAGGTTGGACTATCAGGATATACATTGACAGTTGCATCAGCGAGAAATATTGTTCTTCCATTCACGTTAACCATGTAGCATCCAATAACGCAATGAGCCGAAGAATCTGAACCGATAACTTCGATAGTTGGCCGTAATACGTCGGCATAATTTCTGCTTACTCCACCAACAAACCCATCTGCATCACCTGAAGCAACCATTTGGCTAGCAAAGTAAGGACGGCTCTTGAGTAATCGTTCAGCGTCTTCCAACGTCATCCCCTTACGCATGCGTCGTTTGAACAAAGCCGGTGCGTAGAGGTTTTTTCTTCGGTCGTCATATCGTGGGTCAAAAACTTCATAATCAAACTCTAGACCAAGTTCCTCAACCATAGAATCTATTCTTTCTTTTGAACCCAATAGAATTGGTTGACAAATTTTTTGTTCGGTTAATTGTGCTGATGCCTTTAGCACCTTTTCATTATCACCTTCAGGAAATACAATTCGTTTGCCGCGTCCTCTAACTTGATTGATCATATGGCGCATTATAGAGTAAGATAAACCAAGGCGACTTTCTAATTCTTCACGATACTGAGTTATTGAGAACTCATCCTTACTGACTTGAGTAATTCCTTCATCCACTGCTGCTTGGGCTACTGCTGATGCTTCCCAAATTAGAACTCGGCGATCAAACGGCTTTGGAATGATGTATTCTGGACCAAATTGCATCGTTGCTCCATCATACGCCTCAGAGATATAATCGGGTACTGGTTGCCTCGCTAATTCGGCTAGGGCTTTTGTAGCAGCCATTTTCATGTTTTGCGTGATATCTGTGGCGCGTACATCTAAGGCGCCTCTGAAGATATAAGGGAAACCTAGTACATTGTTTACTTGATTTGGATAATCTGATCGCCCGGTAGCAATTATCGCATCTGTTCTTACCTCCATTACTTCTTCTGGCGTTATTTCCGGAGTTGGATTGGCAAGGGCGAAAATAATTGGTTTTGCCGCCATACTAGCGACCATTTCTTTGGTCACCAACCCACCTTTAGATAACCCAAGAAGGACATCTGCTCCGCTCAATGCTGCCGCAAGNTCTCCGTCCGGTATGTCATGAGCAAAATCGGCTTTGTATTGGTTTAACTCGCCTGCAGATAAGCGTTGTTTAGTTAGAATTCCTTTACTATCAACCATTTTGATATTTTTTCTACCTACCCCTAAAGCAACATAATGAGTGGCACATGCGATGGCTGATGCTCCAGCGCCTAACACAACAACCGTGATGTCTGATAATTTCTTATTTTGTAATTCGGCAGCNTTAATCAAGGCTGCACCGGANATTATTGCCGTTCCGTGTTGATCATCATGCATAACCGGGATGTCTGTTTCNGCAGCTATACGTCGCTCAATCTCAAAGCATTCTGGTGCTTTGATGTCTTCTAAGTTGATTCCCCCAAATGTTTTGGATATGTTTACCACTGTTTCTATGAATGATTCTGGGTCTTCTGTATCAACTTCAATATCAAATACGTCAATATCTGCAAACGTTTTGAGCAGTAATCCCTTCCCTTCCATAACCGGTTTGCTAGCCAGAGGGCCGATATTCCCCAAACCGAGCACTGCGGTACCGTTAGAAATTACTGCCACTAAATTAGCCTTTGAGGTATACTTGTAAGCAGTTTCAGGCTTTTTTGCAATCTCCAAACAAGGATAAGCAACTCCTGGTGAATATGCGAGGCTTAATTCGTGCGCAGTAGANTGGGGTTTTGTGGGTACAACTTTGATTTTACCATGCGGCTTAGCTTCGTGATAATCAAGTGCTTCTTTCTTGAGTTGTTGCTCTTTTCGCTCGTCCAATGAAACACTTCCAAGCCTACGAAGTTGCATACGATGTTTGATTGTTTGGGGAAGTATNGCCCTTAACAACNCGATTTATACAGCATTACTGGTTTATTCAGCGATTTTGATGAGATTTTTGAACACGAATTAGGGCCGCGTTCAAATACTGTAAGATGCGCCAATATACCAATGAACGGCGAGTTTCACGTGGCATCTCCGGTTAGCGGAGCGAAAAAGGCTTTGCTACTCACATTGTTGATGGTAATAACCTCGCTTTCCCCGTTACTGTCGGTAAACCCAGTTTCAGCACACGAAAATGGCAACGCTACTGTNTGGGAAAAGCAAGGCAGCAATGACACTGGGTGGGTACAACTCGANGCTGTTGGCGCAGACCCAACTATTGGAATGTCAGCTAATGCAAACTGGGGGCTTGAATTTGCCCCAGGAGCCCTGTTGTCGAATGTGACTATGGAAGTTAGAGTAAATGGCAGCGATGGAATGATTATCCAAGAGCCNGTGATTACAGCCAGTGATGTTGGAATCAACTTGTTTGATTGGAGCGGCCTTGGAATGCTAGGCTCAAGTGATTCTTTTACTGGGCNNAACCCTCATTCGGGAAGATTATCGCCAAATAGTGATGCAGGGGCTTATTGGACGCTCCCAGCTGGTGCAGAAATCAATGACTTAGTTATCGAAGCTTTAGCTCCTATCGACCCTGCAGTAACTTTTGAACCTGTAGACATTGATATTGCNGATTATGTCATCCATTTCGTTGACGGCAGGATGTATTTGGCAATTGATAATTCGCTGTTGGTTATCGATTACAATAACCAACCAAAGATTATCGATATCATTGANTTCGATGATGCCGNAAAAATTGTAGATTTAGAAATTGATTATANTAATCTNGTGCTACACATACTTACAAGTGACGATTATTTCCATGCACTTTCCCTTGTTGATACATCTATTTTAACGCCGTTGCCTGAGACTGTATTTGACTTAGATACAATAGAATTCGTCCAATTTGACCAATTCATAATCGCCAGCGACGGAACCCCTTATGCGTCAAATTCTGATAGAATCGGCGTTTTTGATGGCAATGATTGGAATAATGTGTTAATTAAAAGTTCAGTTGGCCAAGCACTAGATATTATTGAGGTGGGAGATGTCCTTTACTTCTCTTTTGAAAATGGCGGTGTACTCAGATGGGATTTGACAACAAATACGGAATTGTCTGCTTGGTCAAGTGCCAACAACCTTCATTCTGATTCTGTTACTTCTTTCCACCTTTCGGGCAACCAGTTGCTTTTGACCTCAGAAGATGCTGGTCTAGCACGTTACGACTGGAATACTGGTTTCTGGCTATCTACCTGGAATGATGGCAACTGGTTAACCTCAAACAATGTTGCAGATATTGCCCTTTCAAATAATCTTTTAATGATTTTAAACGGAGGTGCGATCCAGACATATAACACCGCCAATGGAGTATTTTTACAAACCTATGATTTAGCTGATTACGGATTGATTGATGANGGTCGTAAGTTATTGACATGGCCAAATATAGGCGTACGCTCCCCATCCAGCGAGATTGTACTAATCAGTGACGGTGGGGGAGATTTGGCAATTCTTGATGCTGCTGCAACCCCAATATACCAAGGCAATATGCTGCTTGCAAGCAGCCCTACATCAGCAGACATGGATGATGTTGTAGAATTAGATGGCGTGCTTTTTGTTGCTGCCGACGGAATCATGAATAGGTTTGATACCGCTGCTTCAAGATGGTTAACTCCTAAATTAATTGGCGATGATGTCAACGACCTAATTACCGATGGCGTTCATGTTTACATTGCTGGAGAAAGTACTGGAGCACACAAAATGCTTAGCAATGGGACCATTGTGCAGACATGGTCCAGTAGTGATGGATTGTTTAGTGACAATGTGAATCGTCTAGCGATTTCTGGTAACAATCTACTTTCGGTTAATTCGGATTCGGCAATTTCCATAATCGATATGGCTAGCAACTCAATAACCTCTTATGATGAAAATTCTGGATTGGCATCTTCACTTATTGGCGACATTGCTACTTTTGGCAACATGGCTTACATTGCCACATCCGATATTGGTCTTGCGCGTTTTGATATGACTAACCAAACATTCCTCGCTCCTTGGGGCTCTACTGGAGTAAACAATGCCAATAATGTTCCANTAGCAGTGTTTGATGATATCCTCCACATGGGCCTNCCGGGCTATGGCGTAGTTCGAAANGATTTGACAAACGGGGAAATCCTGTTGCCATTAGTTGACAATTCTGATATCAATGGCATCGAGATTTTGCCAAATGACAACATATATGCTTTGATTTCAGACGGNGCAGCGCTTTACATCGGTGCAGATGACGGTGCAGTAAAGTGGGATGGGGTACAATCTGTAGATTTCGCTGGAAGAGGACAAAGTTGGGTGACTCANCCAGATCAATTNTTTGACTTTNCACTACTNGGCAANGATATCTATGTNGGNACAGACCGCGGTGTTTGTAAATANCCAACAGCAACTTTGGTGGTTGATGATTGTCAAAATGTGTATGACGGTATGCCCGATTGGGCCACATATTCAGTGGGCACGGATGGCTCACAGATTTACGGTGGGACCAATGATGGCGTTGGTATTCTAACTGCCAACCCCTTTGAAGTAGTTGATACATGGGAGGCCAGTGAAGATACTGACAATGCACCTGTTGAGGTTATTGGCGATATTGCCTATGTTGGATTAAACGGTGTAGGGATTGCAAGATATGAAATCTCGACCAATTCATGGTTGCCCACATGGACAGAAGATGACGTCTTAGATGATGGAAATCAGTTTGTTACCGGATTAGTTGCAGATATCAACCAAGACCAACTATGGATTGGCGGGGAAGACGGTTTCCAGTTAATTGATGTAGTAAACGAAGTCGAGGTGTACGATATTGAAAAATCAAATTCAATTTATCTTGGTAACGGCGAGCCATACCAGATGATTGTTTACAATGATGTGATGTATTATCACCAAGGAGATGACAGCAACAGTTTCTATCGTATTGACCTTGTTAACTTTAATCAATTATCCAATATAGATGCTGGAATCCAACTTGATGACAATAATGGGCCGGCTTGGGGTATGGGATTGGTTGATGATGTCATAATGACTGGTGTAGCTTCAAATGGTGGCTTCCCTGACTATTATGATGGCCGTGGCGGTATCGCTCAATGGAACATAAGTACCGATGATTGGGGCGAAAATATCGAACCAAGTGGTCAAGTTGACCGGGTAACTGCCTACGAAACCACCACTGGAGAGATGTGGGTTTCTTGGGGAGAATTGAAACTTGATTTGTATGATAATTTAGGAGCCTTTGTCGGCTCTTGGAACGATGACGATGGCCTTGATTTCCCAATTAGAGAAATTATCGAATATGAAGGTGAAACTTTGTTCGCCACCGAATCGGGGGTAGCGCGATATGACGCAAATAATGGCGGATGGCTATCTACCTGGGAAGAAAATAATGGCTTGCCAAACAACGCTGGAGAGGAAATCTATGAATTGTGGACCAACGGCGTTGATCTTGTAGTCGGTGGCGGCGATGGCTCAAATTTTGGTGGCTTCCAAGGTGGGGCAATCTCTCACTGGGATGGAACTAGTTGGAATGTATTTACTTCAAACGGTCAGAACGGAATTCAAAGAGGCTACCCCCTTACTATGGCTGAATGTGGTGGCCTGCTTAATGTTGGAATTTATGACAACAATGGAGGGATAGAACAAATCGATTTGGTAAGTTCAACCATTGTCAATACTTTCACTCAAGCATCTCTTGGAGAAGGCAGAGTCTCTGGGGTTGCTTGTGATTCATCAACAGACACACTGTATGTTACTTTTTACGAAGACGAGCAGCCTATCAAAAAATACAATATGAATACTGCTCTTTGGCTAGCAGACATTACTACTCAAACCCACAACCTTCCAAGTGACAGAATTTGGTGGGACGCAATTGGTTACGACTCAGGTAAACTAATTGTTGGACACGGACTTGGACAAGATGGTTCAAACATTATCGGCGGCGGTTACTCGGTAATCTCTACTACTGGCGCAATTACCAGCCAAGTGAATTCTGACGCCCAAGGCTCCTCTGTGACATCATTCCAATGGACTGGGGCTGGATGGATGCTTGGTCAAGCCGGCGGATCCTCTGGCTACAGCCGTGTTGATTATTTGGATGCTAGTGGGCAGAGCACGGTCTACAATCTCCCCGGATTAGTTAGTGGACAAGTAACCACAATGACTGGTAATGGAACTCACCTTTGGGTTACTACCATCGGAGAAAACGTTGGGTTTGGACAATCCACCGGGGCTGGAATCCTGCAAGGTGAAAGGCAGAATGATGGCTCGGTGGAGTGGCAACAAGGATGGACTTTGCCGGCAAACTCTCAAGCCAAAGATACCCAATTAGTTGGTAGTGATCTATACATTTCAACTTCTCCAGCTGGACTGATGAAGTTAGATACTGTTTCTGCTTCATTAATCCCATTAAACGGGGCGTTGCACAACAACATGGATGGGCTAAAACTAGTTGGAACCGATTTAATTATCGGCCTGCAGGGCAACTTTGGATCTTCTGCTGGAGTCCAAATGTTCGATACCCTAACTGATACCTTTGGCAATGGCCGACTTATTGCGGGGCTTCCGTCTAATGTTGTAAACGGGTTTGAAACTGATGGTGATGTCATGTACATTGCTACTGATGGTGGAATTGGCAGATGGTCTTTCCAAACCAGTGATTGGCTAAACCCAATTACCAGTACCGACGGTTTGCCATCAAATATAATTCAAGACCTTGTCTATGAAGACCCGAACCTGTGGGCTGCAACACCATCTGGATTAGTTAAAATAGATACCAATAGCAACTCAATGAATACTATTACCAGTGCAAATGGAATGACTGGAACATCTAGTTGGGGCTTGATAAAAACTACTGATAATGCCGGGAATGTGCAAATTCATGTTAGCCATAATGGGGCTGGAAGTGAGAGACCTGGAGTGTCTAGCATTGATGAGAGTTCAGGTTTGGTTATTGCGACCCATCGATTTGACCAACTCCCATCTAATACAATAACGGCAATCGCCAGTGATTTCTGGGGTCTACACATCGCAACTGATGTAGGTCCTATGACTCATTGGAATGGTTTGAACAGTCAATTTGAAGATGGTGCGTCTGCATTCCAAATATCTAGTTGGCCAGTCGAACAATTAGTCAGCAATGGTGACCAGTTGATGGCTATTGGCAATAACATAATCACTATACTAGAAGCAAGAACTCCAGCACATTCTGTATCCAAGGTGTTCATAATACCAGACGTCACTATAACCGGGGGAGATATTTCAGCGGATTATTTGTGGGCATCTACAGACGATAACGGCTTATTCGGCTGGATGAACAATCCTCAATGGACGCCATTGGAGAGGTTTGAATTCCGTCGTGCTGACCCGCTCACTATGGGCTTTAATTTAGTAAACTTAGACATTACTAGCATGATTCACCCAGGTGTTCAGATTCAACTTGCTAATGCCTCAAATCCAATCACTTTAGACCAAGACAGTGGTACACTCGGCGTCCACAACCTGCTATTTCAAGGCGTTCCGCTAGCATTTTCCTCACCAGTCAGCGGGGCTGCAACTTGGGCACAATCCAACAGTTTGAAGTATTCTGTAACTCTCAACCTTTCGGATGACCCACAATTGTCCAATACATTGCAAGCTGCAGTTGATAATGCGGTTCAGATTAACGGCACTAAATTTGTTCAATTGAATCTCCGGTCGCCAAGTAATGGTTCACTAGAAGCAAGAATTACTTATGATTACATAAAATTAGAAACGCCGGTTGACCTTACAAATCTTGTCGACCGTCCTGACGATGGTGGGGGCGCATTAACTGCATCTTGGACCCTAGTCCATGATGATGACTTTGCTAGATACCTAATTTATGTCAATGAAGGGCCTTTCACCAGTGCTTCTGGGACATTAGAAGTCACTGCGGATGACTTAGCCGGCAGAGTTGTTGACAAAGCCATCTCATTACACAGCAGGCTGCAAAGTGAGGTTACCACTGCTAATGGAGTCCCCCTAACTGATGGAATAGCATATCATGCTGTAATTGTGGTTGAATATGACGATGGAAGATTAGGCAAGCCTTCCATGCAACTCGGCCCAGCAACCCCTACCGATGAAGTTCCTGAATCACCACTTTGGGCAGTTGCAGGCCCACATGATGGAGGCGAAGATGGCGACCTAGACTTAGAATGGTCAAGATGTACTTCTTTAGATCTGGCTAGTACCCGAATCTACTCTTCCACCATCGATATCAATGATGTATTAGGGTTAACTCCAACTGCAGATTTACCTCCAACAGAAGGCAATACTACTGTGCTTCAACTAAATCCTGGAAGGCCATACTGGATTGCACTTACTTGTGTTGATGATGCGGGACAAGAAGATATTTTCAATCCAACTGTGATTGGACCAGTGGTTCCAACTGGCGGACTAAATGACCTAACACCGCCGCCTAAGTTGGAAAATGTTGAGGCAATAGATACTCCTGACGACGATGGTGGAAGAATTACCATCTCCTGGGACCAGAGTACTGCTGAAGATTGTACCTTCTATGAGGTATGGATTATACCAGACGAGGGACAAGCCGATATCGAAATCTTACAACCATTAGACGCTTGGGGCTTTAGTCAAGCAGAAATAATTGACGATTGTGGCACAACAAGCGCTATAATTGACAATTATGATGGAATTCAACTTGAAGATGGTCAGCCATACCTACTTGCTGTTGTTGCATATGATGACTGGTTAAATGTTGATTTGGTTGATGTCGAAAGAGTATCCGCAACGCCGTTCAAGAACACTGTAGGAAGCGGTGGAACTCCTGACCGCGTTGACTCAGTCAACGCTTATGACCATGCAGAAGATGATGGAACTGCTATTGATATCGTATGGACTGTTTCTAATGTTGATGATTTCGCATACTACATTGTTTGGGTTGCTGACCAACCTGTCTCAGACCTAAGTGGAGCCTGGGCTGCATTTGGTGATGATCCCGATAAATGTGGATGCTTAAAGATTGACAAACAATGGATTGATGAAGATAAGAATCCTATTGAGTTAACTGTTTCAACAGCATTATACAGTCCGCCAACTAATATGATGGATTTGACTATGGCAACTCCGCAATTAATCAAACCAGATATTGAGCTGTTTGTCACTGTCACAGTCCATGATATCAAGGGTAATGTACACCTGACAAATTTGCCGGAAGCTGCCGTCACTCCAATCAATAACATAGTCGACACACAACCTCCTATTCGATTAGTTGAGATGGAGCTAATCGACAGGCCTAATGATGATGGAACTGGACTATTGTTTACTTTTGAGTTGAGTGATGCGAGTGATGTTGGAACATATGAGATATATGCAGCATCAAATCCATTCACTAGCGTCATTGCTGGAGGCGGCGGCCCAACAACGCCGATTGCAATATTGGACAGGAATCCCGACCTTCCTCATTTGATTGAGATTGTTGCGGGCGATATGCCTGTTGTCACTGGGCTAGAAGTATGGGCTACTGTTGTGGCCAGAGATACTGCCGGCAATGCGTATCTAGATGATCTAACTGTAGTTTCAAGCCAATCTATTGATGATGGTTTTGATGACTCTGGCGATTACATTACTCCTGTTGAAGACCTTAGAGCAGAATGGTCCGATGATGATGAAATACTAGTTTCGTGGAGTGGAATCAATAACGGTGAAATTAGAGGATATAAGATTTATATTTCAGATGATAATTTTGATAATATAGACTCTGCAATCGAAATCGGAGAGGTATTGGCATCGACCAACTATTTGATTGACGATGATGTGTTTTCAGACCTCGACAATCAAACTACTTGGTATGTTGCGGTGTCGCCATTTGATGATTACACAACCAGATCCTCGGTAATTGCTCTTGAGGTCTTACCTGCTGATGTAGCCGCAGTAGATACACCAGAAGATTCCAATGAGGAGAGTGACTTTAGTTCATTATTAACTACGACAAATTTACTAGCTGCTGGATTGTTAATTGTTGTACTATTTTTGCTGATTGCTATTGTTAGATCGAGGGGCGACCAACGTATGAGGGATAAATCATGGGAACTTCAAGAAGCTACTTGGGGCATTCAAGATGATTTAGGCTGGGATGATGCAACGCCTGTCAGTGTTGTTCCACAAGCAGCTCAACCGCCACAAATTACTCCGCAAGTTGAAAATGATATTTATTCTGCGGCTCAGAGAATTGATAATTCAAACCCCTACCAAAGAGAAACATATCAACAGCAGCAACCAGTCTTACAACCACAAAATAATGCGTTGCTTAATGAGTTAAATAATGAACAAACGCCAAAACCAAAAATCGATACTTCATTTTTGGATGACCTATTGTGAGATGATTAATTGGCTAATAAGCCTAGAGATTCGGTATTTACCACAGCTATGTGGGATGGAAAATCTAGTATTGCCGATTTTACAGCACACATGGAAAGATTAGAGAAACATGCTGAACGACTTCGCATTGAACTACCGGATGACTTTGCTGCTGCAATAGCTAAGGCGATTTGTCGTTTCAGTGATAGTAATAATGAAAATCAACGGCTGCTTCTTACAATTCGTTATTCAACCTTAGATGAGATTTCATTGAACTCAAGACCTTTGCCAAAACTAAGATCTACCAAAATTCATGGCAAAACTAGACCATTAAACAAATGGCTTGGAGATGTTACAGGAACAAAACATGGAGATTGGAAACCGTATCTTGATGCTCGTAATGATGCTGAACAAAGTGGTGCTGATATTTCGATACTAATTGATGATTTTAGCATTGTGGATGCCGATAGAGCAAGTTTAGTTGTTATAGACGAGGATGGAACTGCTTACCAAAGTGATAGTAATTTAGGAGTTTATGGTATTACAAATCAGATAATCACCCATGCATTAAACTCAATTGGAATCCCAGTAATGAAAGCCCGATTAAATGAAAGAATGGTTGCTAGGTGCGAAGAAATACTAGTTACTGGAACCGGCATTGGATGTTGTAAATTAGTAACTATTGATGGAGAAATTATCGGTCGCAAAGAATCTTTAATTTTTGAGAAATGTCGTGATGTTCTCTCTCAACATTATTCTAACCCGGACACTTGGACAAACATGTGCGAGTATCTACAATAGATGGTATCAATGCGTTGGCATCTATCTTGTTAGATGGTCAATTGCTTGGTAATGGGGCGATAGACTTCGGCTCACCTGACATGATAATTATGAATTCTGGAGGCCCAGCAACCCATTTAGCCAGTAATTCTATATTGTGTGGCCCAAGTAAAACTCGAGTAGTAATCAAACAACCTTCATCACTCAAAGCTGGCCTGGGATGCGATGCTCTATCTGGCGAGATAGTTATTGATTATGATAAATTAAATTTCACCGCTGAAGTTGAAGANTGGAAACATGGATGTTGGTATCATGCAAACATAATTTCGGCAAATAATATGGCTGATTTATTTAANAAATTAACCGAACTTACNCCGGATGTCGACTTTTTGTTAGAAGGGGATGAGCTACTACCGAGTGGGCCGTTTTGGTCTGGTGCAACATCTTATGATCTGATTCAGTGGACTCAGCCATTGAATCTAACAAACGTACCTGCTAAAGGAGACATACTTGCTGTAATGTGGCTTATTGAAGATTATGTTATTCACTCAAACCTATCAAATGAGTTTCAAGTATTGGGAACTAATTCTANGTGGGTTGACCGCGTTTTGAAAACCATTGAGCGTGAAGAAATTATTCATCAAATAGCAGAACAGTTACCAAATGATGCTGTTGAGAAGTCTACGCTTTCTGACTTAGAACACATCGCCAGTATTGAAAGAATAAAACAGTCTATTGCTGAAGGAGTTTTGTATCAAGTAAACTTTGGTAGATTTTGGTCTGGAAGTTTAGTTGAACCGCCTTTGACTATCTTTCAAAGATTATGTTTGATTAATCCTGCACCATTTTCAATCTTTATTGAAGCCCATGATCTAGGTTTAGCAATTGTTTCATCCTCCCCTGAAACGCTGTTAAGAGCAAATAGCGGTAAAATTTCTACTGCCCCAATAAAGGGAACTGTCACTAGGGGGGTTGACCAATTAGAAGACAGCGCCATGATTGAATCAATGATTGCCGATATCAAAGAGAGATCTGAACATCGTATGTTGGTTGATTTGATGCGCAATGAGCTGTCCTCGGTATGTGATATTGGAACTGTTAATCTCACTCGTTTTGATGTAGAATCTTATGCTAATGTCCACCATTTAGTATCCCATATTGACGGCCGACTTTCCCAAAATAAAACCAGTGCTGATGCATTTGACAATTTATTCCCTGGAGGCAGTATTACTGGATGTCCAAAAACCATGGTTTGTGCTGTGATCGACCAGATTGAACAACAAAATCGTTCATTTTGGACTGGCTCAGCCGGCTGGATTCAACCTCATTCGGGGGATTGTTCTTGGAACATTTTGATTAGAACTCTTGAGGCGCACCGCAACGGCAAACAGTGGTACGGCAAAGTTGGTGCTGGAGGCGGCATTACAATTAGATCAAACCCTGAGATTGAAGTTGAGGAGGCGGTTTGGAAATCACAAGCTATTCGGAAGGTTTGTGGCTGGTTGCCGCCTGAATTTGATAAGACAAATGCNGGGGACCTAGCGCGCACATCTCTGGAAATTGAGAACATATTTGACTACCAACAATCGGGAGATATTTCTGCAATAACCGACATTCCCACTGAACTAAATCTACTCAAAGGACGCGTATTGATTATTGATAACCTTGATTCTTTCACTCTTAACATCGCACATGCGATTGCGGGGCTAGGCCGTGATATATGTATNATAAACGGTAGAGATGCTGNTGTTAATCAACTTAGTAATCATGATTACTTGTTAAACATATTAACTCAATATCAACCATCACATATCATAATTGGCCCTGGGCCTGGAAAACCACAAGATTCTAGATTAACTATGGCAATGGCTAACTTATGCCTAAATGAACAATTAAATATCCCGGTTCTAGGGATTTGCTTAGGCCACCANGCATTGGGATTAGCCGATGGTTATCAACTGATTAAAGACCCAAATGGAGCCGTTCATGGCACCCCGGTAACTTGTCAAAATGATAATTCTGGACTATTTGTTAAGCTTAGTAAGTCTGGAACTTATGTNAGATATAATTCATTACTGATAGCCNATACGAAAGAAAATGAGTTATTGGCAAATATATTTGACGAAAGCGGCGCAATAATGGGTTTGCGGCATAAATCAAAAAACATTCATAGCGTTCAATTTCATCCAGAATCAATTGGTTCCTCAAATGGGTTGCAGATTTTCAGTTCATTCTTGGAACTTCAATCGGATGCTTGAAGAATCAAGACCATTTGCGGTAACATGAGCGAGTTACATGCCGACATGCAGGTTCTGTTTGGGAACTTTTTCTAGAGACCAATTCATTCATGGAAATGGCCCTCGCGCGCAAGNTTGTATTCGGTGTGGAGTAGACCGTAAAATGGCCTCAGAAGAGGAAATAGAGAACCTCTACAATGAAAAATTGCGCAATGCAAGATTATCTCTAGTTGCTAGAAGATACAGNATGTTCCTATACATTCCAGTTCTTTGGACGCTCTGGGGCATGTTTATCAGTTCNGTAGACCCTTGGGGAATTTACTTCTTGATTGTGTTAATTGCCTTAACATTATTTGCTCCTGTTTGGTTTTTGATTCGAAGTGCTCACTTTGCTGGTAACCTAGCAAGGCTTACACCAAATTATGAAACACCAAAGGGTCACTAATTATTTGGAATGAATCTTAAGCACATCTCCGTTGCTTAGCTCATAATCTGCACCGACTGCTCTACGAGAACGCCCATCTACTCCTTTGATGAAGCCGTCACCTAAGTCACTATGAACCATGTATGCTAATTCCTTTGCAGCCAGTCCAACTGGCACTACAAAAGCATCAGGAAGTACTTTGCCATCNCCGTCGGTCCATTGGCCTTCATCTTGCACTGGATAGACTACGATGTGATCTAATTGATCGAATAATACCTTATCGATTATGTCAGAAACCCCAGTATTCCCACTAGACATTAATTTCTGGCTCATTTTTTCTAGNGCTTCAATCTGTTTAGCGTTCAAATTATCTTGNTGGAGAATTTCAAAGGAAGAGTTACCTGATTGATAGTCAATTATGCCTGCTGAAGATGCTCTCATCAATGCCAATTCCATATCAGCCATACAAGGAATTATTATTCCGTTAGCCTGAACNCCAGCAATAACTCCTTTAGGTGACATATCAAACTTATTTGCTGNAATGTGGATGGGGAATAACTCACTTCTAAGACAGGTCGCTAGTGAACCAAGCGTCTCACGGCTCCAATCCCACGGCGGGTTAGAATCGATATTCTGTTGTTTGAATGACTCAAAACCTCTTGTTACTAGAGTTATTGAAGAGCCAAGTCCAGTTAATTTCTCATGTAAAAAGTTCAAAATACCTTTTTCTCCTTCAGACTGTACTCGCCTTACTCCTCGGGCCCAGCTCTCTTCAAGTAGACCTAGAATCCAATTATCTAATTCCNTTGACAGGAAGTCAATTTCTTGTTGTACCGATTTAGCAGCGGCGATTGGATCTGATTCTGCACCCTTTGGATTGCCTTCAATATCTGTAGTACCAGCAGCATCAACCACTTGGATGAGGGCATCACAATTAGACAAATCGGCAAGGAAAGCATTACCTCGGCCTCTCCCTTCACTGGCGCCAGGGACTAATCCCGCTACATCAACCAAATAGCAGGGTACTAAACGCTTGAAACCAATGCAGCCACCGGTGCGAGGTTGGCAAATGCTGCCCTTGCGAGGGTCATCAGGAGAAATAGGCGCTAAACGCCCATCGTCCTCGTAACGTTGCCGTAGTTCTTTGCATGGACAATCAAGTCTTGCAGAAATAAATGCAACTCCAACATTAGGCTCAATAGTACAAAATGGATAATTTGCAATATCAACTTTAGCAAGTGTCGCAGATGAGAAGAATGTTGATTTGCCAACATTAGGCTTGCCAACTAAGCCAATTTTCATAGGAAGTCTCCAATCATTCGCCTAAAATTGCTGCAATTAAATCGGCCTTTGTTCCTGTTTCTGCAACACCTTTTGCTTTGGCGATAGAGACTAGTTCTGCTTTCTTTAATTTACCAAGATCAGACTTTGACATTTCGTCACTTGGCTGGGACTCTACCGCTTCAGCTTCGGGTGAAGCATAAGCCGCAGCGATCTTTGCTAATGCAATATCTAGTTCAGGAAGATTGATTTTTCCATCGCTATCGAGGTCAATGGCAGCAACAAGCTTGTCTACTTCCCAAGGAGGGAATTCTCCCACATCGCTGTTTGCCAAAGCTTGTTGGAATTCAAAGCCGTCTATGCTACCTGAATCGTCTAAATCAATAGATTTGAAAAATTCAAATACGGTTTGGCCGCTATTTTTTAGATAATCGCCCAGCATCATCAATTCCTTAGCAGGGCCTTTACTTTCCTCGATTACTTCCTCAAACGATTCTGCTTCAGGGAATTCGGTAACTTCGTCGTTATGCAAGGTTGCAGACACGGCTATGACTGTGGAGCCACCGTCATCCTGAGTTGAATCGCCAACTACTAATGTGGTGTTTACGCCGACGCCTCGGCCTAACAGTTGCTGAATGGTGGTATTTGTTCCTTCAACAAGTGTATACGTTGCAACATCAGAAATCTTAGACCCAACCTCGGTGATTTTCTGTGAGGAGGTGCTGGTTCTAATCAAAACCAAAGTTGCTAGAATAGCTGAAATTGGAACTAAGTAGAACATAGCTGCGGCGACTAGATAAAAGCCTGATGTTGAAGCAACTACATCTTCAACTCCTGAATCTAGTACTGCNTGTTCAGTGAAATCGCCAATTAGCATAGTGATTGTCGCAGTCAATCCTCCAAGCATCATAAACCATACAGACATATTCGCTCTTGATGGTTCGGCTAATTTGTTGCCTGCTGCTAATGGGTAAGATGAGAATATTGCAGACAGCATCATCAATCCGCCAACAGTATACATGAAGCCATCATCAATAGTGGACGACATTGTTAGCATTTGATCGGTTCCAGTGAAAGTATCCATTGCTGTAAAGTAACTGCCTATGGCAAATATTGGCAATAAGAACATTGCTAGTGTTGCCGATAATGCTCCTGGGTTTTTTANTACNCCACTCGAATTAGCCGAGGCTGTCGCTAGCAGATTGACTGATCCAGCAAACAGTGGTAGCAGAGAAAACGTTAGCAATAATGCTCCAACATTTTGTAGCAGTTCCCCCGCATCTGCGGAAGTCATGAAAAATGGTGGCACTGTTAAGAATAGCAATACCATATTTGCATTTAGCAAAGAGCCTGACCAAATCGGGGCTTTTGCTGCGTGAGGTATTACGTGATACGCTAAACCAAACATTAGGGCGAGTGGAATCCAACTCTCAAGCACCCGTTGAGACATCCATACCATTTGGGTATTATCTGTTGCTTCTCCAAGTACATGATACATCGAAGCGATTAGCTTTGCAACTATTGCCATAATGAGGAACCATGCGGTTACTGAGGTGGTTCCGTCGTCTCGTTGGGAGTACGTTGCTAATACATTCATTAGCAGCGCAGTGAAAAATAGGCTTGAAACCACATAGTTTACCAATAGNGAAATCAAATCTCTAATGGTTTGCTCATCAGCAAAGTCGGCGAATTTAAAAATTATTGGAATTAAAATTAGGTTAAAAGAAAGGGCTGCTGTATATAGTACAGCAACCATCGAGGCACTTGCTTCACTAGCCAGACGATTGTTGCCAGTACGTGCCACAGCAACCAAACATCCACCTATTAGGAGATAAGTGAAAGATATTAACATAACAGCAGATGTGAAGTCTGCTATGGCTGAACCATCGTCGTATGACCAGCCGATACTTGCTAGTGAATCTAAAGCCGTTGGGTCATAATTATGCCAGATTGCGATAAATCCAGAAATAACGGTAAGAATAAACCATCCAGTACCAAATTTAATCCAGGTTCTACTGCCGCTTCCTGGTTCATCCTTGAATAAATCCACAAGTCCAACTGGCGCTTTAACCAACAAAAATAAGGCAAATTGCCTTAATGGCGCCCCCATTGTCCCAACCCCGTTGGTTACATAGTAAGACACGACCAGTAAAGCCGCAAGTAATATTGCAGCAGAAATAAAGATTGGTTCCATATTTAAGCCCCCGTTATTCAACGACTACCTCGCCGATTAATGTCGCAACTATAACTCCAATTCCGACTAAGATTCCAACTAGATAATACCAAATTCCACTACCACCAAGATTACCGATAAATGGTACGACATCCCCAAGGATAGGCATTGCATCCCAGCCAAATACATTAGCAAATAAAGCAAATAATCCAAACACCCCAACAAACATCAGTGTAAGCGCAACTCGTCCCATGGATGGTTGGCCTGTTCCAACTGTTACATCCGGCAATATTGAATTATTCATTTCATCTCACCCATTGACCCCGTAGGGGTCATTCCAACCCACCGGCAGAGTGGTCATAAACATTCACTAGGTTAACAGTGAAAAGTAATCATAGAGAACGAAGATTCTCTATTCGATTGCCTCGGCGCGGTCTTGAGATTCCTAACGGCAATGGCAGGGCTGATTCCAACGCTAATTCTTGCTGCCAAANCGCTTGACACTCGCATGACAAGCCGTTAAATTCTCTTAAATCTCCCGACACCGCATAGCGTTCAATAGCTGCAACAACAAATTTATCACAAGTTCCACAATTGTGGGCTCCACGGATTTTCCCACCAGCAGTTGGATGAATGATTAGTCGGCAGACTTGATCTTCTGAGCCGTTGGTTCCGCCTTCGGGATAAATTATTGGATGGGCCCGTTTTATCATTTCAACCAGTGACCACAGCCATGGTGGCCGNTACTCATTGTTTCTGTGCAGACGGTCGATAACTGTCCCACGCTGAATATTCATTGGATTAACAGAGATTTCATCGCTTTTAGCAGCCACGTCTTTTATCCACCGAACTCCGTGTTCAAGGGCATCGATTTCATTCATAAATGGCGGTTTAAACATTAGATAAGTCTTGACCCGCAGGTTGAATTTACGTAAGTTTGCTACCGCTTTATCCCAGGCTTTGGTAGAAAATCCCTTGTTGACATGGAAGCGTAATACTTCATCATCATAAGCCTCAAGTCCAACAGCCACTGTAAACGATGGATTGATTTTAGTAGCCCATGACAACTTATCTTCAGTAAGTTGCTCACAACGGCTTTCAACAATCAATTCTTTATCCATTTCATGACAGTCCCTCAGCACTGTTTCTTGAAATTCAATGGGAATCTCTCGGTCCTCTAACAAAGAACCCGAGGTATATATTTTGACCATTTGCTGGCCTTTAAAACCGTCATGCTGGTCTTTAGCAGCCTCCCATTGAGCATGTAGGTTTTCATTGGTAACATCATCTCTTGTATCATTGAAATAGCCACAAAAAGTACAACCACTGGACCACCACCAATGGCAACCTTTGGTTCTAAGAATCACTGTAACTGCACTACAAGGAGTCCCATCTGGTAGGGTCTCGGGAGTGACATAGACTGTCGCTGGATGGTTTGCGTCCCACGATTGTTGTTTTGCCAGCGCCCAAGGAGTATTAGCAGGAGCTTTTACCAAATGATGTATTTTGGCAGGCTTCTGATTGCCCCCGACTAAAGTTAATGAAATATTATTGGCCATTTAATCACATCACTTGGTTTTGAATAAAATACTTGACCCTGCTTGTACAAATTGGCCTTTAGGATATTTTGGATTATTTGATTCGGCTGATTCTACAACTGGGGTGAACAATTTGGCTGGAACTCTAAGATCTACCCTTGAGCCCAACCGTATCATTCCATAGCGTTGGCCTCTTCTTAATTCATCGTCTACTCCAGTCCATGGCACAATAGTTCTAGCTAATGCACCCGATATCTGGCAAACTTCAACTCGATATCCCCCTTCAGCAAGTATCACGGTTCTTACTCGCTCATTGTGTTCACTTTCCTTTTTCATAGCTGGTAAGAACGGCCCTCGGCGACGCCCTTGTCCAGTTCTATGTTCCATTCTTTCAATTACTCCCGCACATGGTGAGCGATTGACATGAACGTCAAGCGGTGACATGAAAATGGCGACACGATATACATCACTTTCTGATTCTTCACCAGCATTTACTGATTCAAATCTCTGCTCTGTGGCAAAGGATAGTGGCTTTCCAACTGCTTCAGGGTACCATGGACCAGTCAATTTGTCCGATTCTATTTTATCGCTGTCTATTTCTTCGTTTGATGGGCGTCTGCCAGTGGCTTTTTCTCGTCTTACAAACATAACATGGCCGTCTGCAGGCGAGACAAGTACTCCCTCCTCGCTGGGAATTTTCCGGTCTGGGTCTCGCCAAAAGTTAGCAAAAAAGGCCGCCATCATCCAGCACAATACGCCAAATAAGTGAATTAAACCGTTTAATGAATCAATTAGAACACCGATAATTATGGCACTTGACCCCATCATGAAGGTTATCAAAACCGGGGCATGACCGCCCCTAGCAAGGCCGCCCATGGTGCATCACCTAGTTATCTGCCCAAGGGTCTTCATCGTCTGCCCAAGTAGTAGTTGCTGGAGTCGCAGCGGGTTGTGCCGCTGGCTCAGTTGATTCAGTGGTGGGCTCTTCTGGTGCTGCTTCACTTTCGTTTTCTGACTCCTCGACTACTGGCTCATCCTCGGCGGGGGCCTCAGTCTCCTCTGACTTTGCTCCGCTAACAGATTCTTCAGCTTCGTCGATTGTCATCTCTGCTGCTCTTGCAGTAACCATTTCTTCGACTCTATCTTCAATGGCTCTTGCCATATGCTGTGACTTTCTCTCTGACTCAACTGCTCGCTCAATCATCACATAACGTTCTTTGATTGCCTTATTGAGGTCTTCAAACAGAGTCATGTGTGAGACATACCAATCATCTCTAGCCTTCATTTCAGTAACTGCTAGTTTCAAATCATCATCGAGTTCTGTTGCAATATTGAATATTTTTCCAAGACGGTCTTTTTCTCGAGAATACTTTTCTTCCATCTTTTCAAGTTCTGGCTCTAAGTGTTCTACGCGCTTGTCGGCCTTAGTTGCCTTCATTTCTAAGTCCCTGATTCTGAAATCTTTTTCAGCGATAAGAGATTCTTGTGCTTCTTTCTCGATTTCTCTTTCGATAATCTCTTTTTCTAGAACTTCATTTTCAGCCCTTACATCAAGCAAGTCTTTTTCTTGGGCTTCATATGCTGCGAATAATTTCTGAAGCCTCTCGGTTTCAGTAGCAAGTGAGTCCTCAAGTTGGCTAATTCGAATCTCTGGGGTTATTGTTCCTTCATCCGCCATGCAATCACCTAGAGGATATCCTCTCCATTAACCCCCACTCATACACACCATATCAAAGGAACGCTTCAATAGTTCAAGTTTGGCGTTTTACTTGCCCGCTAAATGTTATCTGTTGCAGTAACCAATTCGCGAGCTATACTGGTTTCTCCCATTGAGTGTCCAGCATCAGGAACAATGACTAATTTGCTTTCAGGTAACGCTTTATGTAATTCCCATGCACTCACTGTTGGACACACCATGTCGTATCGACCTTGGACAATAATTGTTGGAATGTGCTTAACCTTCTCAGCATTATTTAGGATGTGACCGTCTTCGACAAATATTCCATTGATGAAATAGTGACACTCAATTCTAGCAAAGGCTACTGCAAAGTCTAGATCTTCCGCTTTTTCCAGATATTCCGGGTCGGGGAATAAACGACTAGTTGCCATTTCCCATCTGGTCCATTCTTTTGCGGCTGCTCTTCTTATCTCAACATCTTCATGAGTCAATCGTTGATAGTAAGCGGTAATTAGATCACTTCTTTCCTCGGGCGGGATATGTTGTGAGTACGGCTCAAAGGCATCAGGGAATACATGGCTAGCACCTCGTTGGTAGAACCACTGTAACTCACTCTTACGGCACATGAATATTCCTCGCAGAATCAAACTTTGAGCCCTCGAGGGATGGTTTTGCGCATATATTAACGCTAAAGTTGAGCCCCAAGAACCACCAAATACATGCCATGAGTCAAGGTCTAAATGTTCTCTTAATGCCTCGATATCTGCCACCGAATTTTGCGTACTGTTCTCTTGCAATTCAGCGTATGGTGTGGACTTACCACAGCCTCTTTGGTCAAATTGAATTATGTCGAATTTTTCTGGATTAAAGTATTGGCGATATGCGGGTTGAGAACCACCGCCGGGACCGCCGTGGATGACGATTACTGCCTCACCTTCAGGATTGCCGCTGCGTTCCCAAAAAATTGTGTGCAAACTGGATACTTGTAGCATTCCTGTTACATGTGGTGAAATTTTCGGATACAATACTGTGTCTACTGATGGTTTATCGCCCATGTACGGACTTTATACTCGCAGTTGGTAATGTTTTTTGATAGATGACACGATTTATTGGGTGAGTCTAACAGGAGTAAACATGGAGAGAAGACCGGCAACTGATGTGTTCCACGATTGGGCTTTACGAGGTAAAGATGAGGGGATGGAACGGGGTCACGCACTATCTGTTGCCGAAATGATCGATTTTATTTCGGTAAAGTCTGAACAACGTGGTACTAATTTTTCTGCGGTAGATGTTGGATGCGGAAACGGGTGGGTTGTCAGAATTTTGGCTGATAATCAGTTCTGTCAACAAGCAATTGGTATCGATGGTGCAGCAGCAATGATTAACAAAGCCAAGTCAATTGATAGTGAAAATCAATACATTTTGGCTGAACTACCAAGTTATACTCCAAACGAAAAATTCGACTATATTCATTCGATGGAATTCCTATATTACTTAGCCGAACCAGAAAAAATGCTCAAAGTATTCCATGATGATTGGTTGAAAGATGGGGGCTGGGCTGTAATTGGCATTGACCATTACATGGAAAATGAAGATAGTTTGTCGTGGCCCGAACATGTTGGAGTAAATATGGCAACAAGGACCATCAATCAGTGGGAGAATGCTTGGAACGATGCCGGTTTCGATAACGTTGAACACTGGATTGCCGGGGGAGAGGACGGCGTCACGCTAGTCTTTGTTGGACAGAAATCCTAAGCAATTTCACTATTCCAACAAGACATCGCATGCTCGAAACTCATTCTTGATGAGTCGGTTAAATCGGATGGTTGAGCAGCTAATTCTGCAATCCATGTCAGTTGTTCTGTCAGCTCTGTTTTACACTGCTCATACTCCCCTTCTGTCATTTCAACAGTTCTTCCCGAAGCTGCAATCAATAATGCTGGAGGTAGGATAGACCTACGCTGAGCAGCCGGCTTTTCGGCCTCTATTGCTTCTAATGCAGATGAATATAGCGTTAATTGATACTGATATTTTTGTAATATTTCTGCTTCTGCTTCGGTACTTGGATAGTGCCCATGCAAATCTCCCGAGAATTGTTGTAACGGAGTTCCTTGGTTTGGGTTTTCATAATTAAAACCGAATAAACAACCAGTTGTTTTCATGTCAACAACTTGTAGATAGCCATGGCCATCCGGGCTAGAATAAGCCATCACTAAATCCGCCCTACCTTCAAACATAATACTGACATTGCTAACTTTGGTAATATCGTAAATTTCGCAGTCGCTTAGTATCTTGCGTGATGATTTGTCCAACTTTGCTTCATGATTATATAAAAATGGTAATTCAGTTCTTAGTCCCTCTGCTGTACGCAGGTGTTTTGATGCACCTGCAGCATAAATTCCAGTCAAACCACGATCAATAAGCTGAGCGATTTCGTGCATTCTTTTACGGGTATAATTATATGACTTAGAAGAGGTTGTATCTCCTTTAGTTATCCCAAATTCCCCCATCACTAATTCTACTGAAGCCACGTCTGTTAATTTGTTATCTGGCTGATTTAACCAACTACTTGGCAATGGTAAAACTGGATGGGGGTTGAATTTACTTGGGTTATCTAGACTAATCTCAACCAATCTGTGCATCATTAATCCGAACTCAACAGGGCTTGGATAATCACTGGTCTGGACAGATTTTGGTTTAGGATGCTCTAGTAACTTTGATAATCTGGCATTATTCCATTCTCCTAGATTATTTGGCCAATGATTATGCCGACATTTTACACTCGTATCTAAGGTGTTAGCGCCTAGTCTTAAAATATGGTTGACAGAATTATTTTTGTGGGGTTTAGTTGGCATTATTTTTCCATCATCCAATATACCCTCCATAGTCGCCCATCTAGTGATTGCGTCTGTTGGTTCATCGTCAATGAAACAGTTAGGTGAATCGAAGATGGCGATTGACCTAATATTATCGCTACCAATTTGTGCGTTAAAATAGAGGCTGAATGGATCAATTGCTAACTGCTTTTTACCATAGTTATCAAGCGGCTGATCAATAATATCTCCTTGGTTTAACCATGGTGAATCGATAATCTGATTTGAATGTGCTAAATATCTAAGGCCTTCCATCCACATGTGCCCCATGGTTTTTTCAGATGGTTTACTGGTGAACTGAAGCATTCCTGTAGCTTCGCACAAAGTTCCTGAATTCGTTGAGTTGCCCACTATAATGAGGTGATTCTCAACTCTGGTCAAAGCCACATAGAATTCTCTTCGCCGTTCTGCTTGGCTTTGGGCTCCATCAATACTCTTAGCAAACTGCCATAGCCCGTCATCGGGCCGTTCTATGGATGCCCACGGGTTTATTCGACCTGAGATTATCTCTGGAGTAACAAGTACGTTATCTTTAGCAGTAATCGATGAGTCATACTGCCCCGCTTGAAAAATACCAGAGACCACGATAACCTTTGATTCTAGTCCTTTGGCTCCGTGAACTGTCATTATTTTAACCGCTCCAGATGACGGAATAGTGGTTGCCTGTGGGCCTTTTCTGCCCAGGTTATCCAATATTTGCATCTGAGCATAAATTTCCGCTGGATTATGTCCGCATTCTTTGCCTATATCGTGTACTAAATTACACCATAATTCGGCATTTTGTCGTGAAGAGTCATCCGGATAGGCATATAACAAATCTGAATTGTCAAGAATCTCATTTAATATTTGATGAACATTGGTGCCAATTAATTGACTGCCGCAGTGATTTAGTAGATTTTTAGTTGGTTTATTATTGGTCCAATCGGCCATGTCGTGCCACCAGTTATTTGATTCCGATTTAATGCTGAAAAACCGGTGGATTTCTTTATCAGAAAAGCCCATTATTGGTGTTTTGGCCAGTGATGCTGCGGCAAATTTAGACTGTGGATGTGCAATGAGGTCCAAAGCAGACATGAGGTTTTTCACAATTGGTTGGCCAAGTAAACGCCCTTGGCGGTCAGATACAACTGGTATACCACGGGAGTTTAGGCGTTGGATTAAATCTGCGATGTGTTTTCTAGTATGGACCAATATAGTTACGTCGCTTGGTTCAACTAAATCTGTCGGCTTTTCCAAAATCGTGTATTCTCGTTTAGCCGGATTCCACAACTTACATGCCTTACCTTGGATTAGATTTTGCAGGCGAAGTGCAATCATTTCATGTTCTAAATGGATGGTTTTAGGGTTAGGGTCGGAAAATAATTTATTGCCCGGCTGAGATGATGAATTAGCTAATTTCATTGGCATAAGCCATTCTAATTTACCGTTTGGTGTGTCTTTTTTGTTGGCGATAAGGCTTTGCGCTTCCGCGTGCCAATCTCCAGGTAAACTTTGGTGCCGTTGGTCAAAAACATCAATGAACATTTGATTCAATGTGCGTAATAAGTCGTGAGCCGTTCGATGATTTGATGTCAAATCAATATGCCCTAAGCGGCGGCTCTCTTTCCTTTCTTCAGAAACAAATTGACCATTATCATCAGCATAGATTTCAACATGGCGCCACTTTCTTGACCCCTTTGGTAAATCATTCAAACCCGGTCCTGACTTAAACGAGTCTTGACCCAAAACTGGCCTCGGGTCGCGAGCTTTACTAGTATCGCGGAATTCAAATTCAGTGTTAGCAAATTCAATTGCATTCATCTGTTTGATGTATTCAACCGTTCTACGCATAACTGTAACTTCAGCTTGTCTAAATCGGTAGATACTCTGTTTCATATCCCCAACAACACAAACAGTCGGGTCCCAAGGGCCGTGGTAGTCCGAGGTTTTGTCAAAATCTCTAGAGCCCCATAATCTAGCTAATAATCTGAAATGTGCCGGGTTGGTGTCTTGATATTCATCAATAATGAATGCCAAATATTGCTGTCTAATCGTTTGTAAAATAGTCACTCTACGTTCAAAATCTTCAGCCCAATTAGGATACTTTGGCAGTACTGCACGTACTCTCGCAATATGGCCGTCTCTCCAAGGTTCATCACCAAGGTCGTCAAGTAATTCAACCATTTCTGTTGGATATTCATATCGAATTATATCGGGGCACCGGGCTAACAGTAAATCAGCAGCAAGCCGCTGAATATCATCAAAATCATGAACGCCTTCTTGCATTTTTCTAAGGGTGAGAATCTCCTGGCAACCTCGATGGACTTTTAGTAAGTCTTTGAGCACCTGTAATTGTAATTCTTTGGATATTCTCAAGCGACCAAGCGGTGGAGATGGTGATAATTCGACTCCCAAATCAAGATAGTTTAGCGTGCTGTCATTTGGTAAATACGCCAGATCTATTCTAGGGTCGAATGTGTAAGAGCTGCGACCAAGTATTTTTGCTAACCTTCCATAATTACTGTTGAGCAGTTCTTTGATTTGATTTGCTAATATGGTTGATTGAGCAGTTACTCCATTTTTTTGTTGTGCGGACGGGCCAACGACATTCCCCTTGTTGGTATGAATCCCGGGGTGCCAATTATCTGCATTAGGCAATTTTCCACGCGGAAGATGAGATGGTTTGTCACTGTCTAATGACGACTGGGAAGTACAACAAACTACGACTAGCCAACACCATTGTAGTTTGCCAATATTATCTTCTGGCATAGTATTTCTTACTAATTCTACCAATTGGTTAAATCGAGTTTTATCAGTGCCAATTCCAGCCTCACAATCTAAGACATAACTACTGTAATATTCCATATACAAGTCGAGGTATTGATTCAATAACTCCCTAATTTGTTTGTTGAAAGGTTCGATAAACTCTGCTGCCGGCTCGCCAATCATATCAAGAATTATGTCTGGCTCCAATAATTTCGAATCGTCCCATGAAATGCCTTTTGATTTAGATTTCTCACGAAGCGAGCGCTTGGTTTCTTCGACAAATAGTGAAGTGTTTAGTAATCCGGAAAGAACTGTTTCTGCATTACTCTGGCCGCCTAACAATATTGCTAAATTATTCCTTGATTCAACAAAGCCGTAAGGATCGCCTCTAACCCCCGCTTCTTCAGCATCAATATTTGTTCTGATACGCCAAGCAGAGTTGATGGTTTCCGAAATTAGCATTGGAGAGCGTACTTCTGAGATTTGCTGACCAGCTGGCTGAGCGGACAAAATATCGAGATAGGGCGTGACTAGTTTGGCAAGAAATGCATCAATAGTCGATATTGGCGCATCCTCAAGACTGGTAAGTAGCATCTCAACGTCGCCGTGGGAAATTGAGTGTAGATTAGTATCGGTCTTACTTAGCGTACTGCGAATTCGACTGCGTAATTCGGCAGCGGCTTTTCGAGTAAAGGTAATCGCTACAACTTCACTGGGCAAGAGNCCTTTCCACTCTACAAGGTCGGTTCGTTCCCGTGCTGGAGCCCTTAAGGAACCGTGACCTTGTAAAGGCACTCTTGGACCGTTTGGCAGCAATTCTTTCGCCCTTTGATATTTAGCGAGTAAATGTTGAACATAACGTTCAGCCATCACGGTAGTTTTTCCAGTCCCTGCTCCAGCATCAATCGCAATATGTTTGTCTAAATCTAAACCCATCAACTGACTTTCATTTAACTCGAAATTCATGACTCAGCCTCCAAAGAGGAAGTTGGGCACATTCTGCGAACTTTACAATAATTGCAATTGTTACTAACCGTTGGNTTCGCCTTGCCTGAGTTGGCACTATTTATTACTCGAATTGCGGTGGTTAATCTCTCATCTATCCATGCCCTNAANCCNTTACTTTGATTNGGNGANTGTTCCTGTTTGTCCCGATAAGTATTGCTGGTATAAGTTGTGATATTACCAATGCTTTGTTCATCGACTAAACCGATAAAGTCTGTATCTAATTCAACATAATANTGCGTATCCTCGCCAACCTCGGTAATGCCCACGCCAACGACTCGATCTTTTGGATAGGCTGCCTCCCAAGCCTTAGCGTACAGAGCCAGTTGTAATTCATCAAAGATTGCTCGCCTATGCCTGTGACCACGGTCTTTGAATTTTGGACCATTGATTGTTTTCATATCTCTAATTATGATTAATCGTCCTTCGCNGACTCTATCTGGCAGGTATAATTCATCAACTCTATCTATTCTACCAGATAAGATAAAACTTTGATTTTGGCCAGAATCCGTTTGCCCTTCAATGGCCAATTGGTGACCTTTATCATTCCCTATTCGCCATTCACATACCAGTGCAGAGGATTGTTTTAATGCTAGACTGGCTTGTAGATAATTGCGAACTTTCCCACCGGGATCGAGTTCGATTTCCCCCGCAATACATTGCTGGAGTTGTTCTGGCTCTACTCCAATTAATTCCCTACATCGGTGTACTGAAACTGCATTTTTTCTGTTAAGCCAGGGGCTTTCTATCTTGATATAATCCAGCGCCACATTCCAAAGGGATTCCTCATTGCCTAATTTTGACATGTATAATGGTACAGAAGATTCCAATGGTTGTTCAAGAACCGGGGTGCCAATTTTCGATAAAATCTCTGCTTCGATGTCGTGCATCAACAACCCGCGTGTTCTGTTGTCAATGTCCTCATCCTGAACTTCGGCNGTTGATACTTTCAAAATATCAGCTAGCCAAGCTTGTCTTGGACACNTCANCCAAGATTGTAATCTATATGGCGACCAGCGCTTNGGAGCTATTACCTCGCCAGTATTCCCCATTACCGATTGTATAGTTGGAGTCAAATCATGTTGCATTGGCAGGGGGCGGGGGTCAATGCTTGGACTAGTGATATTACCATTAACTCGTACTCCTAGATTTGGCCATGTAGCAAATCCTCTAGTATCAGATTCAGCAGATTTACGTCCCGGTTGGAGGTTTAATTTGCTGTAAGAAATCATTCCATCTCTCGAGTCCCAAGGCAGCGCTTCGCCTTGCTCAACACTTTTTATTGTTGGTTGATTGTTATGNCTTTCAGTATTAATTGGCAATTCCATGGACATAGCCAACGAGTTTTTGCTATTGGGTGACTTTTCGGGGTATATGCCTGCTCTAATCGATAGACCAGCGCGTTGTCTTATGTCCCTGCCNCGGGTACCAGATTTTGTCCCGTATTGAACTCCATCCAATGTTTCAGTGGAAAACAAGCGCAATTTTAACGACTTCTTACCTTCGGTTTCAATCAAATCCCATGACCGTTGATTATTGTCTGGAGAATATGATAANTGTTCAACAAATTTGGGGGGCTCGGTAAATATTTTGACATCTAATGAAGCGTCTTCTAACCATTCGGCAAGCGGCGGACTTGGGGTTGCGGCTTCATCTAAGGAAGTATCAATAATAATCATACTATCACAAGAATTGAGTAAATGGCGCAATTGATGCCGTGCCTGTCGGATTTTGATATCTGAATTACTAAGACCAAGTTTGACCTTTGTCAGTGAATCTAGCCAGGGNACGTTATCTGGTTTCATTGACCATGACTCTGAGTCTAAGCCGGCTAATATCATGATGTCAGCAGTTTGTCCAAAGGCTTCACTAGGAGTCAATATCTTAACATTATCACATTCAATTCTTGGTTTTGAATTCCGTTCTTTGGTAACAATCATATTGATTATATCGATAAATTTTAGCTTTACCTTGTGATCATTACTGGTTAGGCTTTGCAGTTCAAAACATGTTGCTGTCAAGGTATTTACTGCATTTATACATCGATTAAATTGTTTATCATCTGCCATCAGATATTCCCAATTAATACATTTGATTAGTGATTCTAACATCGCAAATCCGGTTTCGGGTTTGGCTATCAACGGCAAATTTTGTCGTGAGTGGCAGCCAGTCAAATTTTCAGTCGATATCTCTTGTTCAATTAGTGGACTGCACAGTCTAATTACGTTGGCTAGCCACCATTGAGTCTCTTCTTGTTTTACCGAGGCTTGGTCATCAAAATCTCCTAATTGCTGCATTTTATTCGCTAGTGTTTGTAACCATCTTTCGCCAGCACCAGGCCCTCCAAGAACATGAAAACTACGTGAGATTTTTTCCAGAATGTCAATGTGTGGTCGGGGTTTGATTAGTGGATTTTCTGGGTGGGTAATTTCATCATCAAATTGAATCGTTAAATTTGCACTATTGGCCAAGCGACGAATCCGCTCAAATGACCATGCTTCNAAGCCACTACATAGAGACAAATGATANACTANTTCTTGGATTATTGGCACCTCTCCGATCACAGATTCTACTGGATTGGCAAGTATTCCTCTGGCTCTAAGTCGTTCTTCCCAATTATTTCGTCTGCTATCTACTGCCGCATCAACAATTATTACTTTTTGATCTTGAATTAGTTCAATGTCGTCTAGCAGGTTAAACGTGGCATCGATAATATGTTCTGCCCGTTCCACCGTTACTTGGTAGTAATTAGATTGTCTAGATTTGCCCGCTNCTGAGAGCCANGGGGCATCGTAGGTCTCTTCTGATAGAGCATGNGGNGGAANCCATGTAGGTATTTCTGATTGCTTACACCATGCAATGTCTTTGAGATATGCNCCTCCATAACCTAATCTAAAGCGACCGGGGTTGGATAATTGGTGAACAGGTATTAGTTCTGCTAAGCAATTGAAAATTTCACGCTCGATTGGGGTAAACTCTGGTGGTTGGTTCAATAATAAAATCCCGTCTACTCCGTTGAAAGTAAATGGTAACGAGTCACCTTCTTGGTTGATCAATAGTTGATGTAGCCTGATGTTCATCAAATCTGGATGTATACCTGCGGACTTGCCCTCTATTCTTTGTAGGGCTTTGCGGAACTCTTCAACACCTGGGTCTGTTTCCCAAATAGGAAGTTTCGGTAAACAAGTAAGTTCTTTGTGTAACTTCTGTAATCTTTGGGTTTTTGTCAAACTCCACTGATTATCTTGTCTATGGATGAATGGGAACCTACCTTTGTTGGCTCGAATAGTGCACTCGTGATGTACCAAACCTAGCAGTATACTATCATCATCCAAAACCTTGGGTTGGCGGTAATCGGTAAGNAGGGCTCTAACAAGCCGCTTGATGGTTAGGTGCTTAGAGGAATCTAGTGAAGGTTTTTTTGATGATATTTGTGAGATGTAGTCTTGTCGGGCTGATTCACTTGGATAGATGATTACGATATTATTGGCTTTGTCGTCGATTATTGCCTTGTCTAGCCAATCGGGTATTAATTTACCACTAGGNGTGGATTCAATAGTGACCCCNTTAGTAAACTCCATTTCATCACACCCCGTACATTCCATCAAACTGGCGGCAGTTATTGAAGACTACCGCCGTTTTTTACAATAAATGCCATATTTAGACCATAATCAAATTACAGATGAGTTCAAGTCAAACGTTGACTTAGGGGTGACATGCGAAAGATTCTGGCGTTTTCTTTAGTTTGCTTTTTTGTTATGATGTCNGCGTCAACCTCAGTTGCAAAACCTGCTNTTGAAACGAGTAATGGGCCAGTATTTGGCGGCCAAAATACCGACATCAATAACCAATCAAACCAGACTGCTAAAATTAGTTTATTACCGGCCGTCGCAGAAGATTTCACCGCTACTTGGTGCACTAATTGTGTCAAAGTTGAGCACGCTCTTGATGAACTTGAGGTTGAAGGACTATTACAGAAATATGAGTTTCATGTAAATCCAGATCTNGATGAATCAGGTTTTGGGTCTGTCGACATCACTCAACATCTTGATGCGCGATATGGTGCTGAAAGCCCCCCTCTGGTGGCGATTAATGGAACCATCAAGAAACACGGTAGCCTTCCAGAATCTGATAGTTTGGTAAATGACTACCGAAACATGATGCAAAACCCGTTGAATTTAGGCGAGGCATACTCATCATTTATGTGGACTCCATCAACAGATAATGTGGGAATTATAAATTGGAATCTAGATGCTGATTTATCTGCNTACCCAGAAGCAACTCTNAGTGTCAATGCTTGGATAGTTGAACAATCGGCTGAATTTGATGGCGGAAGTAACGGCCAGGGGACTTATTTTGATTTAGTACGCCAAATTACTGACTTAGGCAGTAATCCTCAAGGAACAGCAAATATTACCATTCCAACACCTCACGACGGTGATGATTTAGAAGTGCATTTGGTGTACTTACTCAACATGCCNCTCGCCGAAGATAACATGCCTATCCAGGATGATGAAGCAGCTAAAGAAACTAATTCTGTACCCGGTTTTGGAGTCATGATTACTTTGCTTGCAGGATTTTCTGCCGCTCTAGTTGCTAGAAGAATATGAGCCTTCAAGCACTGATGGCTCTAAACACTTCAATGGCTTGGTCAATATCTTCATCCGTGACATGAAGATGAGTTACTGCTCTTACTGCGGTTGGTCCGACATCCAGTACATCTATTCCGTGATTAGATAGTTGCGCCATTAGTTCCTTAGCACCCATTTTGCTATCGATATAAACCATGTTGGTTTCAACTGAATTCAAGTCAACAGTATATTCACTCATTTCATTTAGTGCAGATGCCAGTCGCTTGGCTCTAGAATGGTCATCAGATAGACGTTGGATATTATTTTCTAATGCATACATTCCAGCCGCAGCTAGAATACCAGATTGTCTCATGCCGCCACCAAACATCTTTCTCCAACGACTAGCTTTGGCGATAAAATCTGTTGAACCAACAAGCAGACTTCCTACCGGCGCGCCTAAGCCTTTTGACAAACAGATAGATACCGAATCAAATTCTTTCAACATCCGGCTAACAGGTGTATTGGTCTTAATTGATGCATTGAAAATTCTTGCCCCGTCCATGTGAACTTTACAACCATGCTCGTGTGCTTTCTTGGCCACTGCATCGAGATTCTCTTGGGAGTAACATGTTCCTCCACCACGATTTGCAGTATTTTCAACGCATACCAAAGTGCCGTCTGGATAGTGTCCTAAACTGCCCTCCGCCTTTCTAATCGCCTTGCTTAATAATTCAGGGGTTAACTGGCCTTTCTTGCCATCAACAAGAGCAACTGAAACACCCGACATTACTGCGTAACCGCCACCCTCATACTGATAGATGTGGCTAGTTCTTTCCATTACTATTTCATCACCAGGAGAAGTATGTGCCCTAATTGCTACCGCATTAGACATGGTCCCTGAAGGGACAAATAATGCTGAGTCCATCCCGCATATTTCGGCGATTCTTGCTTCTAGTGCCTTGACTGTCGGGTCATCTTGCAAAACATCATCGCCAACTTTGGCTGCCATCATCGCCTCTAGCATCGCCTTTGTTGGTTGTGTTACCGTGTCACTTCTCATGTCAATTCGGTCCGAATTGTACTCGCGCATGAGCCAACCAAGTTGCCATCATTGATGAATTAGGCGGAAAATTACAGTAGTTTTAGATGCCCGGTTAGTTGTTCAAGTTCATCGTCTTGGGCTGGTCCAAATGCAATAACTGTTAATGAACCACTTGGAATTTGGGTCTTTCCAGCATCGTTAACGCGAACGGTTTGGATACCTAGTTTTATGGCATCTTGTTCTAACATTAATAATTCATCTCGGGTGGTTTTTACACAGACTTTCTTTTGTCCTGATGTCAACCAAGCGTCAAGCAAATTAGGCTTGCTAGCACCCATTTTTAATGTTGCAGATACCGATGCATGACCTGATTGAGCGGCGATTTTACCTTTACCCATCTTGAGGTCATGATTAATCACTAATACCAACTTAAACGAGCCACTTGGTACAGAATCTGAACTTTTTTGTGCTGTAAGTCGATGGATAAATGAACGCAGCCCCATTGATGTCACCTGCCTAATATGGTTTTAATTCGCCAACTAGTAAATCGATGATTCTTCTGGGGGCGGGGCCGATTCCAAGCACTGTAATAGTCCCTGGCGGGATTTCGGTATGTCCTGCATCTTTTACTAGATTAGTGATAAGCCCTGCTGATTTTGCCTGCTCCATCAGCATTCGTAGTGATTCCTCATCTTTTACCGATAAGCAAATTTTTCTTGACCCGCTATTATTCCACCGTTCGAGTATTCTTGCTTCGCTTTTCTTGGCTTGTAATGAACACGATACTGCTGCATGTGAGCATTGGACTGCAAGCTTCCCGGGTGATAATTTGAGGTCTTTTCGAACAACCAATGCCATGGAAGGCCCATCATGATCCGATAACATATCCATCGACTACTGTTTGTTCTATCTCTTCCATAGATTGGTATTGAGTTATTACGCCAGAAAACCAAATTCCAAACCATGCTGCCATCGTAACATTGCCCAATGCATGAACTACGTCATAGGGGATGCCGTTGATTAGATAGGCCATAAATTCGCCAGCGTTTAATGTACCAATTACGCTCAATGAAGCAATAAAGTCGAACAAAAAAGCGGAGGCAATACCCAAGAAGTATAACTTGCCGAGTTGTAATTTATTATCGATAATTAGTTTAGACTGGGCCCCAATTATTGCCACCGTTGACCACCCTATCGCTTGGTAAATAGTCCAAATACCATCGCCAAGAATAAAGTTAGAGATCATGGTAACTAGTACAGCAAATGCTACACCTCGTCTTGCACCAAGCTGCGCACCAATAATCAAACATGCTACGGTTACCGGTTGAATATTGGGTAGCGGCGACATAAGTATCCTGGCCAGAGAAATGCCAAAAATTAGAGTAACAAAGGTAAGAATGTTAGAGATTTTTTTCATGTCTGGAGATGCTAACATCCAAAATGCCAGCCCTAACAAAACAAGGTCAATGACCAATCCGGCAACGGGGCCAAGGACGGGGCCGTGCACTCCATAGGACTGGAACATATACAGGCCTAGCAGTTGGATGACTTGAGCATTACCTAAACTAGAGTTGTTTCCAAACCACTACTACATTAGAATCAAGTGATTGATACTCTGCTGATACCGAGCCTGCTTGGCCGTTGACATAATACTCCCATCCTTCACCTGATTTTCCATCAATGCTTACTACATATTTTCCGAAACTGGTATCAGAAATTTCAAGCTCAATACCCAGTTCGCTAGTTACATGTTTGGTTAATTGAAGTACGTCATCATGGCTTACATGACCGCCAGATTCGATGAGCCCATCCTTAAATTCAAACACCACAACTTGCGTACCCAGCCAGTCGTCTGGCCAATTTTCCGACCAAACATCCTCTGGGTCACTATCATCTGCGTCGTTAACAAGATCAGCCCAAGCGCTGACTATATCTCCAAGACTAAAGTAGACCAATATTGTGATGAACAAAATAAAGAATTTGAATGCCGATTGAAATCGCTCCCTTAGAAGTTGGATGCCAGTGGTTGAAATGATTATCAAAGCCAGTAACATAGCAATGATGGTTGTCCAATCCGAATCTGCGCTACTTGATTCAGGGAGTAGGACATAATCAGTTGATAAGAACTTGAGATTTGCATTATCATTCACCACCAGCAGTTGCTTTTGCCCGTTAACCTCTTGTCCTGCTAGCCCTGCTGTTCCGTACCAATCGTCCGCAAAATTTAGCGTATTGAGCAGGTATAATTCTCCTTCATCTGAAATTGTGAAAACACCGTACCCACCCTCTTGAGAGTTATGGGGCAGGACAATATGGTCATCAAAAATTATTGAAACCTCGCCATTAGACCTGAAAGGGACTTGGTTCACCATTTGACAAATTCCCAAGCAGTCAATCAGCGTCACATAGCTGGAATCAGCGGTAATTACGTATTGACCCATTGTCTCAGGCATGGCTGGAGACGGGCCCAATTTTGCTACGGTAGTTAACTCGCCTGAAGTGGTGTCTAGCAAATGAAGTTCGCTTTCAGTAGGCAATTGTAAATGGATTAGTAAATTGTCATTATCAATAATTAACGGCTGGTGACGAATTTTCCCTTCCCCAATAGAGTATGAATTGACTGATTGGTTAGCAGGCACATGCCACAGAGTTCCCGACTCATCGCCAATCCAATACCCCCCATCCAGCGCAGTTGCACTATTTCTCCAGCCTAGCCCTAGTTGTTGAGAAAATTCCAGACTACCATCCAAACAGAGTTTTTCAATTCCAGTTCTTGTTGGGATTATCACTGAGTCATCGTCTAATGTTGCTTCACCAGTTATCCCCCAACTTAGAAACTCTGTATTATGTTGCCAGATAACATTGCCGTTTGTCGGATTTAATGCTTGGAAAAGTCCGTCTGACCAACCTATCAGGAGCATGTCTGGCCAATCACCACATTCTCCAGTCCCAGCACTAACAAATAATATTGGTGACATGTCTTGTTTAGTTGAATTTGGATTAGTAACTTTCCATTGCTCATTGCCAGATAAATCTAGAGAATATATTGTTGGTATACCATTATCAATTGTTGAAGATGAGGTCCTTACATAAATTGATTGATCAACAATAATCGGCTTAGTTGAAACGTAAACTGATTCGAAATCTATATTCCATTGCTGGGTCAGGTCACTTGTCCAATTATTATCATTTGATTCTGCAGCACTAATGGGAACTAATAGGAATAATAACACGGCAAAAAATGTGATGATTATTCGCATTCTATTCACTTAGTTGCATCCATGATTGCCTGTTTTAGCAGAGCGCTGACTGCTTTACCGTCTGCAGCTCCTGCCTTTTGCATAACCACTCCCATAAGAGGGCCTATCGCACCCATACCCCGCTCTTTAACAAAATCAATTCGCTCGAGAACTACGGCGTCTATTACTGATTGTAAAGAAGATGTATCTGCTGGCTTCAACCCGTTTTGTTCGGCAAAGGATTGGATTTCTGCCATGGTCGCGCCAGTATCAGCAAAATTTGTAATTACGTCATTGATTGCTTCGCGGGTGAGTTCTCCCTGTTCTTTTGCTAATAATACCAAACTGGAAAGTGCAGGGTCAACTTCATCATTTTCCAACAATACTGTCGCCCAACCCTTTGCTGGTAAATCGTTTTGATAATCTACAAAACTATCATCTAATTCCCTAGCGAGAAGTTGTTCGCATTGATCGCCTGAAATATCATATTTGCTCAATCTATCTTGCCTTTCTGCATCGGTCATAGGCATATTTTCTAGGATACTTTGCCACATAGAACTGCTTACTGAAGTGGTTGGGATATCTGTTTCGGGATACATTCGCGCCCCGCTTGGAAGAGGTCGCATTGGTGCGGTTGTACCATCTTCTGGAGAGCCTTTCTTGACCACCACGTTGCGAACTTCTTGAGGGATTCTATGCCATGCAGCTCGGGCTCTTAATAAAACGCTTTCAAGGGCTAAATCTGCTTGCCATCTAGGTGCTAAACACAATACAAAAGCGTCACTATCGGATAGATTTAGCAGGTTACGCACTCCGCTGACGTGGCTGGATTCGATGCCGTAAGCCGGTAACTCATCAGAATGGAATACGCCTTTGACACCGGCTAATTTTGCTGCGCCGGCTAATTCTCTGCCAAGTCTTGGCAATTGAGAACCTTCAAGGTCTGATTGTTTTGCACCAATAAGCCCGTCAAGGCCGGGTAACGGTAGAGCAATCATTTGCGAGCCGCTGCTTAAGCCGGTTATCACCATCTTTGATTCGCAACCGGAAAATAATTCGCTTACGTCGGCTAGGTTAAGTGGTAATTGTTTGGCGATTTCTTGGCTAACTTCTGCCTCAACTGCTGCATCATCTAGTCTTCTATCTGGTGGCAAGGCAGGCAATGAAAATTTGCTACGAAGAGTATTTGCTAAGCGGTAAAAGTGTAACTGGCGAGCCATTTCTAGCCTAATTATTCTTGGAATCCAATTTAGATCTTGACAGCCTTTTATCTCAATTCTATCACCGCAGGCTAACGATACGTTGAGATCTTGTCTGATGCTACCAAGTCCTCTGCGCACCCTCCTGGTTTGTCTAAGTGTTCTTCCAAGGGCAATTGAGGTCTCCTTTGCATGGTTTGGAGTCTTGACATCAGGCTCAGTTGCGATTTCAATCAGCGGAAGGCCAAGTCGGTCTAGATTGTAGATTACACATTCTCCAGTATCCGTTTGATAGGTGTCCAATTTCCTAGCACTATCTTCTTCCAACAATAATACAGAAATTCCAACTGGACCACTTTCTGTTTGCAATTCGCCCCCGGTTGATACAAGTGTTGTTCTTTGAAAACCGCTAGTATTTGACCCATCTACTACTGTCTTACGCATTGTCTGCAACAAGGGGACTGGTTTGGCTTCAAGTAAAGCCGCAGTAGTCAAAGCAATATCCAATGCTTCGTCATCATGACTAAGTGGTGGTTGTTCGTCAAGTTCAATTAATCCTGAATTAGGCGATTGGACATATTCAAATGAACGGTTTCTTTTGGTTTCAAACCTAGCAGCAATATCAATGCGACCGCCTTCTCCACGGGCCGCCCGTAGTTTTCTTGAGAATTTAGGCCAATTTGCAGGTAGACTTTCCATCGTGACATCATACAAATCACCTGGCTGCCTTGAATGTAATTTTCCAGTAGCTAATTGCTGGTGAACTTCTATGCCGCACATAAACCCTAATTGTTGAGGATTTAGATTACTAGCATCTGCTACATCACCTTCAGGTTCGGTGATATGTGGCTCCGCCATACCAATCCCAGTAGTTCATCATTCAAGATAGCAACGATTGATTATTCACAACTTTTGAATTGATTCATAACCGCGAGGCCTCATTAAGCGACCTTCTCTAATCATCTTTTCAATCATATCTTCAACCTTAGTCCGATCGATATTATGGCTTTGAGCCTCATTGAATATATCGATTAGGCTTGCCACTTTGATGTTGTCAGTTGAAGCAGCTTGTAAATCTCCAATTATATCCAATAATATTCTTTCACTGTTTCTAGCACCTGCTTTCTTTCCAGTATGCAATGCTGTTTCGTCGAAATTTTCACCCATTAGCTCATTACGCCAAGTTCTAGTCAAACGAATTGCCCGCTCAACGTCCTCAACTGTGGCTATATCTGCAAGACGAATTCTGGCACTCGCTTCAGCCATCCTAGCAACGGCTTCTAGAGATCTTGCGGTAATTGACACACTATCTGATGATTCTCCGCCCTTCTTCCTAGTTTCAACATAAAATGCAACAATTCTATTCCTTGCTTCCTCTTCCAATTTGGGATGAATACTTCGCTTTGAATAAGCAATATATTTCCTGATTAAGTCTTTTGAAAGAATTTCATCGCCCTCTTGAGATTTCTTCATTCCGGCTGAAGATTTTCTCGACGGGTCTGGGGCACTGCCCTGATTAACTAATAATTCACTAGTTCCAAGTAACCTATTGTTAATGATGTGACGGGCAATTTTTGCGTCTTTTTCTTGTTCGGCAATATCGGTAAGCAGCCAGATTATATCAAATCGAGAAACTAATGGAGGTGCTAAATTTATTTGCGCAGTAAATGGAATATCGGAAACTGGTTCAAATTTACCACTCTTAGGGTTGGCTGCTGCCAGTACTGCACACCTAGTTCGCAAACTGGCATTTATTCCCGCCTTAGAAATTGAAATGGTTTGTTGCTCCATGGCTTCGTGCATACTCGACCTATCAGTTTCATTCATCTTGTCGAATTCATCAATTGCTGCAAGGCCAAGGTCTGCTAGAACAAGTGCACCGGCCTCGAGAGTCCATCTACCATCGGCGGCAGAGTCCTGCACAGCAGCGGCAGTCAAACCTGCAGCAGATGCTGATTGTCCGGAAGTAAACTGGCCTCTTGGAGAAATCTTTGACATATAGTCAAGCAGTTGTGATTTCGCAACACCGGGGTCCCCCATTAGCAGAATATGGATATCACCGCGGTTTCTAGTACCGTCTGGATTTAGTCTGGCGACTCCACCGAATAATTGTAGCATCAATGATTCCTTAACTCTAGACATACCAAAGATAGATGGTGCAATACTCTCACTAAATAGGTCATAAATGTCTGAGCGACTTGCTAATTCCTTTATCTCTAGTTCTTCATCTTCGGTTATTGAAATCTCTTCAAGCGGGACATTTTGTCGCTCCAAAGAATGAATTCGAAGGAATATATCGAATACAGGAGTATCTTTGCCACCCTTGCGTTGTGAACGGATAAATAGCACGCCGTTGGCCTTTACTCGATCGCCTGGGTTTAATTTTCCAGCGATATCATGTTCACCGATGCAAATAATTCTTTCAGGTTGAATGCCTCCTTTCAATTGTTCTGGAGATTCTTGTAATTCGATAAATTGAGAATTGATTAGTATCGATTCATCTTCCTGTAATATGAATCTAGTCTGGCGTTTTGGACGGCCGCATCCGCCGTCGATCTGTGAACATTCTATCGGCTCGACCAATTCTTGTTCATTTGGTTGCTTTACATCGGTAACATGACCGCAAGATGCACACAAGAAAGATGCGGAGTAAATCCTTGGTCTAACTCCAGAAATCTTAGTGGCAATCGCGTCAATTGACAGCATCATGCTGATATCATCGGCTCTAAGTTGTGAAACCGTTCTAACTTGATCGCTTGGTAAGTGGATGATTCTGACAAAGGGGTACATCGAGGTGTGACCTTCGTCTTGTAAAAATTGCCTTAGTGCTTGATTAGCTGCTTGGAAATGCAAGTCCGGCTTGGCGATTATGTTTTGAGCAAAATCGTCATCAAAACCTTCGATAAGTCGATAAGAAACCTCAAGCGATTGTTCGTCTGGCCACTTTTGAGCAAGATTGTGCACGGCTTCAGCGTACAGGTCTTGAATCATCGACGTCCATCTTGCCGCCAAATCAAACTCTTGCAACATTGATAGCACCTTTTCTTGTCTGGGTAGACTGTCATTCTATTCGTCGAGGGTATATGATTACTTCTGTAGATTCTTACTACCCCTGCGTTTCCACTGGAAAGTTAGTGGGTTCTGTAGCCGCTTTACCGCCAAAAAAACCAGTGTCCATTGTAATTATGCGGAACCGTTTAACAAATCAGTAATGACCCTTTAGCCCTATCATGCCCGAACATAATTTCGCCCCTACAATGGGTCTGCTTGAGCGGTTTTCATTTCACTCACCATTACTGGCTAATTCAATAGGTGACCCGCTTACAAGAGAGGTCTTGGTTCATATTCCAGTACAAGGGGTAGAGGCTATTAACCAAGGCGAGCGTTTACCGGTAATGGTTTACCTTGCACCATTTACTTCGTCTGGACTAGCCAGAGCTGGTTGGAGAGCCTTTTGTGAGACGCTTCCTCAACGACATGAAAGATTAGTCAATGATGGATTGATGAGGCCGACAATACTGGTTATGCCTGATTGTTTTACCTCTTTGGGGGGTAACCAGTTTGTTGATTCCCCTATCCTGGGCCAATGGAGTTCTTGGCTCAATGGTCCTTTGAAACAAGAACTTTCTCAAAGATACATGACCAATGGGAAATTCGCTTTATTCGGTAAATCTTCTGGCGGCTATGGCGCACTACACAATGCACTACACAACCCTGGCCAATGGCATGCGATAGCGTCACACTCTGGTGACGTTGGATTTGAAAACCTATATCAGGCTGATTTTCATAAAACTGCGACCCAGATTAACCGGGTTGGCGGTTTAGAAAATTTCTTGAATCACGTAAAAGGTTGCAGCAAGTTGAGTGGCGATGATTTCCATGCATTGATGATTTGTGCAATGTCTGCCTCATATGGTAAGACTGCTAAATTGACGTTACCGTTTGACCTAAGAACTTGTTCTGTAGACTTAGAAATCTGGAATAATTGGCAAGAATATGACCCTGTTGAATCGGTCAAGATAAATCATAATTCATTAGCCTCACTAGAACTGTTGTTTATTGATTGCGGAGATGCAGATCAATATGGCATACAGTATGGCAGTAGATTATTTGTAGAATTACTAGGCGAATATGGCATTAAACACCACTGGGAAGAGTTCCAAGGTACGCATTCTGGTATTGATTATCGGTTGGATACCAGTATGCCTCTGCTTGCTAAGGCACTCTACTCTTGAGCCGGTTTATTCATTGCCTGCCTGTTGCTGGGAGTACTATGACAGATAAGATGGATTACGCCAGTGCTGGCGTCGACATTGACTTAGAGGGTTCAGCAGTAGCATCTCTAATCTCCTCATTAGGAAAGTCTGTCCGACCTGCAGGCACCCCGGGTGCGCCGGTAGATTTGCCCGGCGGGCTTTGGTGGCCTGATTGAATTCGGCGATAATTTACTTGCCTTAGCTACAGATGGAGTTGGCAGCAAATTACAAATTGCCTCCTTACTAAACCAATGGGCTGGTGTAGGAATTGATTGTATGGCAATGAATGTCAATGATTTGTTGTGTGTTGGCGCTGAACCAATTGCTTTTGTTGACTATGTTGCTGTGCCTAAACCAGACCCCNAGGTACATGCTGCACTTGGAGCATCTCTTGCCGAGGCTTGTAGATTGGCTAGAGTGACCTTAGCGGGTGGAGAAACTGCATCATTACCAGGAATTGTCACTGAACTTGACTTATCTGGCACTGCCCTTGGATATCTAAAAAAGAATGAAGCAATTACTGGAGAGAACCTCCAATCAGGCGATGTGTTGATTGGTCTGCCGTCCTCGGGCATTCACTCAAATGGATATTCATTGGTAAGACGAATTATTGATCATTCGGGATTTTCATATCATGATTCAGCCCCGTTTGAAACCGCATCTAAAAGTAGAGAAATATTACGATTTGTNGAAAATGAGCGGGTTACGCTAGGAGAGGTTTTTCTTAATCCTACCAAAATATACTGTGATCCAGTTGTTGATTTGATTAAGCTAGCGCAGTCGGCAGAATCTGCTTTCTCTGTTAATGATATACATGGTATATGTCACGTCACCGGTGGCGGTTTGTCGAATCTTTTGAGATTACATAAGACACTNGGTTGGGAAATTGATGAGCCGTTGCCCGTACATCCTGAATTCGAATGGTTAGCAAAGACCGGAGGAGTTGATACTTGGGAGATGTATCGTACATTCAACATGGGTTGCGGTATGATAATCGCAGTAAATGCTAACCATGCTGTAGAAATGACCAACTGGTTGTCAGGAAAGATGACCGGTGTTCAAGTGATTGGCAAAGTAACTGACAATGGACATAAAGTAGTCCATCTAAGTGCNGAGGTTGANTTTACTCATTACTAAAGCGAGTTATTTCACTTTANTGCTGTTTTAATTTCGCCGTTAAGGTTGGTGAATCTATCAGATAACTCATCCATTGCAAGATTAAATGCAGTCTCAGGACTCATGCTTCCATCAGTCTCGTAGGATAAGATGTAGNTTCCTTCCATGTCTTCCATGGTTATTGCATTAGCAAAATCTGCATCTCTGCCTGTTCCAGGTCCTACTTGATGTAGGGCTCTTTCAAGGTCTAGAACAGTATTAATGTCATCAATTTTTTTGTCCTTGCCAAACAATTTTGCATCGATATCACGACCGTCACTAGTCTTCAGATTCAAAGCAAATAGCACATCTGCTTTCTTAGCATTGTTAAGTTTAGCAACTCTGCGAACCGTAAAGCCAATTCCTGCTGCAGGAGACCACTTTTGATGTGACGAGCCTCTACCAAGGGTAGCAAAAGCGTATAATTCCAAGTACTGTCCTTTTGACAAGATGGTAAGTGGAATTTTCCTATGTTCTTCTTTGATATCAAACATTGGGTCAGAAATCGTTGTTAAATCTCCAGCGTAAACCGTGATGTGTTCTTCTTCAGCGTCAGCTGCGGGGCCTTGAATGTTAAGCGAGTATAATACNTGGCAAGTTGGGCAGCCTTTCTCTGATTCCACTAAGTCTATACAAATGCTACATGTATCGAATGGCTGTAAATCTTCATCAGGAAAAGTTGGAATAGGAATCATTGCAAGTCTGTGAGCAAGTACTTCATCTGGCAGTACGTTGACCGATTCGAGAATCTCTCCATTTGTCTCAACTACTCCTTGGCTAAAGTTGACTCTATTAATTGCCAACTTAGGCACGTCTGAAATCAATGCTCGACGAATTGCATTCACTTGAGATGCATCAGTCTCGCTAATTGAGATCCTAATCGAGTTGTTTCTTGGCCATCCTGATACGACTTCTGCTTTCACTATATCACCTCTAAATCAAACTCTTCTGCCACGACGGCCGCCTTTCTTCTTGGTTCCATCGTGNGCTATTGGAGTTACNTCTTCAATTCTTGTAATTGTCATTCCAGCACGAGTCAAAGCTCTGATTGCTGCTTGTGCACCGGGCCCGGTATTATTTGACAAGTTGCCACCAGGCGCTCGGTATTTGACAATTAGTTGTGTGAATTCTTTGTCTTTTAATGCGTCAGCTAATTTTTCCGCCGCTCTAGTAGCAGCGAATTGCCCACCACTGTCTTTTGAAGATTTTACCATTTGGCCACCTGAGCAGGTGGTGATTGTTTCAGCACCGGTTAAATCGGTAGCCGTCATTAGAATGTTATTGTAGGAACTAAAGATGTTGACAATTGCTCTACGAGTCATCACTCATCGCCTCCTTTTTCCACTGATGGTGCTGCTTCAGCTGCCGCTTTTACTTCAGCAGCAAACTCTGGAGTTGCTTCTGGGTCGACTTCGTCNACCGCATATTCTGCTTTCTCTCTTCGNCCTTCAATTGCCTTTCTGATTGCGTGTTCNGGATTNTTAAGTTCGCTACTNGAGTGGTACTTGATGTGTTCTTCTTCGTCTCTAGAAACTGGATATGATGGAATGGTTACCTTTTGTTCTCCGATGCAAATTAGTCCATGGATTACTAGTTGTCTTGCTTGCTTCATAGTGGTTGCAAGTCCTTTGTAGTATACTTGAGCTTGTAGTCTTCGGTTTAGGATATCTTCGGTTCCCAAAGATAAGATGTCGTCCAGCGATGCATCAGATTGAATTAGGCCCTTATTATTGAGCGAGCGAAGTAGATCTTCCATCTCTTTCTTGCCGTGCCCTTCACTTGTATCAACCATACCAATCAAGCGCATTGCTTGTCTTCGATGGCGTCTTAATTGAGANTTGGCCTTCCAGATTTCACGCATGTTCTTGAGCCCGTGTTGGGCTTTAATTGCGTGTTCTTCTTCTATTCTTGCAGCCTTCCATGGATGTGAAGGCGTGTCAAACTTTGGTCTCGAAAACTTTGGCTCTCCCATGTTAAATCCCTCACTTCTTCTTGCTTACACCAAGCGTTAGGCCGCCACGGCCGTTCGAACGTCCTCGCTGACCACGTACTTTGTTGCCGCTAGCGTGTCTTACACCACGGTAACATTTGATNGAACGTAGTCTGGTGATATCGTCTTTGAGTGTTAGCGAAACTTGTTGTCCAGTGAGATGGATTTCATCCCCTGTTTCTAAGTCTCTTTGGCGGTTGAGCATCCATAGCGGAACCGATTCATTGTAGCCTTCAATTGCTACACGGAGTTTTTCTTGGTCTTCAACTGACAAATGTCCGGCAAGCGCAAAAGCGCTAAAGCCGGTATTTCGGCAAATTTGGTTGGCGGTTCTTGCACCCACNCCCTTNACAGCAGTTAGCGCTGTAGCCAGCGGTTTTAGACCATCGATATCGGTATCTGCCATACGAAGTATGTAAGAAAAATCTTCACCTAAGTCTTCGGTTTTCGATTGTGCCATTTTGATTCACCTTGATGCTTACACATAGTGTCAAGCAAGTTCCCGACCAACCTCCCATATATCAAGACCGCGATACGGAGGTAGGTTTTTAAAATTCAAAATAATGACAATTTCAAGAAAATTACGAGGTTATACACAGCAAAAATGTTGCCTGATTTGGTCGCTTGAGTAGAAAGGCTTCTCTTGACCCATGTCGCTTGGCTAACTGCCGATCAAAAGAACCCTGTAATTTGGGATGTAATTCCGGCGGAAGATTAGCCCGTATCGTTAATTTCTTGATGTCGTTGGTTAAGCAAATCTCAACAAATGAGTCAACCGTTTCCAAGGTTAAATCACGGTGAATTAGGTCAACGATTTTACCGGTGCATTGGACTAGGATTTCACTTCCTAGCGGAATGTTATTGAGTTTTTTTGCATGATATATTGTCGGTCTTCTGCCAGTAACCGCTGCCCATGCGTATTCTTCACCAATGTTTAGCGATTCAAGCCAATCTTCTGCCATACCTGATTCAACTAAAGCAGAGTCTATGACTGAGACGAATTCGCCTCTTTTTGGAACCCTATCGTTGACTATCAATTGTTTTGTTTCAAGTTGCAATGGTTGCCCGCCTAACATCTCATATGGTGGCTGCTTAGGGTCCGGCGGGATTCTGACAAACCGCCTAGAAATTCCCGGCTCGGCAATAGGTCCTATCCAAAGAGCAAGTCGGTCTACCCTCCCCTTGCCCCTTGAAGTCCAGGTCCATGTTTTGTTAGAATTTGGCCAGAACTGTTCAACAAGTGCTTCTACCTCAAGCATTTGTTCATTGGAAAGCCGCGGGGATAAATCCAGTAAAATTGGCGGCCCGTTTGGACTAGTAAGAAGATAATCTTGCCATCCTGCAAAAACATCTTGTAACTTTGGGGCCATTTCACTAAGTGAATGTTCTCTACTATTGCGTGGACGAGCAGGGTCTAGGTGCAGTAGAGCAATCTTTAGTTCGGTATTGTTCTGGCCTAGTAGCTTAATTATTTCTTCCCCCTTGGTGCCATCGCCAGCGATTATTTTGCTATTTTTTAGACGCTCGATTGAAGCATCGCCTCGCTCAGTAAAGACGGTTCGAAAATTTACAGCACTTGCTCTAGCTCGCTCAACATTTAGTTCAATTCCAACGATTGGTCTTCGTAATATTTCAGAATAAGCGGCGATTTGAATGCCACTGCCGCAGGCGGGGTCTAGAATAATCCCCTGACCCAAGTTATAGCGTTGAAGAATCAATGCACGTGACAGGGCTACTTGCCATGGCGTTGCCAGCGGCTTGCCTTCATCTGCGTGAAAAAAGCGGAATTTTTCAACTGAGGTCTTGTCTGGGTTATTTTCAAACAGACCGTCGCTAGGAGTCGAAAGTGGTTCGAATATTTGAGCCATTTAATCCCTCATTGGGCAACATCGCTACGGGCCATCAGGCTCTCAAAATGAATTCCTGCCGCGGCAAACGCTTGCTCCGCGCCCTCTTCTCGGTCAACAATACTAATCACGCCTATTACTTTACAATCGGTATCATTGTGTATTCGGTCTACTGCTTTTATTGCAGAACCGCCTGTGGTTGTAACGTCTTCTACTATCACAATGTTGCCGCCTGAGGCAAGAGAAGAGCCCTCGATACCTGGTGGATTATTGGTTTTCCTTCCCCCCCGTCCTTTCGGTTCTTTTCTAACCATGAAGCCGCGCCTTGGTGACTTTTTATCCGACATTGCAACGGCAATAGCAGTCAGCGGCACCGCTCCCAACTCTAGGCCACCAACGAAATCAGCACCCATTTCATCCATCCGCAAATTTAGTAATTCGCCCAATAAATGACATGCCTCAGGGTGCATCATAACGGGTTTTGTATCGAAAAACCAGCGAGAATTTCTGCCGCTGGCTAGAGTAAACGCATTATCATCTCCGCCATCGATAAAAGCCAAGTCCTTCACCAACTCAACTAATCTTGACCACTTTGGATGATTACGGACGGTTTTTGCGACTCCCATTATATGTTGGTCAACAAAATGGGTCATGAACTTTCTTGACAATTTGTGATAATGTTCAACAAAAATGTCTTTGATGTTGATAGTGAGCGTACTCTCTAGGCAACTGTTGATAAGCGGTCGTCATTGTTCATAGGTAGTGGGGAATATGTCGGATACTGTGACCACAAAAGCCGACAACAACCCCCTTGAAGGAATAGACCTTGCAAGATTAGAACTTGAGATGGAAAACTATCAGCAATGGATGGATGAGCGGACTGAGGATGCGTATCGAATTGCTGAAAAAGCACGTGCTCAAAACCTAGATCATAAGCCATTTGTTGAAATTCCAAGAGCTGCTGACCTAGCTGGAAGAACTGAAAAATTACTCGTTGAATACCTTGGTGAATATGAAGTGGCACAAGATATTAGGAACATGCTTGACAAACACGACAGAGAAACAACGTCAATGCTCATGGCACAATCAGTGGCCAGAGGGTTTAGAGATGAGGGACATGACCTTGTTACCGCCATAGATGTCGGCCTTAGAGTTGGTTTAGCAATTCTAACTGAGGCTGTGCTTGTAGCGCCACTTGAAGGAATTAGTGAAGTGAGATTACTCAACAATTTGGATGGTTCTCAATTCGTATCGGTGCATTTCGCTGGGCCGATCAGAGCTGCTGGCGGAACTGCTCAGGCTTTGGCTGTGTTGATTGCTGATATGATTAGAATTGAACTCAATGTCGGCAGATACCAGCCCACTGACCCAGAAGTGGAAAGAGTCAAGGAAGAATTCGGACTTTATCGGGGAAATCTGCAGTATCGGCCAAGCCCCGAAGAAATTGACGAAATAGTCAGAGCCTGTCCAGTTATGATAAACGGCGAATCAACAGAAAAGATCGAATGTTCTGGTTACGGCAATGTAAGAAATATTGACGAGGCTAGAATCAGAGGAGGAGTATTGTTAGTGATTGGTGAAGGGATGTGTTTGAAGGCACCAAAAATCCGTAAACATACTGAGCGGATGAAGATTGCCGGTTGGGATTTCATCAGTAAATTTGCTGAGAAGGATAAACCGCAAGAAGACGAAAACGAGAATAAATTCAAGTCGCGGCTAACTGAGCCAATTACCAAGTTCATGAATGACATTATTGCTGGAAGGCCGGTATTTGGCTCGCCGCAAGAACCCGGTGGTTTTAGGCTAAGATACGGAAGAGCACGGCCTTCTGGTTTGGCTGCTGCTTCAGTCAACCCTGCATGTATGCTGGCAATGGATGATTTCATCACTATCGGCACTCAAATGAAAATCGAACGCCCAGGAAAGGCGTGCGCTATCACGCCATCAGACCATACCGACGGCCCGTGGGTTGTACTGAAGGATGGTCGATTCACTAGGTGTGATGATGTATCTAGTTTCAGGTCCATAGAATCAGACATTGCAACTATTTGGGATAATGGAGAAATCGTTATTGGCTATGGTGAATTTATGGAGAATAACAAGAACCTAGTTCCTGCAGGATATTGTTTGGATTGGTGGGCAAGTGACTTGATTGAGGAATTGTCGTCAAATGAGTTAGTCGAGTTGTTTTGTGAGATAATGAATATTTCTCGTGACCAATGCCCTAGCGGCGTTCCTGGCATCACAATAGAGGAAATTGGTGATGCACACTTAAGATTCAAAATCCGGTTACTGTGGCATCGGTTCTTAGTCACTCTAAGGCCAAATTGGCAACAAGCCAAGTCCATTGCAGAGCGATTCAAAACCTCTCTACCGCCACCGCACAATCCTTGGTTCTTAGATTTACCAATCGAATGGATACCTCAGTTACTACAAGTCTTGAAGACCTCGATTATTGAAGATTTTAACGATGATAAAAATATGTTAAACAATACCCCTAAGCCTGAAGCCAAATCATTGAGAATTACGGATGGTGTTGCAAACTGGAATCAAAAGATAATGCTGGAAATGGTCCCTGCTGATATATCTTTAGAAATGATTAGCGATATTCCAGGGCCTAAATTCGCCCCACCAAAAGCAATATTTGACACCGATAAGTCTACTTTATGGACATTAATGCAACACGGCCTAGTCAAGGGTTCAGCACTACTACTTGGCTTACCTCACTACCACGATGGTGATGATCTAGTCATTACTAGCGGCTGGTCAGCAATGATGGAGGCTTTTGGATTTTCCATTGATGGCAATGAAGCAATAATGACGGCTAATTCCATTGGCGTATTCGAGGATAAAATCGCAAAATTAAAGCGGGGGGCAGAGGTGCTCGCGAAAGAAGAATTGCGTCAAGAGGAATTAGAAAAAGAACGCTCTATTCACCGTATTTCTGCGGAAACAAATGCTCGGCAGCAGGGTAAAGGAATTGCTGAAACCGATGAAATCGGCCGTATTGCTGCAGCTAGCATTCCCGACGTTGGCCCTGATGATGCTGGGTTGTATTTGTCATCGCAAATAGATCGAGATGATTATCGCGTTGATGGAATCCTGCCATTAATTAGAAAATTGTCAAAACTACGGTGGCATCATTCTGCACCAGTAAGAATTGGATGTCGAATGGGGCGCCCAGAGAAATCTGCACCACGAATTATGAACCCCATGGCTCATACTTTATTCCCAATCGACCTAAATGGTGGTAATCAAAGATTACTGACCAATGCTGCAAGGAAAAAGGACATTCGCGTTCAATTAGGCATTAGAACATGCACTAAATGTAACAAGAAATCTCCAATGTTATCCTGCCATCACAGAAAATTAAACGAGTTTGGTGAACCAATTGTCGGAGAAAAGTGTGGAGGGCGAACCGAATTCAAAAGCGAATTAGCAGAAAATCGTCGAAGAAGAGGGGAAATAACCACGGTTCCTATTTCATCAATGATTGATGATGCGATGATTACATTGGGCCTTGAGAGACTACCTAAAACAGTGAAGTGCATGAAGAAAATTGCCAGTAAAAATCAAACTCCGGAAGCTTTGGAAAAGGGAATTTTGCGCGCTAAATACGAATTGCCGGTCTTTAGAGACGGCACCGTTAGATTCGATATGAGTGATGTCCCTGTAACTCACTTCAAGCCAAGCGAAGTAGAAGTCTCTTGGAAGAGATTGGTCAACTTGGGTTATACTCATGATTACTTGGGCAATGAATTGACCTCAGACGATCAAATGCTAGAGTTATACCCACAGGATTTCATAGTAGCAAAAAATGCTGGAGACTATTTTGTGAGAACTACCCAATTTATCGATGATTTGTTGGTAAGATATTATGGCATGGAGCCGTATTATAATGTATCATCTCCAGAGGATTTAGTCGGCCATTTAATCTGTGCATTAGCACCACACACCTCTGGTGGAGTGTTGTCTAGAATCATCGGCTGGGCCGATTGCTCAGGCGGTTATGCACACCCATTATTCCATGCGTCAAAGAGGAGAAATTGTGATGGGGATGAAGACGCTATAATGTTGTTAATGGATGGTTTATTAAACTTCAGTAGGGATATTTTACCGGCAAATCGTGGGGGCCAGATGGACGCTCCTTTGGTATTAACAACTAGATTAAATCCTACAGAAGTAGACAAAGAAGCGCTCAATGTAGACTCTGGTTGGTTCTATGAACGTGACTTTTATGAAATGACTCAAGATTGTCCACACCCAAAATCGCTCAAAAATCGTGTTGACTTTGTTGAGCGCAGATTGGGGTCAATAGCGGCTGTTCGAGGTTATGGTTACACTCACGATTGTGCCTCGATTTCCGCAGGACCTGCATTATCTGCTTACAAGACATTAGACACCATGATTGACAAGATGAACGGGCAGTTAGATTTGGGCCATAGATTGCGCGCAGTAGATGTTAGGCGGGTCGCTTCAAGTGTGATTAGATCACATTTTCTCCCTGACCTTAGAGGTAACCTGAATGCTTTTGCCAGACAGAAAGTTCGTTGTTTGAAGTGTGCTCATTCATATCGAAGGATGCCCATTGCTGGCAAGTGCATACAGATCAGTAAAGCGGGTAATTCCGGTTTTGCCTCGATGGGGGTGGTGAAATCCGAGGGCGATTTGTGTAACGGAAATCTAGCCTTAACCGTTTCAGAAGGAGCGGTAAGAAAATACATCAAAGTAACTCTTCACGTTATGGAGAAATATGGCGTTGATACTTACACCAAACAAAATGTTGAATGGTTAGCAAATAGTACCGATTCACTATTTCAAAATGACCGTGCAAGACAAATGTCTTTATCCGATTTCTTGTAACTACTTGACTGAGGGCCCAATCATTTGTTCTGGCCGAACCCACAAATCAAACTCCTCATTAGTCAAATACTTCAGTTCTAATGCTGATTCTCTCAAAGTAAGCCCTTTTTCATGAGCGTTTTTCGCAATCTTAGCAGCCTTATCATACCCTATTTGATTGTTAAGTGCGGTAACTAGCATGAGAGAATTTTCCAAATGGTTGTTGATATTATCCCTAACTGGCTCCAATCCATCTACACAATTTTCTCGCATTGAACGGCAAGCATCAGTGAGCAATTTTGTCGAGTGGAGTAGATTGTGGATCATCATTGGTTTGTATACATTCAACTCAAAATTACCTTGAGAACCGCCGATTGTAATCGCAGTGTGGTTGCCCATCACTTGACAACAAACCATTGTCATAGCTTCTGCTTGTGTGGGGTTTACTTTACCCGGCATTATTGACGAGCCTGGTTCGTTAGCCGGCAAGGCTAATTCACCTAATCCACATCTTGGCCCTGAGCCTAGCCACCTAATGTCGTTAGCTATTTTCATCAAACTCACGGCCAAGGTATTCAGTGCACCACTTGCAGCAACTATTGCATCATGGGCTGCTAGTTGGGCAAACTTATTTTCCGCACTGACAAACATCAATCCAGTGATGTTGGAAATCTCATCAGCCACCATTTGAGCAAATAGCGGATGAGTGTTCAAACCAGTACCTACCGCGGTACCGCCTAATGCTAATTCAAATAAATCATCTAAAGCAAAATCTAGGCGACGGAGGTCTGCATCTAGTTGGGCAACCCAACCTGAAACTTCCTGTCCAAGGGTTAGTGGAACTGCATCCATTAAGTGAGTACGACCGATTTTGACAATGTTTTCCCACTGCTTTGCCTTATCGTTTAACGCGTTTCTCAACGCCCTAACACTAGGTAGTAAATCGTGAACAAAGGCCTCTGCTGAAGCTATATGCATAGCTGTAGGAAATGTATCATTGGAAGACTGGGCTCTATTGACATGATCATTAGGGTGGACTGGGTGTTTAGAGCCCAATTCACCACCAGCAATTTCAATTGCTCTATTAGCGATTACTTCGTTGGAATTCATATTGGATTGTGTTCCACTACCTGTTTGCCAAATCCTCAATGGAAAATGCTCATCTAGTTCTCCATCAATAACTTCTTGCGAGGCTTGGACGATTAATTTACCAACCTTAGAGTCGATTTGGTTCAATGAAACGTTAGTCTTGGCTGCGGCTTGTTTCAGGATGCCAAAAGATCGTATTACGCCTCTAGGCATTTTATCATCCCCAATATCAAAATTTATCAGCGAACGAGCGGTTTGGCAACCAAAATAGCGGTCGTTTGGAACCTCTAAGTCGCCCATTGTGTCACTTTCAACTCTAAATCCTCCGCTTGGCTTTGCCTTGGGCTTAGAGGTTGGCTCTACTTTGTTTGGCGGCTGTGGCGAGAGGGCTGTCTCAATCATCTTGCTAATTGTGGCACTACGGCCGGATTTGCCCTTGCCGACACTGCGATCTAATCTTGAGGCTAAGTCTTCTGGCAAACTAATACTAATTATTCTACGGTCTCCGACGCGATGTTTGGACATAGTCTAGGCTTAATAATTAATTATTAAATAATATCGATTGTTGACTTACCAACAAACTGTCAATTAATTCTAGCGCTCAAGCAACTACAGTACAACTGATGATCTGTTGTGGCTCAGCGGGTCTGTCGCCTGGCAACTTACGGCAATTCTCAATGTTTTTCACGACATCCATTCCGCCGACTACCTCGCCAAAAACTGCGTGATTACCGTTAAGCCACGGTGTTGCAACAGTGGTAAGGAAGAATTGTGATCCACCAGTATTTCTGCCTGCATTAGCCATTGAAAGTATTCCTGGTCTGTCGTGCTTTAGCGCAAGAGCAGAAGCTTCACAGGGAATTTGCCAGCCCGGCCCGCCAGTTCCTGCTCTACGAGAAGATGGATCTTTGGAATGCGGGCATCCGCCTTGAATCATAAAATCCTGGATTACTCGGTGGAAATGAAGTCCATCATAATGTCCCATTTGGACGAGTTTGAGAAAATTCTCAACGGTTTTGGGCGCCTCTTCATTGTATAATTTGATCTGTATATCTCCAGCACTGGTCTTCATCATTACCTGCATAGTTGTGCCAATAATCGGCAGGTCATGAGTATTGCCTCTACTTCACTGCTGTAGCCAAGGTCGGAAATGCTGATCTGCATATGCTCTTGCGTAGTCTGCAGGATAACCTGCTGCGATTAATTGTTGCTCGTAAGCGAGTTGTTCTGGCGTAATTGATGTATCAGGTGCCGGCATACCCGCTACTGCAGCGAATCCAGCATCAGAATACGCCTTCTCCTGCATCGACCAATCGTCATTCTTAGAGCCTCTTCCTCTAACAAAGAATACCGTAACTAATAGCAATACGACGACTGCCCCGATTATTCCAACGAGCGTATACGACATACCGAATATACCTGATTCGGATTCTGCTTCATCTGTAGAATCTGTGGTATCATCGCCCAAGTCCGTATCATCCCCGGGTTCAGTTGGGTCAACTGGGTCGACTGGGTCGACTGGGTCGGTAGGATCTGTTGTGTTGTCATCCGGCTCATCGGGCTCATC